>NZ_JBFBJK010000011.1:0-297142 GCF_040686095.1 Streptomyces sp. NPDC086554
CTGGCGTTGACTTTTGGCACGCTGTTGAGTTCTCAAGGAACGGACGCTTCCTTTGTACTCACCCTCTCGGGCTTTCCTCCGGGCGCTTCCCTTCGTTGTGTTCCAAACTCTATCAGGTATTTCTCGTCTCCCTGACCACTCATCTGCGAGCACGCAGAAGCTGACCCAGGGATTAGGATCCGACTTGATAGGTGCTGCCGAGTCCGGACGCTTGACCGCGTCGCTCGCCTCAGGCAGGAGTCCGACTCTACATGGGGCGCTGAGTGGGCGCAAATCGTTTGTGCAGTGCCCCTACTCAGTCAACCGGGACCTCTCGCGCGGAACCGGGACTTTTTATGACTTACTCTTCTGAACAGTGCGCCGTCCGGGACAGGCAGTGACGGCGGCTACGAATCTCCGCCCCCTGGGAGGCATGCCATGACCAGCGTGACGTCACCGCTTGCAGGACGCGCCATCGGGCTCGCCGCGGTACCGGACCCCGTGTTCTCCGGTGCGATGGTCGGCCCCGGTACGGCCATCGACCCCGTGCGTGAGCCTTCAGAAGCTGTCGCCCCCGTCGACGGCATCGTCGTCTCGCTTCACCCGCACGCCTTTGTCGTCGTGGACGACCAGGGGCACGGCGTGCTGACGCACCTGGGCATCGACACCGTTCAGCTCAATGGTGAGGGCTTCGAGCTGCTCGTCAACAAGGGTGACACGGTGCAGCGCGGGCAGGCCATCGTGCGCTGGGACCCGGCGGCCGTCGAGGCGGCCGGCAAGTCCGCGGTATGCCCCATCGTGGCGCTCGAGGCCACCGCCGAGTCCCTCAGCGGGCTCGTGGAGGATGGGGACGTCAAAGCCGGGGACGCTCTCTTCAGCTGGAAGTGACGTCAACGCCGTCCCTGACGGCAAGTAGGACATCCACCGCGGCGGCTGGGCCCGTCGCTCTATTGGAGACGGGTGAAATGGAGACAACGCTGCGAGGCGTCGGCGTGAGCCATGGTGTGGCGATCGGCGAAGTTCGGCACATGGGGACGGCGGTGCTCGAGCCGCCTGCCAAGCAGATTCCCG
Organism: Streptomyces sp. NPDC086554; assembly: GCF_040686095.1. Taxonomy (NCBI): domain Bacteria; kingdom Bacillati; phylum Actinomycetota; class Actinomycetes; order Kitasatosporales; family Streptomycetaceae; genus Streptomyces; species Streptomyces sp. NPDC086554. The sequence continues at coordinate 1,051 of NZ_JBFBJK010000011.1, forward strand.
CGGAGGAGGCCGAGCGCGAACAGGGGCGCGCCCGGCAGGCCGTGGAGGCTGTCGCGGCCGATCTGATTGCGCGCGGCAATCTGGCCGGTGGGGAGGCGCAGCACGTACTCGAGGCGCAGGCGATGATCGCCCAGGACCCCGAGCTCATGTCCGACGTCGACCGCCGCATCACGGTCGGCAGCACGGCGGAGCGCGGTATCTACGACGCGTTCTCCCACTACCGCGAACTGCTTGCCGGTGCCGGTGAGTACATGGCCGGTCGTGTCGCTGACCTCGATGACGTACGGAATCGCATCGTCGCGCGGCTGCTCGGCGTTCCGATGCCGGGTGTTCCGGACAGCGATGAGCCCTACGTTCTGATCGCGCGTGATCTCGCGCCTGCGGACACGGCGCTGCTTGACCCCGCGCTGGTGCTCGGCTTCGTCACCGAGGAGGGCGGGCCTACCAGTCACAGCGCGATTCTCGCGCGGGCGCTCGGTGTGCCCGCCGTTGTCGCTCTGCCGGGTGCGGGCGAGCTCGCCGAGGGCACCGTTGTGGCCGTGGACGGCAGCACCGGTGAGATCTTCGTCGACCCGAGTGCGGAGAAGCGGAGCCAGATGGCGGCCGCGGCCGCCGAGCGGAAGGCAGCCCTCGCCGCTTCGACCGGTCCGGGTGCGACGTCCGACGGTCACAAGGTGCCGCTGCTCGCCAATGTCGGCGGTCCCGCCGACGTGCCGGCGGCGGTGGAGGCCGGGGCCGAGGGTGTCGGTCTCTTCCGTACCGAGTTCCTCTTCCTGGACGACAGCACCAAGGCGCCGTCGGAGGAGAAGCAGGTCGAGGCGTACCGCAAGGTACTCGAGGCGTTCCCCGAGGGCCGGGTCGTGGTGCGTGTGCTCGACGCGGGCGCCGACAAGCCGCTCGACTTCCTGACGCCCGCCGATGAGCCGAACCCGGCGCTCGGTGTGCGGGGCCTTCGGTCGCTGCTCGAGCACCCCGATGTGCTGCGTACGCAGCTGACCGCGCTGGCCAAGGCCTCCGAGGGGCTGCCTGTCTACCTCGAGGTCATGGCCCCGATGGTCGCGGACCGTACCGACGCCAAGGCGTTCGCGGACGCGTGTCGCGAGGCGGGGCTGCAGGCCAAGTTCGGCGCCATGGTGGAGATTCCGTCGGCGGCACTGCGGGCGCGCTCGATCCTGCAGGAGGTCGAGTTCCTCTCGCTGGGCACCAACGACCTGGCCCAGTACGCCTTCGCGGCCGACCGTCAGGTGGGCGCGGTGTCGCGGCTGCAGGACCCGTGGCAGCCCGCGCTGCTCGACCTGGTCGCGCTGTCCGCCGAGTCGGCCAAGGCCGAGGGCAAGAGCTGTGGTGTCTGTGGCGAGGCTGCGTCCGACCCGCTGCTCGCGTGTGTGCTGACCGGTCTCGGCGTCACCTCCCTTTCCATGGGTGCGGCGTCCATTCCTTATGTGCGGGCGACTCTCGGCAAGTACACGCTGGCCCAGTGCGAGCGCGCTGCGGCCGCCGCGCGGGCCGCGGACAGCGCCGAGGACGCGCGGAAGGCCGCTCAGGCGGTTCTGTCCGGCGAGTAGCAGGCGAGTAGCAGGCGAGTAGCAGGTACGTGCGGGCCGCTCGGTCCGCTGTATGACGTGCGAGGGGCGTTCCATCCGATGCGGATGGGGCGCCCCTCGGGCGTTCAGTGCCGGTGTCGCCCTTCGGGCGGATCGTCTTCGATGGGTGGGGCCGCGCAGTAGTCGACGCCGGATTCCGGGGCGACGAGGTCGCCCGAGATCGCGTCCGTGCAGTAGGCGTCGAAGACTTCGGCCGCGGTGAGCGGCAGCAGGCGCTCACCGTGCAGGCGCCAGCCCTGGACGCGGTCCGGGCTGCCGTCGGCGGTCGTACGCATCACCAGGCCCGCGGCGCCGTGGGTGGCGATGCCGACGGCGAGGACCGTGGTGAACTCCAGGGCTTCGGTTTCGTCGAGCCGTGTGATGGCTTCGGTGTCCTGTTCGACGTGCAGCGCCGCGAGGAGCGTCTCCTGGGCGGCGGGCAGGCTGCAGACCAGGTGCCGGGTGCCGGGCCCTGTGGTTTCGAGGAGCCGGACGAGCAGGTCCGATGCCTGGTCGAAGGCGGCCCTGCCGATGTCCTCGCCGCAGACCGCGCACGCGCCGAGGCCGGCCAGGAGCATCGTGGCGTACTCCCAGGTGGCCTGGCGGACCGCCTCGTCGACGAGGTCGGGCAGAAGGTCCGTGAGCGGCTGGCCGTCGTAGGGGACGGTGGGCCCGGTGGAGGCCAGCTCGGCGGTGAAGCGGGTGCGGCTGGCCGGGGCGTCCGGTTCCAGGCCGCTGTCGGCGCAGTATTCCTCGTACTCCTCCGGGTCGAAGAGGGCGATGGAGGTGTGCCGGCCGTCGGAGGCGAGGGAGCGGAGCAGGCCTTCGGCCTGGCGCAGGTAGGTGGCGTGGTCGTCGAACGTGAAGGTGCGGTAGCGGCGCATCGCCGCGAAGTCCTCCTCGTCGGCCAACAGGCCGATGGTTCCGGCGACTTCGCGGCGCAGTGCGCGTCGCATGGTGCTGTGCTGTGTGCGGCCCATGATTCCCCCTGCGATCTGTTGATCAATGCTCACTCACAGTAATGGGCAGCACTGACAACGACCGTCCGACGGGAATTGATCAAGAACGTTGGCGGCCCAGGTCCTCGTAGAAACGGAGCAGTTCGAGGTTGTCCACCGATCCCGCGTTGACCGCCTTGTCCAGTGCGGCGCCTTGCAGCAGGCGCTTGACCGGGACCTCGATGCGCTTGCCGGTGAGGGTGTGCGGGATGCCGGGGACCTCGATGATCTCGTCGGGCACGTGGCGCGGGGAGAGCTGTGTGCGGATCGACTGCTTGATGCGGTCGCGCAGAGCGTCGTCGAGGGTGGCGCCGGCGGCGAGGTGGATGAAGAGGGGCATCCAATAGCCGCCTTCGGGTTCTTCGACGCCGATGACGAGGGATTCGCGGATCTCCGGGAGGCGTTCGACGACCTCGTAGATGTCGGCCGAACCCATGCGTACGCCTTGGCGGTTGAGCGTGGAGTCGGAGCGGCCGTGGATCACGACCGAGCCGCGCGAGGTCAGGGTGATCCAGTCGCCGTGGCGCCAGACTCCGGGATAGGTGTCGAAGTAGCTGTCGTGGTAGCGGCTGCCGTCGGGGTCGTTCCAGAAGTGGATCGGCATGGACGGCATCGGGTTGGTGACCACGAGCTCGCCGACCTCGTCGACGAGGGGCTTGCCCTGGGGGTCCCAGGACTGGAGGTCCGTGCCGAGGCCGGGGGCCTGGAGTTCGCCGATGTGGACGGGCAGGGTCGGCACCGCGCCGGCGAAGCAGGAGCACACGTCGGTGCCGCCGCTGACGGAGGCCGTCCACAGGCCGCCCGGCCTGTCCGCGAACTCGTCGTGCAGCCAGCGGAATCCGTCGGGCGGCAGCGGGGATCCGGTGGTGGCGACGCATTGGACGCGCGAGAGGTCGAAGTCGCGGGCCGGGTGTACGCCCGCTTTGCGGCAGGCCATGACGTACGCGGCGGAGGTGCCGAAGAGGGTGGCTCCCGTGCGTTCGGCGATGCGCCACTGGGCGCCGGTGTCGGGATAGCCGGGGCTGCCGTCGTAGAGGACGATCGTGGTGCCGGTGAGGAGGCCGGAGACGAGGAAGTTCCACATCATCCAGCCGGTGGACGTGTACCAGAAGAAGCGGTCCTCGGGGCCCAGGTCGCAGTGCAGGCCGAGCTGCTTGAGGTGTTCGACGAGGATGCCGCCCTGGGACTGGACGATGGCCTTGGGCAGGCCCGTCGTGCCGGACGAGTAGAGCACCCACAGGGGGTGGTCGAAGGGGACCGGTTCGAAGACGGGGGCGGTGTCCGACGCGGTGAGGGCGGACCATTCCAGGGCGCCTTCGGGGGCCTCGGTGCCGAGGAGCGGAATGTGTACGACGGCGCGCAGGGTGGGCAGTTCGCGGCGCAGCTCGGAGACGGCGGCGCGGCGGTCGTGTTCCTTGCCGCCGTAGCGGTAGCCGTCGACGGTGAACAGGACGACCGGTTCGACCTGCTGGAAACGGTCAAGGACGCTGCGGGCGCCGAAGTCCGGGGCACAGGACGTCCAGACGGCACCGACGGCGGCGGTGGCCAGGAAGGCGACGACGGCCTGCGGGATGTTCGGTACGTAGCCGCTGACGCGGTCCCCCGGGCGTACGCCGAGTGCGCGCAGTTCCGCAGCCAGGGAGCCGACCTGGCGGCGCAGCTCGGCCCAGGTCACCGGGACCGGTTCGTGGGTCTCGTCAACATGGAGGAGAGCGGGGTCGCTCGCGCGCGTGGGATCCTCCGCGGCGCGCAGGGCGTGTTCGGCGTAATTGAGCGTGGCCTCGGGGAACCACTCGGCGCCCGGCATGGAGCGGTCGCCGAGCACGCGCGCGTAGGGCGTCGAGAACCGTACGTCGAACCAGTCGGTCACGGCCTTCCAGAACGTGTCCAGTTCCTCCACCGACCAGCGGTGCAATGCCGCGTAGCCTCCGTCGGCGGGCGCTCCGTGGTGCTCGGCGGCCCACGCCTGGAAGCGTGTGATCCGCGCGCCGGCGATCCGTTTCTGGTCGGGCTGCCAGAGCGCTGAAGGGTTCGCTGAGGACATGGGGCGGCTCCCGGGCTGTACGCGTCGTATGCGTGTGTGGTGCGCGCGTGCTGGTGCGCGCGACACGGCTGAAAAGGACGATGCCACGTGATCGATTTCGGCACCAGGGTGAGCCTCACACAGTCGGCGCGGCGACTGTGTGCCGTCACCCCAGGTGAACGGCAGTTGAACGATCCACACACGCGGCTTCTTCGGTGGCAGGGTGAGCAGCATGAACGGTCGTGACCTGGTGCGTTCGATGAAGGCGGTCGGTTTGGTCGGTACGGCGCAGGGGTTGCGTACGGTGCGGTCCTCTTGGCGGATGAAACGGGCGGACGCGGCCGGGCTCGCCCCCCGGGGTGTCGAGCGCGCGCGGGTGCCCGGTCCGGTGACGGGCGTTGAGCCGGGGCCCGGGGGCGGGGTCGTGCGGTTCGCCCGTTCCGAGCTGCGGGTGCGGGTCACTACGGGCGGGGCCATCTTCTGGGGTTGGGACGGGGCGGAGCCCGATCCCTCGTACGCGTTGGTGAGCGGGAGTCCCGAGGCGGATCCGCGGGCCGTCCTCGAGCCCGACAAGGAGGGCGGCTGGCGGGTGGTGTCGGAGCGGGCGACGGTCGTCGTCTCGCGGCTCGGTGCCGTCGAGCTGCGCACGCCCGGTGGTCTGATGCTGCGCCGTGATCTGCCGCCGCGCTGGTGGGAGCCGGCCGGCGGGGGCGGGGCGCACTGGTTCCAGCGGTCGCAAGTGGCGGCGGACGCACGGTTCTTCGGGCTCGGGGGGCGTGCGCGGGGGCCGCGGCTGCGGGACGGGACGTACCGGCTGTGGAACTCCGACCCCGGGGGTGCGTTCGGGCCGGGCGACGGACCGCTGTACATCACCATGCCCGTGCAGCTGGTGGTGGCCGACGTCGGCTGCCATCTGGTCTTCCACGACAACACGTGGGACGGGACCGTGGCGGTGCGCGAGGGCGAGGAGGGTGCGGGGTCGGGGCACGACCGGGTGGGTTCGTGCGAGGTGCGCATGGCCGGCGGGCCGCTGCGGTGCTGGGTCATGGTGGGCACTCCCGCGCGCGTGCTGCATACCTGGGCCTCTCTGACGGGGCCGCCGGCGCTGCCGCCCGCCTGGGCGCTCGGGCACCATCACGCCCGCTGGGGCTTCGGCGGTGAGCAGGAGGTGCGGCGGATCGTGGCGGGCTACCGGGATCGGGGTCTGCCGCTGGACGCCGTCCATCTGGACATCGACCACTACGAAGCGCATCAGGTGTTCACCGTCGACAAGGAGACCTATCCCCATCTGCCGCAGCTGGCCGACGAGTTGCTCGAGGACGGTGTGCGTCTCGTGTCGATCGTCGACCCGGCGGTGAAGGCCGAACGGGGCAACGAGGTGTACGACAGCGGCACCACGAGCGACGCCTTTGTGCGGGACGCGGCGGGGCGGACGGTGCGTGGGGTCGTCTGGCCGGGTGAGGCGGTGTTCCCGGACTTCACGGACGCGCGGGTGCGGGCGTGGTGGGGCGGGCTCTACAAGGAGCGTCTGGCGCAGGGTTTCGCGGGTTTCTGGCACGACATGAACGAGCCCGTCTCTTTCTCCGCCTTCGGGGAGGCGACGCTGCCGCGATCGGCCCGGCACGCGTTGGAGGGGCGCGGCGGCGACCATCGGGAGGCGCACAACGTGTACGGGCTCGGCATGGCCCGTGCCGGGTACGAGGGGCTGCGTGAACTGCATCCCCAGGAGAGGCCGTTCGTGTTCTCGCGCTCCGGGTGGGCGGGGATGCAGCGCTACGGAGGGACCTGGTCCGGGGATGTGGCCACGGGCTGGCCGGGCTTGCGGGCCTCGCTGGCGCTGGTGCTCGGTCTGGGGCTGTGCGGTGTTCCGTACTCGGGGCCCGACGTGGGCGGGTTCGACGGCAGTCCGTCGCCCGAGCTGTATCTGCGGTGGTTCCAACTGGGGTCTTATCTGCCGCTGTTCCGTACGCACGCGGCGCTGCGGGCCGGGCGCAGGGAGCCCTGGGAGTTCGGCCCGGACGTGCTGGAGCACGCGCGCGTGGCGCTCGTCGAGCGCCGGCGGTTGCTGCCGTACTTCGTGACGCTGGCGCACCTGGCGCGGCGTACGGGCACGCCGTATGTGCGGCCCTTGTGGTGGGGCAGTCCGGAGGACCGGGCGCTGCGTGACTGCGAGGACGCGTTTCTGCTCGGGGACTGTCTGCTGGTGGCGCCGGTGCTCGAACCGGGAGCGGTCCGCCGCACGGTGCGGCTGCCCAAGGGGCGTTGGTACGACACGGCCACCGGGAAGGCGTACGAAGGGCCTGCCCGGGTGCTTCTGGAGGCGCCGCTCTCCCGGGTGCCGGTGCTCGCGCGGGCCGGTGCGGTGCTGCCGGTGCGGGGCGCCGACGGAGGGCTCGAGCTGGAGGTGTGGGCGCCCGCTCCTGGGCGTACCGGTGGTGGCCTGGTGATCAGGGATGCCGGTGACGGATGGCAGGAGCCGGACATCGAGCGGTTCGCCGCGCGGTGGATCGACGGGCGTGTGGTGGTCGAACGGGACGGCAGGGACGGTGAGGAGGCCGCGGGCGAGGTGGGGCTGCCGGTGACGGTGCGAGGTGTGCCGCAGGCTTCCCCGTAGGTCGGTGCCGCTCCCCCTCGGGCGTCAGTAGCGCCCTTCGAACCAGGCGCGCACCGCCAGCGTGTGCAGCGGGAAGGCGAGTTCGGCCGGGCGGTGGAGGAGGTGCCAGCCGTCCGTCTCGTCCGTCGGCGCGGAGCGGGGCAGCTCCGCCGCCGGGCGCTCCGGCAGCAGGCCGAAGAGCAGCAGGTATCCGTCGGGCGTGCTCAGCGCCTCGGCGAGGCGGACGTCGTGGCTCGCCGCGCTGATGCCCGTCTCCTCCTTGAGCTCGCGGACGACGGCGTGCCGCCAGTCCTCGCGGTCGTCGATGAAGCCGCCGGGCAGGGCGACTCCCCCGCGCGCGGGGGCGATGGTGCGGGTCACGACGACCAGGGCGGTGCCCTTGGTGTCGTACACGGGCTGGAGAGCCACCGCCACGGGCAGCGGATTGCGGTAGGCCAGGGCGCCGCACGCCGGGCAGGTGCGGGGCCAGCCGGTCATGTGCTCCCCGTAGGGCGCCCCGCAGCTCGAACAGTGGGAGTCCGGCACGGGGTGGGCGCGGTGCTGCGATGCGGACACGCGGCGGACTGTATCCGATCGCCCTGATGCCGGTCTTTCGCTCCGGGACCTGATCCTGATAGATGCAGGGTTCATGACAGGAATTGCCTCCGCCCCGCGGAATCTCGCCGTCACCGCCACCGCTCTCCTCGCCGTGGCCGCCACCTCCGCGCCCGCCCACGCGAAGCCCGAACCCAAGGCCCCCGACGGGTTCGTGGCGTTGCGCGACGTCGACCCGACGATCATCCAGGAGATGCGCTACCTCACGCCGCACAACTTCGTGGGCGAGCCCATCGACGGCTACAAGAAGCCGATGTGCATCCTCACCGAGCCGGCAGCCAAGGCGCTGCACAAGGCCCAGCGGAAGCTGCTGCGCGAGGGCTACTCCCTTAAGGTGTACGACTGTTACCGGCCGCAGCGGGCCGTCGACCAGTTCGTGCGCTGGGCCGAGGACCTCGGCGACGAGCGCATGAAGGCGGAGTTCTATCCCCATGTCGACAAGTCGCGGCTGTTCGAGGACGGTTACATCGCCGCGAAGTCCGGGCACAGCCGCGGCTCGACGCTCGATCTGACGGTGGTGAAGCTGCCCGCCCTGCCCACGCGCCCCTACGTGCCCGGAGAGGCGCTCACGCCCTGCTACGGACCCCAGGACGAGCGCTTCCCCGACAACTCCGTGGACATGGGGACGGGGTTCGACTGCTTCGACACCCTCTCCCACACGGACGACCCCCGTGTCACCGGCGAGCAGCGGGCCAACCGGGATCTGCTGCGGGGCGCGCTGGCGGAGGTCGGGTTCGTGAACCTGCCCGAGGAGTGGTGGCACTTCACCTACAAGCCCGAGCTCTTCCCGGACACCTATTTCGACTTCCCCGTGGCACGCCGGTCGTTGCCCGTGGCACACTTCTGACGTTCCGTCAGATCCAGTGTCGTGGAGGGGCCTTGTCGCGTACGCGTACTCCCGTGGTGGCCGACTGGTTCGCCGGGGAGGGAGACAACTTCCGTCTTCTGGGCACACGCTGCTCGGCATGCGCCTGTGTCTTCTTCCCCCGCGAGGACGGCTTCTGCCGCAATCCCGGCTGCTCGGGCGGTGACCTCGACGAGGTGCCGCTCTCGCGGCGCGGCCGCGTCTGGTCGTACACCGACAGCCGCTACCGGCCGCCCGCGCCCTATGTGTCCGATCCGGAACTCACCTGGCACCCCTACACGTTGATCGCTGTGGAGCTCGAGGCTGAGCGCATGGTGGTGCTCGGACAGTCGGTTCCGGGGGTCACCGTCGCCGATCTGGAGGTCGGCATGGAGGTGGAGGTCGTCCCCGGCGTGCTCAACGAGGACGCGGAGACGACCTGGACGACGTGGTACTGGCGGCCGGTGGGGGTGGGCGCATGACCAGCGAGGTGGCGGTGCTCGGCGCGGGCATGCACCCGTGGGGCAAGTGGGGCCGCAGCTTCATCGAGTACGGCACGGCGGCGGCCCGCGCGGCGCTCGCCGACGCCGGTGTCGACTGGCGCGATGTGGGTTCGATCGTCGGCGCGGACACCGTGCGCGGCGGATATCCGGGGTACGTGGCGGGGGCGACGTTCGCGAAGGCGCTCGGCTGGCAGGGCGCGCGAGTGTCGAGCGTGTACGCCGCGTGCGCCTCCGGAGCCCAGGCGATCAACACGGCGCGTACGCAGATCCTTTCGGGCCTGGCCGATGTCGTCCTGGTGGTCGGGGCCGATGCCGCTCCCAAGGGGTTCTTCCGGCCTGCGGGCGGTGACCGCCACGACGACCCCGACTGGCTCCGGTTCCGCGTCCTCGGCGCCACGAATCCCGCCTACTTCGGGCTGTACGCGCGCCGCCGAATGGCCGTGCACGGTGACACGCTGGAGGACTTCGCCCAGGTCAAGGTGAAGAACGCGGCCGCGGGATCGCTCAATCCGAACGCGCGCTACCGCAAGACCGTCACGGCGCAGGATGTGGCCGCGTCCGCCACGGTCGCCGACCCGCTGCGGCTGCTCGACATCTGCGCGACCTCCGACGGAGCGGCGGCGCTCGTGCTCTCCAGCATGAAGTTCGCCCGGCGGCACGGCGCGGCGGACCCGGTGCGGATCCGCGCGGTGTCCACGGTCACACCGACGTATCCGAACACCGTCCTCGACCTGCCGGACATCGCGACGGACTCGGCGGCCGCCGTGCCGCCGGGCGACCTGACCTTCCGTGCCTCCATCGCGCAGGCCGCGTACGAGGAAGCGGGCATCGGGCCCGACGACCTCTCCTTGGCTGAGGTGTATGACCTCTCCACCGCTCTTGAACTGCAGTGGTACGAGGACCTGGGGCTGTGCGGCGAGGGCGAGGGGGCCAAGCTGCTGCGGGAGGGGGCGACCGCCCCGGGTGGTCGCATACCCGTCAACGCCAGCGGCGGGCTCGCGTCCTTCGGAGAGGCCGTCCCCGCCCAGGCCATCGCCCAAGTGTGCGAGCTGACATGGCAGTTGCGCGGCGCGGCGGGGGCGCGGCAGGTGCCGGGGGCGCGCGTGGGGATCACCGCGAACCAAGGGCTGTTCGGCCACGGATCCTCGGTCGTGGCGGTGCGCTGAGTCCTGCCACCGGTCATCGGCAGGTCTGCACGGAGGAAGGCCCCGCGCCGGTTAACCGTTGCCGTCCGCGACCTTGACGCTCCATCACCACCGGTGAACACTTCCGGTGTCAGTCGGCATCGCCGCACTTCGGCTCCGCGCCATTCAGGGCCCCTGTACGCGCGAAGGGTCTGCACGAAGGGCCTGTTCAGCGGGTCATCCCCCATGGGCGATTCGACTGCGACGGCACGCTCGCCATCGATGCCGGGCGGGGCGCGGGACACTCCTGCCCTCGGCTGAAGTCGCTGGGCGTAGCCAGGCAGTAGTCGTGGGAACGCACCCTGCACGGAGTACCGGGGACCAGCGCCCCGGGCGAGGGCCTAGGAGCCGCCATGTACTCGAATGGGGACATCTTCGTCGGTGAGATCATCGGCACCGCGATTCTGATTCTCTTCGGCGCCGGCGTATGCGCCGCCGTCACACTGAACTATTCCAAGGCGAAAGCCTCCGGATGGATCGTCATCGCCTTCGGATGGGGCTTCGGCGTGCTAGCGGGCGCGTATACCGCCGCGCCGCTCTCCGGCGGCCATCTCAACCCGGCCGTCACGATCGGCATCGCCGTCGACAGCGAGAAGTGGGACAAGGTCTGGATCTATCTGCTCGGGCAGATGATCGGCGCCATGATCGGCGCCGTACTCGCGTACCTCGTCTACTTCGCGCAGTTCAACGCCAATGTGCCGCGCGGCGAGAAGAGCGACGCGGAGAGCGTGGACGAGCCGTTGCCGACCCTGGGCATCTTCTCCACCATCCCGGAGATCCGTAACCCGGTCGCCAACCTGCTCACCGAGATCATCGCGACCATCGGCCTGGTGCTTCCGCTGCTCGCCTTCGGCCTGACCAAGGGCCTCGGCGAGTCCGGCACGCTCGTACTCATCGTTGCCTTCCTGGTCGTCGGCATCGGCCTCTCGCTCGGCGGGCCCACGGGCTACGCCATCAACCCGGCCCGCGACCTGGGCCCGCGCATCGTGCACACCTTCCTGCCGATACCGAACAAGGGCACATCCGACTGGAGTTACGCCTGGATCCCCGTGGCCGGGCCCCTGATCGGCGGAGCCCTCGCAGGTCTCATCTACAACGCAGCCTTCTGACTCAGCTGACTCAAGGGGTAGCCATGCCGGACAACTCCGAGAAGTTCGTCGCCGCCATCGATCAGGGCACCACCTCCAGCCGCTGCATCATCTTCAATCACGCGGGCGAGATCGTCGCCGTCGACCAGCGTGAGCACCGCCAGATCTTTCCCAAGCCTGGCTGGGTGGAGCACGATGCCACCGAGATCTGGTCCAAGGTGCAGGCGGTGGTCGCCGGGGCAATCGCCAAGGCCGGGCTGCGCGCCGACCAGCTCAGCGCGCTCGGCATCACCAACCAGCGCGAGACGACGGTCCTGTGGGACCGCGCCACGGGCAAGCCCGTGCACAACGCGATCGTCTGGCAGGACACCCGGACGTCGGCGCTCTGCAACGAACTGGGCGGCACGGACGGCCAGGACCGGTTCCGCGAGCAGACCGGTCTGCCGCTCGCGAGCTACTTCTCCGGGCCCAAGGCCGCCTGGCTGCTCGACAACGTGCCGGGCCTGCGGGCCCGCGCCGAGCGCGGCGAGATAGCCTTCGGCACCATCGACTCCTGGCTGATCTGGAACCTCACCGGCGGCACGGACGGCGGCGTGCACGTCACCGATGTCACCAACGCCGGGCGCACCATGCTGATGAACCTGGCCACGCTCCAGTGGGACCAGTCGATCCTGTCCGCGATGAACGTCCCCGAGGCGATCCTGCCGGAGATCAGGTCGTCGGCCGAGGTGTACGGCACGGCGGTCGGGCAGCTCTCCGGAGTGCCGGTCGCCTCCGCGCTCGGCGACCAGCAGGCGGCGATCTTCGGTCAGGCGTGCTACGACACCGGGACGGCCAAGAACACGTACGGAACGGGCAGTTTCCTGCTGCTCAACACCGGGAACAGGCCCGTCCCCTCCAAGAGCGGGCTGCTCACCACGATGGGCTACAAGATCGGCTCCGAGGCGCCCGTCTACTGCCTCGAAGGGGCCATCGCGATCACCGGCGCGCTGGTGCAGTGGTTCCGCGACCAGCTCGGCATCATCCGCAGCGCCGACGAGATCGAGCCGCTGGCCGCGAGCGTGGAGGACAACGGCGGTGCGTACATCGTGCCCGCGTTCTCCGGCCTGTTCGCGCCCTACTGGCGCTCGGACGCGCGCGGCGTCGTCACCGGCCTCACCCGGTACGTGACCAAGGCGCACCTCGCCCGCGCCGTCCTGGAGGCGACCAGCTGGCAGACCCGTGAGGTCGTCGACGCCATGTACCAGGACTCCGGGGTGCAGTTGCGGAGCCTGAAGGTGGACGGCGGGATGACCAAGAACAATCTGCTGATGCAGCACCAGGCGGATGTGCTCGGCGTTCCGGTGATCCGGCCGCGGGTCTCCGAGACGACGTGTCTGGGTGCCGCGTACGCCGCCGGCCTTGCGACCGGCGTGTGGAACGACCTGGACGAGCTGAAGGCCCACTGGCAGCGGGACGTGGAGTGGACGCCGGTGATGGACGCGGAGTCGCGCGACCGCGAGTACCACAACTGGCACAAGGCGGTGGAGCGGAGCTTCGGCTGGCACGAGGACGGCGCGAGCTGAGCCGAGGATGACCGCGGCCCGTACCCCGGTCGGCGGGGGTACGGGCCGTGACGCCGCCTACTACGGGCCGTTTCGCTGTCTACGGAGTCAGGTGGTCGCCGGCTCTCTGGCCGCGGCGGCCACCGACATCGCGTGCTCCACGACGCCGATCAGGACCTCCTTGACGGACTGCCGCTCGCGGGCGTCGCACAGCAGCACGGGCACTTCGGGGTCGAGGTCGAGCGCCTGGCGCACGGCATCGGCGGGGTAACGGGACGCCCCGTCGAAGCAGTTGACGCCGACGACGAAGGGTATGGAGCGCCGTTCGAAGTAGTCGACGGCGGCGAAGCAGTCCTCCAGGCGGCGGGTGTCGGCGAGGACCACGGCGCCGAGGGCCCCGGTGGCCAGCTCGTCCCAGAGGAACCAGAAGCGGTCCTGTCCCGGGGTGCCGAAGACGTACAGCACCAGGTCCTCGCGGAGCGTGATCCGGCCGAAGTCCATGGCGACCGTGGTGGTGTGCTTGCCCGAGACGCCGCTGGTGTCGTCGACGGGGCGGCCCGCCTCGCTGAGCGGCTCCTCGGTGCGCAGCGGTTTGATCTCGCTGACCGCGCCGACGAGGGTCGTCTTGCCGACGCCGAACCCTCCTGCCACCAGGATCTTCAGCGTGACCGGCTCGACGGGGGCCTTGCCGCGCTCAGAACGCTTGAAGATCATCGCTCGCTTCTCCTGCATCAGTGGTGGCACGTGCGTCGGGGGTGGCACGCGCGTCGGGGGTGTCACGTGCGTCTGTGGTGTCGTGCGGGGCCGGTCCGTATCCGCCGCCGCCAGGGGTTTCGATCACGAGTACGTCGTCGGCGCCCAGGTCCGCCGAGTCGCTTCCGTCGAGCGCGAGCACGCCGCCGTCGGCGCGCTCCACACGGCCCGTGCCGAGGGCGCCCGGGCTGCCGCCCGCCATGCCGTACGGCGCAACCCTGCGGTGCTGGGACAGCGTGGAGACGGTCATCGGCTCGCGGAAGCGGATGCGCCGTACGGCCCCGTCGCCGCCGCGCCACCGCCCGTCGCCCCCGCTGCCGCGCCGCACGGCGAACTCTTCGAGGAGCACGGGCAGCCGCCACTCGAGGACTTCGGGGTCGGTGAGCCGGGAGTTGGTCATATGGGTCTGGACGACGGACGCGCCGTCGAACCCGTCGCCGGCTCCGGATCCCGAGGCCACCGTCTCGTAGTACTGGTGGCGGTCGTTGCCGAAGGTGACGTTGTTCATCGTGCCGGAGCCCTCGGCCTGGACGCCCAGGGCGCCGTAGAGCGCTCCGGTGATCGCCTGCGAGGTCTCGACGTTCCCGGCGACGACGGCCGCCGGCGGTTCGGGCGCGAGCAGGGAGCCCGGCGGCACGACGATGCGCAGGGGGCGCAGGCAGCCGTCGTTGAGCGGGATGTCCTCGGCCACCAGGGTGCGGAAGACGTACAGGACTGCGGCGTTGACCACCGCGAAGGGCGCGTTGAAGTTCGTGGCGAGCTGGGGTGACGTACCGGTGAAGTCGACGGTTGCCGAGCGGTTCTCGCGGTCGACCGTGACGCGGACCCGGATGACGGCCCCGGAGTCGGTTGGATAAGTGAACTCGCCCTCTTCGAGGGTGTCGATGACGCGGCGAACGGCCTCTTCGGCGTTGTCCTGGACGTGCCGCATGTACGCCTGCACCACGTCGAGGCCGAAGTTCTCGATCATGCGGGCGACTTCGTCGACGCCCTTCTGGTTGGCGGCGATCTGGGCGCGCAGGTCGGCGAGGTTGGTGGCCGGGTTGCGGGAGGGGTAGGGGGCGTCGGTGAGCAGGGCCAGGGTCTCGGCCTCGCGGAACCGGCCGCCTTCCGCCAGCAGCCAGTTGTCGAAGAGGATGCCCTCCTCCTCGATGGTGCGGCTGTTGGCGGGCATGGAGCCGGGGGCGATGCCGCCGATCTCCGCGTGGTGGCCCCGGGAGGCCACGTAGAAGAGGATCCGCTCCCCCGGAGTGCCGTGCTCCCCCGGGGCGTCGAACACCGGGGTGATCACAGTGACGTCGGGGAGGTGGGTGCCGCCGTGGTAGGGGTCGTTGACGGCGTAGGTGTCCCCGGGGCGCATGGTCGTGCCGCGGCGCCGGATGACCTCCTTCACGCTCGTCCCCATGGAGCCCAGGTGCACGGGGATGTGCGGGGCGTTGGCGACGAGATTGCCGTCGGGGTCGAAGAGCGCGCAGGAGAAGTCAAGGCGCTCCTTGATATTGACCGACTGGGCCGTGGACTCCAGGCGGGCGCCCATCTGTTCGGCGATGGACATGAAGAGGTTGTTGAAGACTTCGAGGAGGACGGGGTCGGCCTCCGTGCTCGCGGTGGAACCCTCGGGCTCCGCCACGCGTTCCATGACCAGGTGTCCTTCGTCCGTCATGGCCGCCTGCCAGCCGTCGTCCACGACCGTCGTGGCACTGGCCTCGGTGATGATCGCGGGTCCGGTGACGGTCTCCCCCGGCGGCAACTGCTCGCGGCGGTGCAGGGGTACGTCGCGCCAGGCGCCGCCCGTGTGCAGGCGGACGGTCTCCGGTGTGCCCCGCCGGGCCTCGCCCGCGAGCACCGAGAGGTCCGGCTGCTCGGTCACTCCGGTGGCCTCCACGGAGAGGGCCTCGACGACGACGGGACGGTCCAGGGTGAAGGAGTAGGTGGTGCGGTGGCGGTCCTCGAAGGCACGGATCATGGCGTCCGGCTCGGTGAGCTCCACGGTGAGCGTGGTGTCGGTGCCGTCGTAGCGCAGTTGGGCACGCCGCGTGACGCGCACGCGGTCCACGGGCACGTCCTCGGCGAGGAGTTCGGCGCGGGCCGCCCCTTCCAGGTCGTCTGCGGTCTTCAGGACGCGCGGCATGGCGGACGGCTCGAGGCGGACCTCCACGGACTGCTCGCGCATCGCGGTGGTGTCGGCGAGGCCGATGCCGAGCGCAGAGAGCACACCGGCCATCGGCGGTACGAGGACGGTGCGGATGCCGAGCGAGTCGGCGACCATGCACGCGTGCTGGCCGCCGGCGCCGCCGAACGTCGTCAGGGCGTAGCGCGTGACGTCGTGGCCCTTCTGGACCGAGATGCGCTTGACGGCGCCCGCGATGTTGGCCACCGCGATCTGCAGATAGCCCTCGGCCACCTGCTCCGGGGTGCGGTCGTCGCCGGTGCGCTCCCCGATGTCGTGGGCAAGGGCGGCGAAGCGGTCGCGGACGAGTGTCTCGTCGAGCGGCTGGTCGCCGTCCGGTCCGAACACCCGGGGGAAATGGGCGGGTTGGACACGGCCGAGCGCCACGTTCGCGTCGGTGACCGTGAGCGGCCCGCCGCCCCGGTAGCTCGCCGGGCCCGGCGTCGCGCCCGCCGAGTCGGGGCCCACGCGGTAGCGGCTGCCGTCGAAGTGCAGCACGGAGCCGCCGCCCGCGGCGACGGTGTGGATGTCCAGCATCGGCGCGCGAAGGCGTACGCCCGCGATCTGCGTGGTGAAGACCCGTTCGTACTCGCCGGCGTAGTGCGACACGTCCGTGGAGGTGCCGCCCATGTCGAAGCCGATGACCCGGTCGAAGCCCGCGCGCTGCGACATGCGGGCCATGCCGACGATGCCACCGGCGGGACCGGACAGGATGGCGTCCTTGCCGCGGAACTGCCCGGCCTCCGTGAGGCCGCCGTTCGACTGCATGAACATCAGCCGCACGCCCCGCAGTTCGTCGGCGACATGCTGGACGTAGCGGTGCAGGACGGGCGACAGATAGGCGTCGACGACGGCGGTGTCACCGCGCGGGACGAGCTTCATCAGCGGGCTCACCTCGCTGGAGAGCGAGACCTGGGGGAAGCCGATCCCCGCGGCGAGTTCGCCGATCGCCCGCTCGTGCGCGGGATACAGATGGCTGTGCAGACAGACGACGGCCACGGAGCGGATCCCGTCGTCGTACGCCGCCCGGAGCGGTCCGGCGAGGGCCTCCAGGTCGGGCGTGCGCAGCACGTCGCCGTCGGCGGTGACGCGTTCGTCGACCTCGATGACCCGCTCGTGCAGCGAGGCGGGCAGCACGATCTCGCGCGCGAAGATGTGCGGGCGGTTCTGGTACGCGATGCGCAGGGCGTCGCCGAAGCCGCGGGTGATGACCAGGGCGGTGAGCTCGCCCTTGCGCTCCAGGAGGGCGTTGGTGGCGACGGTGGTCCCCATGCGGACGGCTTCGACAGACGCGCCTGGCGCGCCGGGGGTGTCACCGAGGAGTTCGCGGATCCCCGCGACGGCCGCGTCGGCATACCGCGCGGGGTTGTCCGACAGGAGCTTGTGCGTGAGCAGCCGGCCGTCCGGACGCCGCGCGACGATGTCGGTGAAGGTGCCGCCCCTGTCGACCCAGAACTGCCAGCCAGTCACGTCTCACTCCCCGCTTCCGCGCTGTTCAGAGCGCCCGGAGGCCGTTGATCACGTCGCGCAGAATACTCTCGTCGGGCAGTTCCGCGGGGGGTACGGGACGTGTCACGTGCACCAGTTCGTCGTCGACGAGATCGCCGATGAGGACCCGGATCACGCCGATGGGAAGGTCGAGTTCGGCCGCCAGTTCGGCGACCGACTGAGGGCTGTCACGGCAGAGCCCGACGATGTCCACATGCTCCGGGGACAGCGTCTGGTCCGTCTCCGGATCGTCGGCCCGGGCCTCGGCGATGACGACCGCGATCAGGTCGAGGCGGTGCTGGGCCGGACTGGTGGTGCGTCCGCGTGTCATGGCGTACGGACGTACCACCGGCCCGGCGTCGTCGTCGAACCAGCGATGCGTCCTCTGCGTCCCCTGACCGTCTTCGCTCATGCCCTCCCGCTACCCTCCCGTGGGCAGGTCGGTGCGCGGCGCCGTACCCAGATGCACACCCACCCTCTTGACCAGCAGCGTCATTTCGTACGCGACCAGGCCCACGTCGGAGTCCGCGTCCGAGAGGACGGCGAGACAGCTGCCGTCGCCCGCGGCCGTGACGAAGAGGAAGGCGTCGTCGAGCTCCACCACGGTCTGGCGGACCCTGCCCGCCTCGAAGTGGCGTCCGACGCCCTTGGCCAGGCTGTGGAACCCCGAGGCGACGGCGGCGAGATGCTCGCTGTCCTCCCTGGTCAGGTCCTTCGATACGCCGGTCGGCAGGCCGTCGCCGGAGAGCACGAGCGCCTTGCGGATGCTGGCGACCCGCTGCACCAGGTCGTCGAGGAGCCAGTTCAGCTCCCCCGATCCCCCGGGCATGGCGATGCGTGCGTCGGCCTTCGGTGCGGTCATCGACCGTCCCCCTCAGATGTGGTTCCTGGTGCTGTGCCGTCGGAGGCGTCGTCGCCCGCGGCGTTCTCTTCACGGCCGCGCTGCCAGCCACGCTGGAGCGATGCCATCCGGCTGCGTACCTCGTCGGCGTCGCGCTCCTGCGGCCTGGTCCCGGCCGTCGGTGCGCGCTCCGGGCGCTGGTCGGGACCGTCCTTCAGTTGAGGCGCGAGGTTGGCCTGACGGACGCGCCGGGGCAGTCCGCCGGGGGCTTGGGTGGGCACCTGTCCGGCGTCGGGTGACGTCGCGGTGCGTTCGGGGGTCTCCGTGGACGTCGAGGTGCGCTCAGGGGTCTCCGTGCGCCGACTGCGCCTGGGGAGCTCCGGCGGCGGCTGGTCGGCAGCGGTGACGTCGCGGTGCGGGGGCGACAGGTCGGGCCAGGCGGACTGCGGTTCGGGGCGGCGCGGCAGGTCGACGGCGTCCGTCGCGGTACGGCCGCGCCGCCGGCTCGGCAGCTCCGGAACGGTGGGCTCGGGACGGCCTTCGGCATCGGTGCCGCGGCCCCGTAGCGGGAGATCGGCGTTCACGGCGCCGCCCTGGGGGCGTCCCACGGGGGTGTTCTCCGCCGCGATGCCGCCCTGGGGGCGGCCCGCCGGGCTCTCCGGGGCCGCGTCGTCCTCCGCCGTCGTGCCCCGGTTCCTGGTGTGCGTCACGGGGCGGCCGTGCGAGGAGACCAGCTTCGGGGTCCTGCGGCGGGGCAGTGGCACCGGGTCGGTCGGGTGGCCCTCGTCCGCGGGGTCGTCGTCCGGGGACGATTCGTCGGGGCGTACGGGTTCACGCTGGCCGGTCTCCCGCTCGTCGCGGGCCTGTTGGTGCTGCTCGTCGCCGGGGACCCCGGCGGCGCGGCGGCGCGGACGGAAGAGACCGCCGCGCTCGCTGTCCTCGTCCTCCAGGGCGCCGGGGAAACCGTCGAGGTCCGCCATGCCGACCGGTGCCTCCAGCTCGACGGGACCGTCGAGGATGGACGCGGGCAACCCGGGCAGCTGGACGGGCACTTGGCCGAGGGCCGCCGTCTTGTCGCCCTTCTTGTCGCGGCCCACGGCCTCCTTGGACTGCGGTCGGTCGAGGCGGAATCCGATGCCGTTGGTGTCCGGTACGTCGTCCGTGAGCAGCGTCTCGGGGATGAACACGACGGCGGTGGTCCCGCCGTACGGAGAGGGCTGCAGGGAGACGCGTACGCGCTGCCGCTGGGCGAGGCGGCTCACTACGAAGAGGCCGAGCCGGTCGGTGTCGGAGAGTTCGAACTCCGGCGTCTCGGCGAGGCGGAGGTTGGCGTCCAGGAGCGCGTCGGCGGCCATGCCGAGTCCCCGGTCGTGGATCTCCAGGGTGAAGCCGTTGGCGACATGCTCCCCCAGGACCTGCACCGCGGTGTGCGGGGGCGAGAACACCGTGGCGTTCTCCAGGAGTTCGGCCAGCAGGTGGGTGAGGTCGGCGACCGCGGGGCCGGTGACGGCGATGCGCGGCAGGCGGCGCACCTCGATGCGTTCGTAGTCCTCGACCTCGGCGACGGCCGCGCGGACGACGTCCATGAGCTGGACGGGCTTGCGCCACTGCCGCGAGGGGGCGGCGCCGGAGAGGATCACGAGACCCTCGGCGTGCCGCCGCATGCGGGTCGTCAGGTGGTCGAGGCGGAAGAGGTCGGCGAGTTCGTCCGTGTCCTCGGTCCTGCGCTCCATCGTGTCGAGCAGGGTGAGCTGCTTGTGCAGGAGCACCTGGCTGCGGCGTGCGAGGTTGACGAACACCTCGGAGACGCCGCGGCGCAGATCGGCCTGCTTCACGGTGGCCTCGACCGCGGCGCGCTGCAGGGTGTTGAGCGCCTGGCCGACCTGGCCGATCTCGTCCTTCTCGTACGTCAGACGGGGCGCCTCGGTCTCCACGTCGACCTGTTCGCCGGCCGCCAGGCGGCGCAGCACGCCGGGCAGCCGCACACCGGACGCCTCGTGGGCCTCCAGGCGCAGGCGCCGCAGGTCACGTATGAGGCTGCGGCCGATGCGCAGGGACATGAAGACCGAGAACAGCAGCGCGAGCAGACCGAAGACGCCTGCCACGGCAACCCGGATGATCACGCCGACGGCCACCGGCTCGACCCGGTCCTGCAGGCGGTCGCTCGCCGCGTCGCCGCGTTCGGCGAGGTCCTTGAGGGCCTTGCCCGCCGCGGCGTCCCAGCGCGCCGATGTGACCACGCGCGGCGTGCCGGCCGCGGACTCGGCAACTGCCTTCTCGGCGCCCCGCAGCTGGGTCGTCTCGGCGCCGTTCCAGTAGCGCTCGTAGTGGCCGCGCTCGTCCTCCGGCAGCTGGCCGAGGCTGACCTCGTACAGCAGGGTGCGCTGGGCCCGCAGGTCGGCGATCTCCCGGATCTCGGTCTTGGTGATCCGGTGGGCCACGAGCGCGGAGCCGAGCAACGCGTCCTCGCGGGAGAGCAGTTCACGCGCGCGTGCCACTCCGACGAGCGCGCGGCCCTGCCGGTCGAGCTTCGCGTCGTCGAGGCCCTGGAGGGTCATCAGGAAGCCGTAGCAGGGGTCGATCAGCTTCGTGTACATCTTGAGCGCGCCGGCGCGGGTGATGGTGCCCTCTTCGACCGTGCGGCGCAGCGACTCGATGCCGTCGAAGGCGTCGAGGATCGAGGCGAGCCGGTCGGCGGACTGTCCGGACACCGCGTCGCGCACGTCCGGGTCCTTGGCCCTCTCCTTCACCTGCGCGACCATGTCGTCGGTCGCGGCACGGCTGCGGCGCAGCGCGGCGAGCGCGTCGGAGGCCCGGGGGTCGGCGAGATAGACGAGGGTCTGGCGGCGCTCCTGCTGGACGACCTGGGCGGTGTCGTCGACCGGGTAGCCGATCGTGTCGACGAGGTTCGCGACGTCGATCAGGTTCTTGGCCGACTGCCCGGTGACGTAGGTGGCGAAGCCCCACAACGCGGTCAGGGAAAGGAGCGGCACCAGCAGCAATGCCACGATCTTCCGGCGGATGGACTTCCCGCGAAAGCGCATGGCCTCCCCCAGATCGGCCCCCTGCGGCCGCGCTATGGCCAGGGGCACACATGTGCGTCAACAAACGGCGTGAGCCTACTACCGACCCAGGGGCAACTCGAAGGCACGTCCGGACGGATTTCAGCCGTGACGCGAAAGGGACGTCCGAAGTTGTCCCTCCATTACGGGAGATTGCATCCCGCGTGTGGCACGTGCCACGCGGCACAATCCCCGTGCGGATGTGCCCAGTTGGCCGGATCTCTTCGCTTTGCCGAAGCCGTTCGGGAATCTTCCCGGCCGCTCGTTCGTCTGTGAATAAGGGAGTTGGGACAGCGTGCGCCAAGACCGCATGCCGTGCCGAGGTGGTGTAAAGCCGAGCAATTCGGGCAGCCACTGAGGTGCCGGGTCCGATGACATCTCAGTAGGTGGGCCACGGGGCACAGGCGGGGCAGCGGGGGGAGTGACGAGTTGATGGGCACGGCGGAGCGCCAGCGGGCGCCTGAGCAGCAGGTCGGTGAGCGCGGCGAGAGCCGCAGGGAGTTGTGGATCGAGGAGCCTGCGCGCAGACGGCGGCTGCCGGATCCGGTGCGCACGGCCGCCGTGCGCGCGGTCATCATCGTGTCGCTGACGTTGATACAGGCGATGATCGCGTTCCTGAGCGCCGTGGCGGGATCCTGGCTGTCCTTCCCGATGGTGCTCAGCAGTGTGGCCAGCACCGTGGTCGCCACCTGGGGCGTGCTCGACGTGTGGGTGACGCGCCAGGTGTACAACCAGCGGCACGGCGTGGTGTCGGTGCCGAGCAGCACGGCACGCGGGCTGCGGCGTGAGCGGCGCCGGGCCCGCAGGCAGGCGCGGGCCGCGGCGCGCGGCAAGGAGCGCATACGGAGTCGGGGCGGGGCGGGGCAGTTGTCGCATTCCTGAGGGGGCCGAGGGGACATGGCGGTCCCCCCAGCCGCCCAGCCGCTCACACCCCGGCAGGCACCCCCACCCCCGCCGGTTCCGCGGCGCCCGCCGCCAGTGCGCGCCGCATCCGCATGAACGGGCGCGGCCGGTCGACGGCGAGCACCGCCGTGGTCCGCCCCTCCCGCTCGTACGCGACGAGGAAGCCGCCCTCGTCCGGCGAGCCCTCGACCAGGCGCACGGTGTCGTCGGCCCGCCGCCGGCCCGCGAACTGGATGCGGGAGCCGTACTGGTCGGACCAGAAGTACGGCAGCGGGCGGACCGTTTCGACGGTGCTCGCGGCCAGCAAGTTGCGTACGGCGACGCGGGGTTGCTCGGTGGCGCTCGTCCAGTGCTCCGCGCGCTTGCCGCCCACGCGGGCCACGTCCCCGACGGCGACCACGTGCGGCAGCCCGGTGACACAGCCGTCGTCGCAGAGGACCCCGTCGTCCAGGGCGAGGGGCGAGCCCGCGAGCCAGCCGGTGTTGGGGGTGGCCCCGATGCCGACGACGACCACGTCGGCGGGGAGCAGCCTGCCGTCGGACAGCTCCACCGCGCGGACGGCGGTGTCGCCGCGCAGTGCCGCCACGCCCGTGCCGGTCACCAGCGTCGCGCCGCCGCGCGTGTGCAGTCCCGCGCACACCGCGGCCATCTCCGGGCCGAGTTGCGGGAGCAGCGGCAGTGGTGCGGCCTCGACGACCGTCACCTCATGCCCGAGCGCCGCGCACGAGGACGCGGTCTCGGCGCCGATGAATCCGCCGCCGATCACGACGACCCGCTGCGAGCCGACGGCCAGTTCCGCGCGCAGGGCGCGGGCGTCGTCCAGCGTGCGCAGGGTGTGCACGCCCGCCAGGCCGGGCCCCGGCAGCCGGCGGGCGGACGCCCCGGTGGCGATGACCACGCCGTCGCTCGGTACGGTCCTGCCGTCGTCGAGAAGGACGGTGCGGCCACGCGCGTCGAGGCCGCGGGCGCGCGTCCCGAGCAGCCACTCGGCGGCGAGCTCGGCCGTCTCCTCGCCGTCGGTGAGGGCCAGTTGGGCCTCACCCGACCGGCCGGTGAGGAAGTCCTTGGAGAGCGGGGGCCTGTCGTACGGCTGGTGCGGCTCGTCGCCGACGATCACGAGCCGGCCGTCGAATCCCTGGGCACGCAGCTCGCGCGCCGCGTAGAGCCCGGCGAGCGAGGCGCCCACCACGGTGATGGTCCTCATGCGGCGGAGCCCTCCTCCGCTGCCAGGTGGACATGGATCGTTCCGTCGTCGACGCTCACCCGGTGGGTGCGCACGGCGCGGCGTGCGGGCAGGCAGGTCGGTTGCCCCGTACGGAGATCGAATGAGGCGGCGTGCAGCGGGCATTCGACCAGACAGCCTTCGAGCCACCCCTCGGAGAGAGAGGCGTCCTGGTGGCTGCAGGTGTCGTCGATGGCGTAGATCTCGCCCTCGGCGTTGAACACCGCAACGGGCGGTGTGGTGTCGACACGGACGGATTCGCCCACGGGGAGGTCTTCAAGGCGGCAGACGGGAATCATGGGCCCCCCTCTCTTGATCTCTCTCGTAGATCTCGCTGGCCCGGTCCTGACACCTTCTCGGTACAGGACCCTTCGGTAACATGATGTTTCACATGGCGCACGAGGGAGCGCTATGCGCAACAGAATCCGGGCGGGAAGCCCACCGCGTCAAGGGCTTCCCGCAGATGCGGCTTCAACAGGCCGCAAGGTGGTGAGAGTTGAGATATGACCCGCACGCGGAAACAGCCTGATCAGAACGAGGAGCCGCGCGAGAACGAGCCCGGGGAGTCACGCGAGAAGCAACCGAAGGCGGCCCCGGGGTCCGTCCAGTCCGTGGACCGCGCCGTGAGCGTCCTGGAGATACTCGCCCGGCTCGGAGAGGCCGGGGTCACCGAGATCGCCGACGAGCTCGGGGTGCACAAGTCGACGGCCTTCCGGCTCCTCGGCGTCCTGGAGAACCGCGGCCTTGTCGGCCAGGCGAAGGACCGCGGGAAGTACTTCCTGGGCGCCGGCGTACTGCGCCTCGCGGGGGCGGCGGCAGTGCGTCTGGACGTCTCCCAGGAGGGCGGCCCGGTCTGCCGTGAACTCGCCGACGAGCTGGGCGAGACGGTCAACATCGCGATCCTCGACGACGACGCCGCGGTCAACATCATGCAGGCGCGCGGCCCGGCGTCCGTGACCGCGCAGAACTGGCTGGGCAGACGCACTCCGCTGCACGCCACGTCCAGCGGCAAGATCCTCCTGGCCCACTTGCCGACGACGCTGCGCGAGGGGCTTGTCGCCCGTACGCTGCCGCGCCTGACCGAGCACACGGTGACCGGCACGGTGGCGCTGCGCGGCGAGCTGGAGGCCGTCGTCGAGCAGGGGTACGCCATCGCCGTGGAGGAGCTCGAGGTGGGCCTTGCCGCCGTCGCCGCCCCGGTGCGCGCACACGACGGCAAGGTCATCGGGGCGCTGAGCGCGTCGGGGCCGGTGTACCGCCTGACCGACGAACGGCTGACCGAGCTCGCCAAGCGCACGGTCGTCGCGGCGGTGGAGCTCTCGCGGCGGATGGGCTACGGCTTCTGAGGGACCCGCGCTGGACACGGAGGACGAGGGCGGAACCAGGGATTCCTGGTTCCGCCCTCGTCGCGTTTCCGCACGCACCCTCGTCGCGTTTCGGCACGCACCCTCGCCTCGTTTCCGTCGCGAATCCGTATTCGCCCCAGTCGCGTGTCGATCGTGTTTCGCCGTGCCCTGCCGATTTGCCAAGGCTTAACTCCCACCCCTTGACGGCCTCTTGATGGCGTTCCCACTATGTCTCTCATAGCGCAACCCGTCGTGCAGTGCGCAACAGCAGAGGAGCCTGGCCGTGCCACACGAGGTCCGTGCCGTCGTCGCCATGAAGAAGGGCGCACCCGTCGAGGTGCAGACGATCGTCGTGCCAGATCCCGGACCGGGAGAGGTACTTGTCTCCGTGCAGGCCTGCGGGGTCTGCCACACGGATCTGCACTACCGGGAGGGCGCGATCAACGACGACTTCCCGTTCCTGCTCGGCCATGAGGCGGCCGGCACCATCGAGGCGGTGGGCGACGACGTCACCGATCTCCGCCCCGACGACTACGTGGTCATTGCCTGGCGTGCCCCCTGCGGAGCCTGCCGCTCCTGTCTGCGCGGCCGCCCCTGGTACTGCTTCGACTCACGCAACGCCGCTCAGCCCATGACCCTCCTGGACGGCACCCCCCTGAGCCCCGCCCTCGGCATCGGCGCCTTCGCCGAGAAGACCCTGGTCGCCGCCGGGCAGGCGGTGAAGGTCGACCCGGCGGCCCGCCCCGAGGCCGCCGGGCTCATCGGTTGCGGTGTGATGGCCGGTTACGGGGCCGCCGTGAACACCGGCCGGGTCGGCCGCGGCGACACCGTGGCCGTCATCGGCTGCGGCGGGGTCGGCAACGCCGCGATCGTCGGCGCCTCGCTTGCGGGGGCGCGCCGCGTGATCGCCGTCGACATCGACGAGGCCAAGCTCGACGGGGCGACCCGGTTCGGCGCCACGCACACCGTCAACTCCCGCGGCACGGACCCCGTCGACGCGGTGCGCGAGCTGACCGGCGGCTTCGGCGTCGACGTGGCGATCGACGCGGTCGGCCGCCCGGAGACGTACAAACAGGCCTTCTACATGCGGGATCACGCGGGCGTCCTTGTCCAGGTCGGCGTGCCCGACCCCGAGATGACGATCGACCTGCCCCTGATCGACCTGTTCTCGCGCGGCGGCGCCCTCAAGTCCTCCTGGTACGGCGACTGTCTGCCGAGCCGTGACTTCCCGATCCTCATCGACCAGTACCTCAGCCGCAGGTTCGACCTGGGCGGATTCGTCTCCGAGACCATCGCGCTCGACCAGGTCGAGGAGGCGTTCGGCAGGATGCAGCGCGGCGAGGTCCTGCGTTCGGTGGTGGTCCTGTGAGCGACCGCGTGCCCGCACCTGAGCCCGACGCCCCCGCGCCCCGCGTCGTCGTCATCGGCGCCGGCATCGTCGGCTGTTCCCTGGCCGACGAGCTGACCGCCCGCGGCTGGACCGACGTCACCGTCCTCGAACAGGGGCCGCTGCCCGCCCCCGGCGGCTCCACATCGCACGCCCCCGGGCTCGTCTTCCAGACGGGACCGTCCAAGACGCTGACCGCCTTCGCGACGTACACGGTCGAGAAGTTCGGCTCCCTCGAAGTGGACGGCCTCTCCTGCTTCAACCCGGTCGGCGGCCTCGAACTCGCCACCACCCCCGAACGCTGGGCCGACCTGCACCGCAAGGCCGGATACGCCGCCTCCTGGGGAATCCGCGCCGAACTGGTCGGGCCCGCGCGGTGCAAGGAGCTGTGGCCGCTCATCGACGAGAGCCGGGTCATCGGCGGCCTGCACACCCCCGACGACGGGCTCGCCCGCGCCGTGCTCGCCTGCCGCGCGCAGATCGAGCGGGCACGCGCGCGTGGCGCCCGTTTTCTCGAACGGCACACTGTCACCGGCATAGAGCGGGAGGACGGCCCCACGGGTGGCCGCGTCACCGCCGTCGTCACCGACCGGGGCACCTTCCCCGCCGACCACGTCGTATCGGCGGCGGGCTTCTGGGGTCCGGTGATCGGGCGCATGGCCGGCGTCGACATACCCCTGCTCCCCCTTGCCCATCAGTACGCGAAGACCGAGCCGCTCCCCGAGCTCGCGGGCGTCAACGACCCACGTACGGAGGCTTCGAGGCCGATCCTCCGATTCCAGGATCGTGATCTGTACTTCCGTGAGCACACCGACCGCATCGGTATCGGTTCGTACGCCCACCGTCCGCTGCCCATCGACGCGTTCACGGTCCCGGCGTACGACGACGCCGAGGAGATGCCGTCCTCGTACCCCTTCACCGAGGAGGATTTCGCGCCGAGTTGGGAGGACTGCGGCTGGCTGCTGCCCTCCCTGCGCGACACCGAGGTCGCCAAGGGCTTCAACGGCGTCTTCTCCTTCACGCCGGACGGGATGCCGGTGCTCGGTGAGTCCCGTGCGCTGCGCGGCTTCTGGCTGGCCGAGGCGGTGTGGGTGACGCACTCCGCGGGTGTCGCGAAGGCCGTCGCGGAGTGGATGGTCGACGGACGGCCCTCCATCGACGTACACGACTGCGATCTCACGCGCTTCGAGGACGCCCAGCGCTCTCCCGCGTACATCGCCGACCGGGGTGCACAGCAGTTCGTCGAGGTCTAC
This sequence comes from Streptomyces sp. NPDC086554, assembly GCF_040686095.1. Taxonomy (NCBI): domain Bacteria; kingdom Bacillati; phylum Actinomycetota; class Actinomycetes; order Kitasatosporales; family Streptomycetaceae; genus Streptomyces; species Streptomyces sp. NPDC086554. The sequence goes on from NZ_JBFBJK010000011.1 coordinate 28,451, forward strand.
GACGTGCTGCATCCCCTGCAGCCCATGGAGCAGCCCCGGCCGCTGCGGGTCAGCCCCTTCCACGCCCGGCAGCAGGAGCTCGGCGCCGTCTTCCTGGAGGGCGGCGGCTGGGAGCGTCCGCACTGGTACGAGGCGAACGCCCCGCTCGCCGCGGACGTCGAGGTGCCCGAGCGCGACGCCTGGTCTGCTCGCCACTGGTCGCCGGTCGCGGCCGCCGAAGCGAAGGCCACCCGCGAGAAGGTCGCCCTCTACGACATGACGCCGCTGCGCCGCCTGGAGGTCTCGGGCCCGGGCGCGCTCGACTTCCTGCAGCACATGACCTCCAACAACCTGGCCAAGAAGCCCGGTTCGGTGACGTACACGCTGCTCCTGGACGAGGCGGGCGGCATCCGCTCCGACCTCACCGTGGCCCGCCTCGCACCCGACCGCTTCCAGGTGGGCGCCAACTCCCCCGCCGACCTGGACTGGCTCCTGCGCCACGCCCCTGACGGCGTCCACCTGCGGGACATCACATCGGGCACCTGCTGCATCGGCGTCTGGGGGCCGCTCGCCCGCGAGCTCGTCCAGCCGCTCACCCGCGACGACTTCTCGCACGAGGGGTTCGGCTACTTCAAGGCCAAGGAGACGTACATCGGGCATGTCCCGGTGACGGCGATGCGCCTGTCGTACGTGGGCGAGTTGGGCTGGGAGCTGTACACCGGCGCCGACACCGGGCTCCGGCTCTGGGACACGCTCTGGGAGGCGGGGCAGCGGCACGGCGTGATCGCCGCTGGACGGTCGGCCTTCAACAGCCTGCGCCTGGAGAAGGGTTACCGGGCCTGGGGCCATGACATGACCGCCGAGCACGACCCGTACGAGGCGGGCGTCGGCTTCGCCGTCCGGATGAACAAGGGCGACTTCGTGGGGCGTTCGGCGCTTGAGGCGAAGGGGACCCCGGAGCGCAGGCTCACCGCGCTGCTGCTCGACGACCCGGCCGCCGTCGTGCTCGGCAAGGAGCCGGTGTCCATCGACGGGGCCGGGGTCGCCGCCGGGTATGTCACCAGCGCCTCGTACGGCTACACGCTGGGCCGTTGCGTCGCGTACGCCTGGCTGCCGCCCCTGGAGGCGGGAACGGCGACGCACATCGAGTACTTCGGCGAGAAGGTTCCCGCGACCGTCGCCGACGAGCCGCTCTTCGACCCGAAGATGACCCGCATCCGCCGCTGACCGCCGTTCGCCGCGCCCCTTGTGAGGAGTACGTCACCGTGACGACGACCCCGATCTCCGACAGCCTCGTCTCGACGCTGCCGGGCCACTTCTACACGGATCCGGAGATCTTCCGGCAGGAGCAGGAGCGCGTCTTCGAGTCCCTCTGGTTCTGCGCGGTGCGCTCCGCCGACCTCGACAAACCCGGCGCCTTCCGCACCGTCCAGATCGGCCGCGAGAGCGTCCTGGTCACCCGGTCCCGCTCCGGAGAGCTGCGGGCCTTCCTGAACATCTGCCGGCACCGCGGCGCGCGGCTCTGCACCCAGGAGTCGGGCGAGGTCCGCCGCAATCTCCAATGTCCCTACCACGCCTGGACGTACGACCTCGACGGCAAGCTGATCGCCGCGCCCAACCTGGTGAAGATGCCCGACGTCGACCGCACCGCGTACGGCCTGGTCAAGGTCGCGCTGCGAGAATGGCTCGGCTACGCCTGGGTGTGCCTGGCCGATGAACCGCCCTCCTTCGAGGAGACCGTCGTCGGCGCCGCGGTGGAGCGTCTCGGCGACGCGGCGTCCATCGAGCGCTACGGCACAGAAGGGCTCGCCCTCGGCAAACGCGTCACCTACGACGTGCGGGCCAATTGGAAGCTGATCGTCGAGAACTTCATGGAGTGCTATCACTGCGCGACCATCCACCCCGAACTGACCGAGGTCCTGCCGGAGTTCGCCGACGGGTTCGCCGCCCAGTACTACGTAGGGCACGGCGCCTCGTTCGGCGACGAGGTCAGCGGCTTCACCGTCGACGGCAGCGCGGGCTTCGGCCGGCTGCCCTCGGTCGCCGACGACCAGGACCGCCGCTACTACGCGATCACCATCAAGCCGACCGTCTTCGTCAACCTCGTCCCCGACCATGTGATCCTGCACCGGATGTTCCCCCTCGCCGAGGACCGCACGGTCGTCGAGTGCGACTGGCTGTACGCACCCGACGTCGTCGCGTCCGGCGCCGATCTCGGCAAATCCGTCGAGCTCTTCCACCGGGTCAACGAACAGGACTTCGCGGCCTGCGAGCGCACCCAGCCCGCGATGGCGTCACGCGCCTATCGCGGGGGCGGGGTGCTCGTGCCGACCGAGCACCACATCGGGATCTTCCACCAGTGGCTGGCCGATCGGCTTGCTTAGGAAGCCGTAGTCGGCCTCTTGTACATCCGCGTCGCCGTGATCTCCCCGTGCACCGTCTCCTCGGCCGGGTCCTGCTGCGGCAGGCCCGGCCGCAGGTGCTCCTCGACGCTGATGTACTTCAGGCCCGCACGCAGGTCCGCGTCGTTGCGCAAGCGGATGACCAGCGGGAACTCTGCCAGCGCGGTCGTGTCGAACAGCCCTGTGGTGTAGAGCAGCTGCACGCCGAGCGCGTCCGACACGGCCCTCTGGAGCTCCAGGAGATACGTCGCGTTGGCGCGGCCGATGGGGTTGTCGAGGAACAGCGTGCCGGCGTGCCGGTGCTTGTCACGGCCCCGGTCGTTGCTGCGCAGCGCGGCCATCGTGCAGTACAGAGCGATGGCCGCGGTGAGCAGCTGGCCGCCGGAGAAGACGTCGCCCATCTGCCCGACGGGCACCCGCTCGGCACGGAGCACGGCGTCCGGCTTGAGGATCTCCACGGCGATGCCGCGCGGCTCCAGGGCGGCCTGAACTCCGCGCAGCAGCAAGGACATTCCGTCCCGCCGCAGATCGGAGTTCTTCTTCACGGCCGCCCGCGTGGCGTCGTCGATGACCTCGCCGAGGCGCTCGGTCAGCGTCGCCTGGTCGGGTTCGTCGAAGCGGACCCGCAGGAACTCCTGGCCCGACCACTCGCCCAGGCCCTCGGGCAGCTGGGAGAGACGCTGCGCGGAACGGAGCGTGGCGAGCGAGGACTCGACCAACCCGCGCAGCCGGTCGACGATGCTGTCGCGGTTGCGCTCCAGCTGCTCCAACTCGTCGGTGAGGACCCGCAGTCGGGGTGCGAAGGCGTCCGCCCACTTCTTGGCGTGCTCCGGCAGCGCGGAGGCGGGCAGTTCGCGGATCTGCTGGCGGGCGGGGGTGCGTACCTGCTCGTAGCGGGTGGAGTTCGCATGGCGTACGAGGATGTCGCCGGCCTCGCGGACGGCGGACTCGGCGGCGGAGAGGTCGGCGGCGCAGCCGCGCAGCGAGCGGCGGGTCTCGGCCGCCGACTGGCGGGCCTCTTCGAGGGAGCCGGGGAAGGGCTCGGGCTCGTCCGTGTCCTCCTCATCTTGGTGCTCGCGCAGCAGGTCGCGCAGGAGCGCGGCCGTCTCGTCGAAGCCCCCGGCGGCATCCTCGGCGGCGCGGTGGGAGTGCAGCAGGGCGGCGTGCGCGTCCTTGGCCCGGCTCAACGCCTCGGTGTGGGCGGCCAGTTCCGAGGTGGCGGTGCGCAGCAGGGTCTGTGCCTGCTCGGCGTCGGCGGGCACGAGCTCTTCGGGGAGCTCGGTGTGCGTGTCGCCGTCCTCGGGGGCGAGCCGCTCGGCCTCGCCGCGGAGCCTGCCGAGCTGCTCGCTCGCGCTGGACGCGCGGGTCTCGATGAGCTGGACCTGGGCTTCCGCGCGGGCGGCCGCGGCCTGCCGGGACGGGCCGTCGGAGCCGTCGGTGCCTTCGAGGAGGAGGGCGGCGCGGGTGCGGACCTTGTTGCTGAGCCGGTCGAGTTCGGCGAGCGCGCCGCTCTCGTCGCTCTCCGCTCGGGCCTGCTCGGCGCGCAGGTCGGCGCCGACGCCGACCTTCTCGTAGAGCTGGGACGCGGCGCGGTAGGCCTCGCGCAGGGCCGGGAGGGAGGACTTCGGGGCGTCGGTGCCTTCCGGCACGTCCTCGGGGGCGCCGGCGATCTCGGCACGCTCGGCGCGCAGGGCGCGGGCGGTGCGGCGGGCGTCGTCCGCCGCGCGCTGGGCGGCGCGGCGGTCCTCGTCGGCGGCGCGGGCGCGGTCCAGGCAGGTCTGTGCGCGGGACTCCGACTCGATGGCGTCGTCGGCGAGTTCACGCAGCTTGGTCTGCCAGCCCGCGCGCTCGCGGAGCCGGAAGGCGAGCCCCGCGAGGGCGTCGGCGACGCGGCGGGCGCGCTGGGCGGCCTCCTGCCGCTCGTCACGCACGCGTGCCGCTTCGGCGGCCGCCTCGTCGGCCTCGGCGCGGATGGTCCTGGCCTCGGCGAGCTCGGCCTCGGCCTCCTCGGCGAAGGCGCGGGCGCCGCGTGCGGCGGCGGCCAGCTCGTCGAGCCGTCCCGCCGGGCAGCCGGTGCGCCAGGAGGCGAGCCGCGCGGCGAGCTCACGGTCCTTGGCGAGGCGGACGGCGAGCGCCCTGATCTCCTCGTCGCGCTGAGCGGCCCGTGCGCGCAGCGTCTGCCGCTCCTCGTCGGCGGCGTGCTCGTCGTGCATGGCGGGGTTCGGCGGTACGAGGAAGACTCCCCCGTCGCCCGCTTCGTCGGCCGGGGTAGGGGCTAGGAGCGCCGCTGCCGTGCCCACCGCGACCGCCGAGCGGGGCAACAGCGCGGCGCCGTCGAGGGCTTCGCGGGCGCGTGCGTGGGTGGCCGGGTCGGTGATGACGACGCCATCAACCAGCTCGGGCCGGGCGGCGAGCACGCGCGCGTGGTCGACGGGGTCGACGGCCTGGGCCAGATAGCGCCACCCGGGCAGCGCGGGGATGCCGTGCTCGCCGAGGAACTCGACGGTGGCCAGGACGTCGGGGCCGGGCGGCAGCAGTCCGCCGTCACCGAGGGCGCCCAGGATGCGGGAGTCGTCGGCGGCGGCGGTCCGCAGCTCGAAGAGCTGCCGCTCTGCGGAGCCGACGCCGTCTTCGAGAAGCGTGCGCAGGTCGTCGGCGCTGCGGTCCAACTCCGCTACGGAGAGGGGGCCTTCGGCTGGGGTATGGGTGGCGGTGGCGCTGGAGCCGCCGTCCGTGCCGGACCCCGCGGCCGCGCCGGAACCCGGGGCCTCGACTGCCGGGGAGCCTTCGCCTGTGGCGTCGCCGGAGTGCGCGGTGCCGTCGCCGTCCGTACCCGCGCCGCCCCGCGCCCCCTGCCGGGGCTGCGGCACCCCTCCTGAGGACCCCCCGGTCGGCAGCCCTAGCAGCTCGGCGAGGCGCTCGTCCTCGGCGATCGATTCGGCGGCCCCGCGTTCGGCGTCGTACGCGTGCTCGGCGGCGTCCGCGGCGTCCGACGCGCGGGCCGCGGTGAGTTCGGCGCGGGCCTCGGCGGCGCCCGCCTCCTTGGCGTGCTCGGCGGAGCGCAGCGCGGCCTCGCGGGTGCTCTCCCAGGCGGTCACCGCGCTCTTCTCGGCGTCGCTGGCCGCCAGTGCCGCGCGCGCGGGGTCGGCGTCGGGCGCGGTGTCGTCGAGCCAGCCCGCACGGACGGCCTCGGCGGTCTCCTGCTCGACCTCGGCAAGGCGCTGGCGCAGGTGCCCTGCCTCGCTGCGGGCGCGCTGCGCCTCTGTCGCGGCGGAGGTGGCGTCGCGGTGGGCGGCCTCGCCGGTCTCCTGGAGTGCGGCCGAGCGCTCCTCCTCCTCGTTGGCGAGCGACTCGGCGCCCTCGGCCGCGGTGTGCAGGACCCGTACGAGATCGGCCGCCGCCTTGGCGCGGGCGGCGAGCGCGGGCGCGGCGTCCCGCTCGGCCTCCAGGATCGCGGCGGCCACGCGCGCGGAGCGGTCGGCGGCCGCGCGGTGACGAAGCACGGCCTCGGCGGCCTGCCAGGCGGAGTGCAGCTGACGCGCGTCGGCCAGCTCGCGGCGCTGGGCTGCGGCGGCCTTCTCGGCGACGGTGAGCGCCAACGACGCGTGCCGGAAGGCGAGTTCGGCGGCGATCAGCGCTGACCGGCCGCGGGCCTGCTCGGCCGTGGTGACGGTGTGCGCGGCGGCGGTGACCCGCTCGGCGAGTTCGGCGGCGCGGCCCCGCTCGGCGACGGCCCGCGCGGAGAGCCGGCGGGCGAGTGTCCGGGTGCGCCGCTCGGCGCCCGCGTGCACGTCACGCGCGCGTGCCCGCGTTTCGGCGGCGTCGACGATCCGCCCCAGCAGATCGACGGAGCCCGCGGTGAAGTCCCGCTCGGCGATGAGTTCGGAGCGGCGCCCCAGCTTGTTGCCGAAGCCGTGGACCAGGTCGGCGAGGCCGTCCGTGTCGCGGGTGTCCGTGACGGCGCGAAGGAGCAGGTCGGTGAAGTCGGAGTCCTTCTTGACCGCGAAGAGACCGGCGGCCTCACCCTCGTCGGCGTTCATCTCGCGCTGGTAGCGGAAGAGTTCGGGGTCGAGGCCCAGGTCGCCGAGGTGTTCGTTCCAGCGGTCGTGGATCTCTTCCCAGTGCACTTCGAGGTGGGGGTACGCCTTGACCGCCTCGGTCATCGCGTCGCGGAAGCCCTTCATGGTGCGGCGCCGTCCCTGGGCGCCCGACGCGCCTTCCACGGGCGGCCGCACGGCGGTGGACTCGGCGACGGGCAGCGAGTCCAGGCTCATGCCGGGTCCGGGCCTGAAGGAGTACCAGGCCTCGGCGAACTTGCGCGGGTCGTTGGAGACCTGCCGTCCGCGCCACTCGCTGACCTTGCCGACGACGACGCACTCGCCGGTCAGGGTGTGCTGCCACTCCAGGGCCACGTGCCCGCAGTCGTCGGCGAGAAGGAACTTGCGAAGGACTCCGGAGCTGGCGCCGCCGAGCGTGTTGCGGTGGCCCGGCAGCATCACCGAGAAGATCAGCTTGAGCAGTACGGACTTGCCGCCGCCGTTCTCCAGGAAGAGCACGCCCGCGGGCGCCGGGCGGCGCGGCGGGCCGACCGGCTCCTCCTCGAAGAACTCCGCCTGGGCGGGCGCGGGGTCGGGCACCTCCGCGCCCACGCCGCGCAGGTCAAGCACGGTGTCGGCGTAGCGCGCACCGGCGGGGCCGATGGAGTAGAGGCGGACCCGGGACAGCTCGTACATGGCGGCGGACTCTCGTCGTAAGTCGTGGGGAACGGCGGGACGTTGAAGTGCGGTGGGCGGCGGTGACGTCAGGAGTGGAAGGGCAGGCCCGCGTCGGCGGCCAGCTCCAGATCGTCGGTCTCGTCGGGAGGCAACAGGGTCGCGGACCCGTCGGTGACGGGCACGATGCCGAGTTCGAGGAGCTCGGCCATGGCCGCGCCGCCCGCCATGTCGCGTACCTGAAGCTGGTAGCGCGCGGTCGTGCGATACGTCCCGCCGGAGTCGTCGCCCGTGCGCTGCAGGAACCCGGAGTCGGTGAGGAACGCGACGGCCTTGCCGATGATCCCGGTGGTCGAACCGGCGAGCCTGCGGGCGTCCTTGGTGGCGCCGGTGGAGCTGCGCCGCGCCCAGATCCGCCAGGCGGCCTCGAGGCCGGGGGCGTCGGTCGCCGGGTCGGTGTTCTCGCCCTGCTCCTCGGCGCGTTCCTCCAGGCGGTGACAGGCCTGGCGTACGAAGGCGTCGACGCCATTGACCGTGACCCGGCCGATGTATCCGTCGTCGGCGAGGTCCTCGGGGCGCGGGAACGCCATGGCGGCGACGGCGAGATGGGCGAGGCCGTGCAGGAAGCGGTCGGTGGAGTCGGCGGCGGTCCTGCGCGCGTAGTCGCCCATGCGGACGGCGAACACGGAGTCCTCGGCGGCGGTCACGGCCATCCCCGCGCGCGGGGACACCTCCAGGACGACGAGTCCGAGCCCGGCGGCGACGGCGTCGGCGAGCCGCGCGAAGGGCGGGTCCTCGCGGTACCTGCGAAGGAGTTCGGCGTACTCCTGGTCGCGGGCGGGCTGCAGCTTGGGCTGCAGGCCGAAGGCGACCAGGCGCGCGGCGTCGGCGGCGTCGGCCGGGGTGACGGCCGCGGGCGCGGCGGGCGCCACAGGCACCGTCGGGGGACCCGGCTCGCCCCACGCGGCGTGCTCTGCGGGGTGATCGGTCACGGCTTGTGCTCCTTGCGGCGGTCGTACGGGAAAGTCCTGGGAGGGGCCGGGGTGTTCACGCGGCCTCCATCCGGTCGGCGGAGGGAGTGTTCACGCGGCCTCCGTCCGGTCGGCGGCCATGCCCGCGGCGTCGAGCAGGGCCGTGCCCACGATGAGGTCGGCGCCGCCGAACTCCGGGTCGTCGAGTTCCGTGCCGTCGTCCACGGCGAACAGGAGCTTCTCCTCGCCCTGGCGGTAGGCGGTGCCGACCGGCGGGCTCGCCGCGTGGACGGCCAGGAGGGCGACCAGATAGGGCAGTTCGGTGTCGCGGCCGCGGGCGTCGGCGAGCAGTCCGGAGAGGCGGCGTGGCGCGTCGGCGGGCAGGTCGAGCAGCTCCATGGCGCTCGCGAGCTGCTCCTCGCTGAAGCGGCTGTCGTCGGGCGTTGCGATGAGGTCGGGCTCGGGCATCTCCACGCCCAGGTGCTCGCGCTCCTGCGGCGGCGTGAGCAGTATGTCGACCAGGTCCCCGACACGTACGGAGACAGGCGTGCGCAGCCCCGTCCCGCGCGCGAAGAAGGCGTTGGTCACGCGGCTCGCCTGCTCGACCGGGAGCGGCAGGAGCGGCGCGACCAGCTGCCCGTACAGATCGAGGCCGGTGCGCGCGGTGGGCGCCGCGAAGGCCTGGCGGTCCTGCTCGGCGCGGAACAACGGCCCCGCTTCGAGGAGCCGGGACTGCAACTGCGTGTGGCGGCGGATGCAGTCCTTGACGATGTCGACGAGCTCGGCGGCGCGGCGCTTGTGCTCGGGGTCCTCGGACTCGTCGCGGGCCTTGCGGATGTTCGTCAGGATCGCGTTCTCGTGGCGGTAGCGGTCGGCGACGTGGTCGAGTGCCTCGGCGATCATGTCGGGGACTGCCTGCAGCCAGTCCACCGCGCGCACGTTGCGCCGGGTCGCGTCGAGGGCCTTGCGGAGGGTCTCCGAATACTGCACCGTCCGGTAGCGCGCCTGCTCGGCGGCGAGCTGGGCGTCGGCGAGACGGCCGCGGCTGATCAGGACCTCGAGCTTCACCTCGGCGGCGATCTGGGCGCTGGTGACGTCGGTGTCGAGGGCGCCCACCAGGACGTTGACCGCTTCGTCGGTCGTGCGGAGGTAGACGCTGCCGCCGTACCCGGGCACCTCCTCGATCAGCTTGAAGTCGTAGTCCCTGCGCACATACGTGCCGTCGGGCGCGAAGGTGCCGTACACGGCGCGGAAGCCGCGGTCGACGCTGCCGACGTTGATCAGGTTCTCCAGGACCCAGCGGGCCACCCGCTCGTGCTCGGCGGCGGGGCGGCGGGGGGCCTGCGCGGCGACGCGCGGGAGCAGCCTGGCCACTATCTGCTCATGGTCGGCGCCGGTGTCGAAGTCCATGTTGAGCGTGACGAGGTCGATGGCGGAGAGGGCCACCTCCGCCATCGCGTACACGGTGTACTCGCCCGCCAGGTTGGCCTTGCGCGTGTCCAGGTCGTGCAGCGGCGCCGTGCAGGCGAGCGCGCGGAGCCGCCGCGCCAGGCCCTCGTCGGCGGCCGGGCCCAGAGCGGGCCTCGGCCCCGCGCTGAGCTGGGGCGGAGCGGTGTCCGTAACGGCAGGCGAAGTCACGGTGCACAGACTAGGTCCTCGGTCTGACAACGGTCGAAACGGCGCAGAAGCGACCGGCTCAGGCCTCGGCCGTCACGAGGTGTCCGTACACCTCGACGAGCCCGCTGCGGGAGTCGTCCAGGTACTCCGCGAGCAGTCGCTCGGCCTCGGCGGCGTCCCCGGCCCGGAGGGTGTCGAGGATCTGCCGGTTGCGTGCGAGATACGGCTCGTGGAGGCGTCGCGGATCGTCCACCACGTGGAAGGCCAGGCGCAGTTCGGCGAAGACGCTGCGCATGACCTCGTCGGTGCGGGCGCTGCCGGCGAGCGCGACCAGCTCGCGGTGGAAGTGGATGTTGGCAGTGGAGACGCCCTTCCACTCGCGTTCACGGGCGGCCTTTGTGCCGTCCTCGACGGCGCCCGCGAGCCCGTCGAGCGCGAAGGGCGGGTCGCCGAGTCCGCGGACGACCGCGCATTCCACGAGGCGCCGGGTGCGGTAGATGTCCTCTACGTCCCCAATGGTGAGAACTCGGACAAATACCCCGCGGTTGAGCTGATGGACAAGCAGTCGCTCGTGCGTCAGCAGCCGGAAGGCCTCACGCAGCGTGTTCCGCGAGACGCCGAGTGCGCCGCCGATGCTGTCCTCGGACAGCCGTGCCCCGGGCGGGAAGTAGCCCTCCGCGATCCGGCTGCGAAGGATGTCCGAGACCCGCTCCGCCGTGCTCGTGCGCCCCAGGAGCGCCCGGTCGTCGGCCAGTCCGCTCGCGCCAGCCATTCCCTCGGTCATGCCCGGATTCAATCGCAGATACAAGAACGAAACAACATGGGTATTGAGGGATCGTTCAACGATCCTCTACCTTGGCGGGCACGGCACGGTCCCCACCCGCTCCGCACGTTCACCGAAATTCCCGCTCGGCCCACTCCGCACCCTCCGTCCCCCTCTGCGAGGTGCCCATGAGCACACCCCCTCCACCTCAGGCCGTCTCCACCGACGCACGCCCCGCCGCGGGCGAACTCCCCGAAAGCGGCGGTGCGTTCGGCTGGCTGCGCGACCTCGGTCCGCGCGGCCGCCGCGCCTTCGCCGGTGCCTTCGGGGGCTACGCCCTCGACTCCTACGACTACTTCACGCTGCCGCTGAGCATGGTCGCGCTCGCCGCGTACTTCGGTCTGGACAGCGGCCAGACCGGCCTGTTCACCACGGTCACCCTCGTCGTCTCCGCGGTCGGCGGCGCCGTCGCGGGCGTCGTCGCCGACCGGATCGGCCGGGTCAAGGCGCTGATGATCACGGTCATCACGTACGCCGTCTTCACCGTCGCCTGCGGCTTCGCGCCCAACTACGAGACGCTGCTGGTCTTCCGCGCCCTCCAGGGCCTCGGTTTCGGCGGCGAGTGGGCGGTCGGCGCGATCCTGGTCGCCGAGTACGCCACCGCCAAGAACCGCGGCCGCACGCTCGGCGCGATCCAGAGCTCCTGGGCGGTCGGCTGGGCCCTGGCGGCGATCGTCTACACCCTGGTGTTCCAGTTCCTCGACGAGGACATCGCCTGGCGCGTGATGTTCTGGACCGGCGCGCTGCCCGCCCTCCTGGTGATCTACGTACGCCGCAACGTCCACGACGCCCCCGAAGCGGCCGCGGAACGGCAGAAGAGCGCCGACAAGGGCTCGTTCACCGCCATCTTCAAGCCCGGTCTGCTGCGGATCACCCTCTTCGCCGTACTGCTCTCGACCGGTGTGCAGGGCGGCTACTACACCCTTGCCACCTGGGTGCCCACGTACCTGAAGACCGAGCGCGGGCTCACCGTCGTCGGCACCGGCGGGTATCTGACCTTCCTCATCTCCGGGGCCTTCATCGGCTATCTGGCCGGCGGATATCTCACCGACGTGCTGGGCCGCAAACGGAACATCACTCTCTTCGCGTTCCTCTCCGCGGCCAGCATCCTGGCGTACACGAACATCCCTGACGGCTCCAACGGCCTTCTCCTGGTGCTCGGTTTCCCGCTCGGCTTCTGCATGTCGGCGATCTTCAGTGGCTTCGGTTCGTTCCTCAGCGAGCTGTATCCAGCCGCCGTGCGCGGCACGGGCCAGGGCTTCACGTACAACACCGGGCGCGCCGTGGGCGCCGTCTTCCCCACCATGGTCGGCTTCCTGGCCGACAGCTGGGGCGTCGGCGGTGCGCTGGTCTTCGGGGCGGTGGGCTACGGCATCGCCGTCCTCGCCCTGCTCGGGCTCCCCGAGACGCGGGGGAAGGAGCTGCTGTGACCGGGGCCTCCACCGTGCTCAAGGACCCCGCGCAGGCCCGCGCGCACTTCCGTTCGGGGGCGAGCGGGCCGACCGCGGGCTGGGCGGCAGGACACACGCAGGCCAACTTGACGCTGCAGCTTCACCTTCGAGTGGGCGCTGGCCGAGTCCGGCATCCCGATGCGCCACATCGAGCAGGGCCGCAACGTCTCCATATACGTGACCGCGCGCCCCTGCTGCCCGCGGTGCACGGCGGCCCGGTGCACTGCGGCGAACCCGCGGGGCTCGGCATCGACGATCTCGACCGTCCGGACTTCGGTGATCCGGTGGCCGCCGAGCCCGGTGACATCCCGGTGTTCTGGGCCTGCGGGGTGACCCCGCAGGCGGCGGTGATGGCCTCGCGGCCGCCGTTCGCCATCACCCACGCGCCGGGCCAGATGTTCATCACCGACGCCCGTGACGAGCAGTACCGGGTGGCCTGAGCGGGGTGACCGCCGGGCACGGGAAAAGCAGCGAAACAGGAGACCTACGTAGATGACCGACGCCTCTGCAGGAACGTCTGCCGACGCCGTGATCGATCTCAACGCCGACCTCGGTGAGGGCTTCGGCCGCTGGCGCCTGACCGACGACGAGGAGCTCCTCTCCGTCGTCACCAGCGCCAATGTGGCCTGCGGCTTTCATGCGGGGGACGCGGTCACCATGCGCCGGGTGTGCGCGCAGGCGGCCGCGCGCGGGGTACGGATCGGCGCGCAGGTCTCCTACCGCGACCTGGCGGGCTTCGGGCGGCGCGCGATGGACGTGCCGCCCGACGAGCTCGCAGCCGAAGTGGCGTACCAGATCGGCGCCTTGGAGGTCTTCGCACGGGCGGCGGGCACGCGCGTGTCGTACGTGAAGCCGCACGGCGCGCTCTACAACCGCGTCGTCCACGACGAGGACCAGGCGCGTGCCGTCGTCGACGGCGTACTGCTCGCCGACGGCACGCTCCCGGTGCTCGGCCTGCCCGGATCGCGCTTCCTGGAGGTGGCCGACAAGGCGGGCCTCCCCGTCGTCACGGAGGCCTTCGTGGACCGCGCGTACACCCCGCAGGGCACGCTCGTGCCGCGCGGCCAGGACGGCGCCGTCATCGCGGACGAGGCCGCCGTGGTCGAACGCTCGGTCTCCATGGCCAGGTCGGGGACCGTCACCGCCCAGGACGGGCAGCGGATCGAGGTCCGCGCGCGTTCGCTGTGCCTGCACGGCGACACTCCGGGGGCGGTGGGCCTGGCCCGCGAGATCCGGGCACGGCTCGAAGCGGCGGGCGTCGGCGTCGAGGCCTTCGCGTGAGGGTGCTTCCGGTCGGCGGCCGGGCGCTGCTCGTCGAACTCGCCGACGGGGCCGAGGCGCAGGCGCTCCACGCCGAGCTGCTGCGCCGCAGGGCCGCGGGACTCATCCGCGTGCGCGAACTCGTGCCCGCGGCGCGCACGGTGCTGCTTGACGGCCTCGACGACCCCGGCCGTGTCGGGGCGGAGCTCGCCGGTCTGGAGATCCCGCCGCTCCCGGCTCGCGACGAGGACGTACTGGAGATCCCGGTGCGATACGACGGCCCCGACCTGGCGGAGGTGGCCGCGCACTGGGGTGTGCCGCCCGGGGAGGTCGCACGGATCCACTCGGCGGCCGAATTCCGGGTCGCCTTCTGCGGGTTCGCGCCCGGCTTCGGCTATCTGACGGGGCTGCCGGGCCCCTACGAAGTACCGCGCCGGGCCACTCCGCGCACGACCGTCCCGGCGGGCAGCGTCGCCCTCGCCGGGCCGTACACCGGGGTGTACCCGCGCCCGTCGCCCGGTGGCTGGCAGCTGATCGGTTCGACCGATGCCGTGCTGTGGGACCACGCGCGCGTGCCCGCCGCGCTGCTCGCTCCCGGCGTACGGGTGCGCTTCGTCCCGGAGGCACGATGACCGACCGTGCCTTCGCCGTCGTACGGGCCGGGGCGCTGACCACCGTGCAGGACCAGGGACGCCCCGGGCACGCGCACCTCGGGGTGCCGCGCTCCGGAGCGCTCGATCCGGCCGCCGCGCGCCTGGCCAACCGCCTCGTCGGCAACCCACCCGACGCCGCCGTCCTGGAGACCACCCTCAACGGGTGCTCCGTGAGGCCCCGTTGCGCCGTGACGGTGGCGGTCGTCGGCGCGCCGTGCGCGGTGACTGTCGACGGGCGTCCCGTGGCGTGGGGTGCGCCCGTGCGCGTCCCGGCCGGGGCGCTGCTCGACATCGGAGCGGCCGTCTCCGGAGTACGGTGCTACGTCGCGTTCGGCGGCGGCGTCGCCGTCGAACCCGTGCTCGCCAGCCGGTCCACGGACCTGCTCTCCGGGCTCGGCCCACCGCCCCTGGCGGACGGAACCGTCCTCCCCCTGGGAGGCGTTGTCGCGCCCCACGCGCGCGTGGACACCGTCCCGCACCCGGCGCCACCGCACGAACTGATCCTGCGGGTGACGCCCGGACCACGCGCCGACTGGTTCACGCCCACCGCCCTGCGCACGCTGACCACGCGCGCGTACCGGGTGTCGTCGGCGAGCAACCGCATCGGCCTGCGCACCGAAGGCCCGTCCCTGGAGAGGGCGTTCACCGGCGAGCTGCCCAGTGAAGGCATGGTCCTCGGCGCCGTCCAGGTGCCGCCGGACGGCCGGCCCGTGGTGTTCCTCGCCGACCACCCGACAACCGGCGGATACCCGGTGATCGCGGTGGTCAGGGAGGCCGACCTCTGCGCGGCCGCCCAGACGGTGCCGGGCACGCCGCTGCGTTTCGTCACCGGCGCACCGCGTACCTGAGACCCCTACGCCGCGTCCGGCTGCTCGGCGGCCGAGAGCGCGGCGAGGGCCGTGGCCACCCCGTGGCTGGCGATCAGGTCGAGGCGCGCGCTGCTGCCCCGCATCTGGTGGCGTACCTCGTCGGCCGCGAGGGTGAGCAGCTGGGGCAGCAGATCGGTGCACCGGCGTGCCACCCATCCGGTGCCGGCGGTGGCCAGCCACCAGATGCTCGCCGACCGGGTGGGCTGCGGGAGTTGGGGCTCGGGGGACGGCGGGCTTCCGGCGGCGGCGCCGCGTGCCGCGAGCAGTGCGTGGAAGCGGGCGGCGAGCAGTCGGTGCCCGCGTTCGCCGGGGTGCAGCCGGTCCGCGCTCCACAGGTCGCGGTCGGCGACCCAGTCGCCCTCCGCCGCGTGCAGGTGCACCGCGCCGTACCGCTCGGACAGGGCGTGGACGACCGCGTTGACTCCGCGCTGGCGCCTTGCCAGCGGGCGGGCCAGCGCGCCCGGCAGGCCGAGCATGGCGCCGGGGTCGGGCAGGCAGGCGGTGAGCAGCAGGGCGCCCTGCTGCGCGCAGGAGGAGTAGATCTGATCGAGGCGGGCGGCGACGGCGTGGATGTCGAAGGTGCAGCGGAGGGTGTCGTTGACGCCGACGACTACGGAGACGATGGCTGGCCGCAGGCCCAGTGCCGCGGGCAGCTGGCGGTGCAGGACATCCGAGGTCTGGGCGCCGCTGACGGCCAGGTTGTGGAACTCCACGCCTGCTTCGTCCCCCGTGAGCCCGGCGGCCAGCAGCGCCGCCCAGCCGCGCCATCCTTCCGCTACGGGGTCGCCGATCCCCTCGGTGAGGGAGTCGCCCATGGCTACGAAACGCAGCGGGCTCATGATGCGTACCCCGTGTGATCCGTTGCCGTGCTTGCCCCTCCGCCTGATGCTTCGGTGCTCGGCAGGGGGGTTGTGCCCACCCTTCCCCAAGCTCTCGGCTCCGCTCGAGCAGGGGAGACCCCACTCGCCTTGCGGGACGCCTGCCCACAACCAGGGCAACCAGGGCAACCAGGGCACGCGCCAGCAGGGCTCGCCTCGTGCGCTGTCAGGAACGCCCCGACCGCCCCGTCCCACCCGAAGCCCTCCGCACGCGCGCGTGCCGCCCCCCTGCGCTCCCGCTCAGGTCGCGCCAGCAGCGTCCGGACTGCCGAAGCGAACGCCCCTCCGTCGTCCTCCGCTGCGATGCCCGCCCCGCCCACGATCTCCGGCAGCGCCGACGACGCGCTGGCCACCACCGGTGTGCCGCAGGCCAGGGACTCCAGGGCCGCGAGGCCGAACGTCTCGCACGGGCCCGGCGCCAGGCAGACGTCGGCCGTCGCCTGCAGCGCCCCCAGGGCCGCGCGGTCCGCGACATGGCCGAGGAAGGTCACCGGCAACCGCCGCTCGCGCGCCCGCTGTTCGAGGCGGCCGCGCAAGGGGCCGTCCCCCGCCACGACGAGCACGGCCCGTACGCCCCGCCCGCGCAGCGCCTCCAGGGCGTCGAGCGCCGTGCCGGGGCGCTTCTCCACAGACAGCCGTGAGCACAGCACGAGAAGCACGTCGTCCACGCGCGCGTGGCGGGCCCGCACGCGGGCATCGCGCAGCCCCGGGTGACGCCCTTCCAGATCGACGCCGAGTGGAGCACGTACGACATTGCGCGCCCCGATACGGACGAACTCCCGCTCCGCCCACTCCGTGGTGCACACGACACGCGCGTACGCGTGCGCGGTACGGGAGTTGAGCGCGTCGGCGGCACGGAGGGCGGCCCCAGGAGGCAGGCCCCAGGTCCTGAGGACCGCGTCGGTCGCCTCGTGGGAGACCATCACGGCCGGGATGCGGCGGTAGCGGGCCCACGCGCCGGTCCAGCGCAGTGTCGTACGGTCGGAGACCTCGAGCCGGTCGGGGGCGAGGCGCTCCAGGAGCCTTGCCACCCGCGCGCGGTCCGTGAGAACCCGGTAGCCGCCGGTGCCGGGCAGCACGCGGCCCGGCAGGGTCAGCACGCGCCCCTGCTCGGTGTCGTGCACCGAGGCCCGCTCGCCGGGCACGATGAGGACGGGCTCGTGTCCGGCCGCCCGGTAGCCGCGGCCCAACTCGCGCAGTGCGGTGCGCAGTCCGCCCGACGAGGGCGCGACGAAGTTGGCGAGCCGCACGATCCGCAGCGACTCCGTGGGCCGTGCGCCGGACCCCGCCGCCGCCTCGCGGGAAGCAGCTTCGCGGGAAGCTGCCGCCTCCCTGTAGGCCGCCTCCCTGTAGGCCGCCGCACTCACGCCGCCACCGCCGTCCGCGTCGCGAGCACCTCGGCGTAGTGGCCGACGAGCTGCTCGCCCACGGCGCCCCAGGTGCGCCCCTCGACGGCGGCACGTCCGGCCGCTCCGTAGGCGGCGCGCAGCCCCGGATCGGCGGCGAGCGCCCACACCGCGTCCCGCACCGCGAGGACGTCCCTCGGCGGTACGAGGACGCCGGTGCGTCCCGGCACGACGAGGTCGAGCGGTCCGCCCGCGGCGGGCGCGACCACCGGGACTCCGCTGGCCATCGCCTCCTGCACGGTCTGGCAGAACGTCTCGTAGGGCCCGGTGTGCACGAACAGGTCCAACGAGGCGAAGATCCTGGCGAGTTCGTCCCCGGTACGGCGCCCCAGGAGGAGTGCGCCCGGCAGCGCCGCCCGCACGGAGTCCTCGCTGGGCCCGTCGCCCACGACGACGACGCGCACGCCCTCCAGGCCGCAGGCGCCGGCAAGGAGTTCGACCTGCTTCTCGGGGGCGAGGCGGCCCACGTAGCCGACGATCAGCTCGCCGTCCGGGGCGAGTTCACGACGTATCGCGTCGTCCCGCAGGGAGGGGCGAAACCGTGTGGTGTCCACGCCGCGCGGCCACAGCCGCACCCGTGGCACGCCGTGCGCCACAAGGTCGCTCAGGGCGGCCGACGACGGGGCGAGCGTGCGATCGGCCGCCGTGTGCACGGCGCGGATGCGCCGCCAGGCGGTGGACTCCCCCATGCCCATGTACGTACGTGCGTAGCCGCCCAGGTCCGTCTGGTAGACGGCGACGGCCGGAATGCCCTGCCGGGCTGCGGCCGCCATGCCGCGGGCGCCGAGCACGAACGGGCTGGCGAGATGGACGAGTTCGGCCCGGTGCGCGCTCAGCGCCGCGGAAAGGCGACGGCTCGGCAGCGCCACCCTGACCTGCGGATAGCCGGGAAGCGGCAGGGAGGGGACGCGGACGACGGGGCAGGGCGCGCTTTCATCGGCGTCCGCCCCGGCCGCGGGGGCCGGGGCGATGACGAGGGGGTCGTGACCGCGGGCGACGAGCTGCCGGGCGGTCTGCAGCGCACAGTGCGCCACACCATTGACGTCGGGAGGGAAGGATTCGGTGACGATGACGACACGCATACCCGTGTTGTCGTCGTGCGGGGCGTGGGCACGTCAACGTGGATCTTTCCTGGCGGGGAACGTCCCATGAGCGTTCCCCTCCACGCCCGCCTCAGGGGCGGGATCGCGCCCCGCTCAGGGCCGGGATCACGCCCCGCTCAGCGCCGCGTCACACCTCGGCCGCGTCGGGGTCGATTCTGCTGCGCACGGCGGTCTGTACGTCGTCCTCTTCGGCGGGGTCCGCGGCGAGCCTTCTGAGCTGGGTGACCACGCGGGCGTCACCGGTCTCGGCGTGCCGTGCGGCGACCTCGCGGGTGGACTCCTCGCAGTCCCACAGGCATTCGACGGCGAATCCGGCGGCGAAGGAGGGGTCGGTGGCGGCGAGCGCGCGGGCGGCGCGGCCGCGCAGATGGGACGAGGCGGTCTCGCGGTAGACGTGCCGAAGGACGGGTGCCGCGCAGGCGATGCCGAGCCGTCCGGCTCCGTCCACGAGGGTCCAGAGGGTGGGCGCGTCCGGGCCCTCGCCGCGGACCGCTTCCCGCAGCGCGGCGAGCACCAGCTTGCTGTCGTGGGCGCCGCCTCGGCAGGCGAGCACCCGTCCGGCGGCGGCGCCGAGGGCGTCGGGCCGGTACGCCCAGCGGCGGGCCCGCTCCACGGCGGCGACGCTGCGCATCCGCTCGAAGGCCTCGGTCGCCGCGTCCACCACGACCCGGGACGGGCTCTCCACGGCGTACTCGATCAGCTCGAAGACAGCGGGGTCATGGGCGTCGGCCAAGTAGCGCAAGGCGGTGCCGCGCGCCCCGTCGGAGCCGTTGCGGGCGGCTTCGAGGATCTCGGCGCGGTCGTCGGGTCCGGCGACCGCGGTCAGGCAGCGGGCGGCAGGAACGTGCAGCACGGCGCCGCGCTCAAGTCCCTCCTGTGCCCAGTCGAAAACGGCCTGGACGCTCCAGCCGGGGCGTGGCCCCGACGGCCGCATCTGGCGCTGCCAGCGGTCGAAGGAGCCCCGTTCCCGTGCGGCACGCACACGGGCGCCGATATCGGCGCGGGGGTCCTCCTCCCACAGCCGCCAGGGCCGCGGCTCGTAGGCGTCGCGCACGGCGGCGGCCAGTTCGGCCTCGCCCTCCGCGTCGGCGGGGAATCTGGCGAGCACGGGGGCGGCCAGGGCGCGCAGGCCCGCGTCGTCGTCCCGCAGCGCGAGCTCGTCGAGAGCCCACGCCCAGTTGGCACCGAACGCCGCGTACCTGCGCAGCAGCTCCAGGGCGTCACGCCTGCCGTACGAGGCCAGGTGGCCCAGGACCGAGAGCGCGAGGCCGGTGCGTGAGTCGTCCGTGTCCAGGACGTCCTCGGGGTCGAACAGGTGCCGCTCGATGCCCTTGATCTCGCCGCGCAGATCGAGGTAGAGGCGGGCGAAGTACAGGGAGCGGTTCTCCACCTGCCAGTCGTGGCGGGGATCGTGGAGCACACAGTGGTCGAGGGCGGCCAGCGCCTCGGACCGGGGTGCCGTGAGTGCGTGCAGCGTGCCGTCGCCGCGGCCCCGCTGCAGCAGGCCGAGCAGGGTACCGCTGGGCGCTATGACCGGATCGAACATGGGAAACAGCCTCACATCAAGCGTCGACGCAACCGGGAATCGTGAATTACCTGGCCGTGCGCCAACAGGTCGGGCCGCCCGCCGTCTCTTGCTTGTTGTAGACCATCTTCCTCTGCCTCTCGTCCATGGCCCGAAGGGATCCCGGACGGAGAGTCCGGGGGCGGGCCGCTCACGGTCCGCGCGGTGCGGCAACACCTGCCCCGCCGTCGCGTCCGTAAATCACGTCGTCATGATGACCCAGCGGTTCAGCCCGCCGCGACCACATTTCCAGCGCCCCCGTTGTTGCTGGTCAGCTACCCCGTTCAGGCCGCCCCGAACAGCTCGAGCAGCTCCGTCTTGGCAAACATCCGGGCGGTGTCCACCGCTGACGGAGTCCCCGCGGCCGGATCGGCGCCACCGTCGAGCAGCGCCCTGATCACCGCGTCCTCGCCCTTGAAGACGGCTCCGGCGAGCGGCGTCTGCCCCCGGTCGTTGGCACGGTTGGCGTCACCGCCCCTCTCCAGGAGGGCACGGACCGCTTCGGCGTGCCCGTGGTAGGCCGCCAGCATCACGAGCGAGTCGCCGCTGTCGTTGGTGAGGTTGGCCGGAACGCCCGCGTCCACGTACGCCGCGAGCGCCTCGGTGTCGCCCTGGCGGGCCAGATCGAAGATCTTGGTCGCCAGCTCCACGACTTCCGGGTCGGGTGCTTCGCTCATGGACCGGACCGCCTTTCGACTGCGGGATAGATCGGGGGCGCACGGCGCGGGTGCAGCCGTACGAGTGAATCGACAGGGTACTGCCCGTCCGTGCACATGGCCGGGCCCGCCCACGGCAAAGATCACAAGGGGGCCGTACACCTCACGACCTGCGCTCGGGTGGCCCAGGAGCCTCGGCCATTCGAGGGAAATTACATGAAATTCCCCCATTTGCACCTTTTATCGTATGGATACATGCTGTGAATCTGGAACAACTCATGGTGACTGTCCCCGCCAACCAGGAGAATCCTCATGATCCTTTCCGTCTCGAGCGTCGTGCTGCTCGGCATCATCGTCTTCCTCTTCTTCCGCAAGGACGGCCTCAAGGCGTCCCACGCGGTGGTCTGCGCACTCTTCGGCTTCTTCATGGCGGGCACCGCCATCGCTCCGAGTATCAAGGCGGGCAGCGCGAGCCTGGCGAGCCTTCTCGGCGGGATCAAGTTCTGACGTCCCCTGCCCCCCGTAGTACTTCGTTCGCACCATCAGGAGACTGACGTGGCCCGGCGCCCCCTCCCCCGCATTCTGAGCAACGGCACTGCCCCGATCGCCCGGAGCCGGGAGCTCGCACGGTCGGCCGCCGACAGCGCCACCGACGTCCTCCACCCGCTGATCACGATCACCCGTGGACTGCGCCGGCTGGTTTCAGTCGGGCGGCGCAAGTGGGCCGACACACCCAAGGACCGGCGCGGACCGCTGCTGTTCCTCGTGGCCTCCGTGGTCCTGGTCGTGGCACTCATTCCGTACGGTCCGCTGCTCGCCGCCATCTGCCTGATGGCGGCCGCCGCGTGGACAGGACGGGAGCGCACGGCGCCCGCGCCGACCGGCCCCGACGAGACGCAAATCCAGCGGCTGCAGTCCCTCTACGAAGCACTCGTCCCGTACTTCTCCGTCCCCGAGGACCCCGCCCCGCTCTTCTCGCACGGCGGCGAGTGGGACAAGGCCTTCTCGTCGTACGTGTTCGACGACTCCGGACGCGTCTCCCATCTGGTGGTGCGCTACCCGGCGTACTTCACCGATGGCGAGGCCGAGTCCCGCGCACGGATCGAGCAGCTCCTGCACGCCAAGTCGGGCCGCGGCCGCGAATACCACTTCGAGTGGGACGCGGAGGGCAACCAGCTCACGGTGAACGTGCTGCCCCCGCTGCCCACCGACATCGCCGCCCAGCGATTCGTCACCGCGCCCGGCGAGACCGTGCTCGGCTTCACCGACCCCACCGGAGTCCAGCGCACCCTGCCCGTGGCGGACGGCGACGACCAGCGCGACGCACCCCCCGTCGTCTGGCGCACAGGCCCTCGTTCCACCGAGCCGCACCTCCTGGTGGTCGGCCAGCCCGGCAGCGGCACCACCAGCCTGCTGCGGTCCATCGCCCTGCAGGCCCTCCAGCACGGCGACATCCTGATCGTCGAGGGCAGCGGCACCGGCGACTACGCCTGCCTGACCGGCCGTGACGGCGTCCTGGCCGTCGAGTGCGGGCTCGCCGGGGCCCTGGCCAGCCTGGAGTGGGCGGCACACGAGACGGAGCGGCGCCTCATCTCCGCCAACCGCGCCCGGCAGGCCGGCCACCCCGCACCGGACGACACCAAGCGCCCCCTGTGGATCCTCCTGGACCGCCCCAGCATCCTCGGCCACCTGGCGGCGGCCGACGGACACCAGGACCCGCAGTCACTGCTCCAGGTACCGCTGCGGCACGGCAGGGCGGCCGCGGTCACGGTCGTCGTGGCCGACCAGTTCGACAGCCTGGACGCGCTGAGCGACCCCGTACGGCAGCACACCCGCGCGCGCGTGGTGCTCGGCCCCGCGACGCCCGGCCAACTCGAGGACATCCTCGGAGTACCGCCGCACACGACCCCCACGGCCGACGTCCCGCCCGGCCGCGGCTACGCCCGGCTCGGCTCGGCCGCGGTGCACCGCCTCCAGGTGCCCGCGACACCCGACCCGTACGACGACGCGACCACCGAGTCGCACCGGCAGGCGGTCCTGGAGCTGCTGCCGGGGCGGAGCGCACCGGCGGATGAGGCCGAGACGGTGGCGGGACCGGCGAGGGCTGAGCCTGAGCCGGTGCCTGCCGAGGGCTGAAGAACACATGACGGATGACTGGTGACAGATTTCAGAATCTGTCACCAGTCATCCGTCACCCGCTGTCTGCCGGGCATCAGGCCACAAACGCCCGAGGCGTCTCCACCCCAGCCCCCGCCCCCGTCTCCACCAGTCGAGCCGCCGCCGCCAGTCGCGCCGCCGCCTCATCCGCCACCGCGCCTCCCACGGTGAACGGCAGCCGCACATACCCCTCGAAGGCGCCGTCCACTCCGAAGCGTGGCCCTGACGGAACCCTGACCCCCACGCGTTCGCCGACCTCGGCGAGGCGGGAGCCGGAGATGCCGCCGGTGCGCACCCAGAGGGTGAGGCCGCCGGCCGGGACCTCGAACTCCCAGCCGGGCAGTTCACGGCGGACCGCGGCGACCAGGGCATCACGGTTCTCGCGTGCCTGGGCCCTGCGCACCTCGACGGCCGACTCCCAACCGCCGGTGTTCAGGAGCCAGTTCACGGCCAGCTGCTCCAGGACGGGGGTGCCCATGTCGGCGTACGCGCGGGCCGAGATCAGGCTGCGGATCACATCGGGGGCGGCCCGCACCCAGCCGATGCGCATGCCCGCCCAGAAGGCCTTGCTCGCCGAGCCGACGGTGATGACGGTCGAGCCCGCCGGGTCGAATCCGCAGACGGGGCGCGGCATCGGCAGGTCCGTGTCGAGCTGCAGTTCGCTCATCGTCTCGTCGACGACGAGGACGGTGCCCGATGAGCGGGCCGCGTCGACGAGTTGGCGCCGCTGGTCCTCGTCGGCGAGTGCGCCGGTGGGGTTGTGGAAGTCGGCGACCACGTAGGCGAGCCGGGGCGCCGCGTCGCGCAGCACCTGGCGCCAACGGTCCATGTCCCAGCCGCCGAGTCCATCGGCCATGGCGACGGGGACGAGGCGGGCGCCCGTCTCGCGCATGAGCTGGAGGATGTTGGCGTACGACGGGGATTCCACGGCGATGCGTTCGCCGCGCGGCGCGAAGAGGTGGCAGATCGCGTCGATGGCGCCCATCGCACCGGTCGTGACCATGATCTGTTCGGGCATGGTCGGGATGCCGCGTGCGGTGTAGCGCTCGGCGAGCATCTGGCGCAGTTCGGGCAGTCCTGCCGGGTAGTCGCCGTGGGTGTGCGCGTAGGGAGGCAGTTCCTCGAGGGCGCCCTGGACGGAGCGGGTGAGCCAGGGCTCGGGCGCGGGCAGGGCAGCGCACCCCAGGTCGATCATCGAGCCGAGCGCCTCGGGCGGCAGGGGTTCAAGGCCGCGCGCGGGCAGGGGGTTTCCGGCCGGGACTGCGGTCCAACTGCCCGCTCCCCTGCGGGATTCCAGGAATCCTTCGGTGCGCAGTGCCTCGTATGCGGCGGCGACGGTGGTGCGGCTGACGGAGAGCGACACGGCCAGTTCGCGCTCGGCGGGCAGCCGGGCGGCGACGGGGACCCGGCCTTCGAGGACGAGCATGCGGATGCCGTCGGCGAGGGCGCGGTAGGCGGGCGGCCTGCGGGTGCCCGGGCCCGCGGGGCGGCTCTGCTGAGAGGTGAGCAGCCGGGCGAGCTGCGTGGCACCCACCGCCGAAGTCCACTGAGCCATGATTCCCAGTCCACCTTCCTGGAATTGGCCATGGTTGGCATCCCTTTACGAGCCACAGAGTGTCATGCGTCAGGCCACTACCACTAGCGGGGGGCATTCCTTGTCCACGACGAAGCCCACGACGAAGCCCTCCACCACGGAGCGGCCGCGGCCGGTGAAGGCGCATCTGGCGCGCCGGCTGATCCAGTTGTACGTAGGTCTGGCGCTGTACGGGGCAAGCTCCGCGCTCCTGGTGGAGTCCGGGCTCGGCCTCGAACCGTGGAACGTGCTGCACCAGGGTCTGGCGGAGCTGACCGGGATGTCGATCGGCGTCGTCTCGATCTTCGTGGGCGCGGCCGTGCTGCTGCTGTGGATCCCGCTGAGGCAGCGTCCCGGTCTGGGCACGGTGTCCAATGTCTTCGTCGTGGGCCTGGCGATGGACGGCACCCTCGCGCTCGTTCCGGACGCGCACGCGCTCGCCGCCCGTGTCCCGCTCCTGGTGGCGGGCATCGTCCTGAACGGTGTGGCGACCGGGCTCTACATCTCGGCCAGGTTCGGGCCTGGGCCGCGGGACGGTCTGATGACGGGCCTGCATCAGAGCACGGGCCGTTCGATCCGCCTGATGCGGACGCTGATCGAGGTGGCGGTGGTGGCCACCGGCTTCACTCTGGGCGGCACGGTCGGCGTGGGGACGATCCTGTACGCGCTGGCGATCGGGCCGCTCGCCCAGTTCTTCCTGCGCTTCTTCGCCGTCCCTGCTCCATCCAGGGGTGATGTGGTGGCCGCCGGCGGTCAACCGGAGCAGGCGATACTGCGGCGGTGACCACGCACATACGCCATCCCTATCTCGATCATCCGGGCCCGCTCGCCTTCGCCCACCGCGGCGGGGCGGCCGACGGTCTGGAGAACACCGTGGCCGCGTTCCGGCACGCCGTCGGCCTGGGCTACCGGTACATCGAGACGGATGTGCACGCCACGTCGGACGGCAAGCTGGTCGCTTTCCACGACGCGACCCTTGACCGGGTGACGGACGGGGTCGGGCGGATCGCCGACCTTCCCTGGGACGACGTGCGCCACGCGCGCGTGGCGGGCAGTGAGCCTGTGCCCCTCTTCGAAGAGCTCCTGGAGTCGTTCCCGGACGTCCGCTGGAACGTGGACGTCAAGGCCGAGCCCGCCCTGCTCCCGCTCCTTGATCTGCTGCGCCGTACGGACGCCTGGGACCGTGTGTGCGTGGGCTCGTTCTCCGAGGCCCGGGTGGCCAGGGCGCAGCGTCTTGCGGGACCGCGCCTGGCCACCTCGTACGGGACGCGGGGTGTGGCGGCGCTCCGGCTGCGCTCCTATGGCGTGCCGGCCGCGGTGCGCCGTTCCGCGGTGTGCGCGCAGGTGCCCGAGACGCATGGCGGGATCCGGGTGGTCGACCGCCGCTTCGTGCGCGCGGCCCACGCGCGCGGGCTGCAGGTCCATGTCTGGACGGTCAATGACGCGGAACGGATGACGGCGCTTCTCGACCTCGGAGTGGATGGCATCATTTCCGATCACATCGAGACGCTGCGCGAGGCGCTGAAGGACCGGGGCACCTGGGCCTGACCGCTTTGGCGGGGGCAGCGGACCACGGGGATCAGCGAGGGGGCACGGGTGGGCGACGACACCGTGCGGGCAGAGCGGACGGCCGATGAGGAGGCCGCCGGGCGGCGGCGCGAGCAGCACGGCTGGTACGTCTACGACTGGGCCTGTTCCGTCTACTCGACGAGCGTCCTGACGGTGTTCCTCGGCCCTTATCTGACGGAGATCGCCAAGGCGGCCGCGGACGCGGACGGGTACGTCCATCCGCTGGGTGTCCCGGTCAGCGCCGGGTCGTTCTTCGCGTACACGGTCTCGGTGTCGGTGCTCGTCTCGATCTTCGTGATGCCGCTGGCGGGCGCCGCAGCCGACCGTTCGGGCCGTAAGAAGCCGCTTCTGGCGGCAGCCGCCTATCTGGGGGCCGGGGCGACGGCGGGGATGTTCTTCCTGGACGGCGACCGCTATCTGCTGGGCGGTTTCCTGCTGATCGTCGCCAATGCCTCGCTCGCCGTGTCGATGGTGCTCTACAACTCCTATCTGCCGCAGATCGCGACGCCTCAGGAGCGCGACGCGGTCTCCTCGCGCGGCTGGGCGTTCGGTTACGCGGCCGGCGCGCTCGTCCTGGTGGCGAATCTGGTCCTGTTCCTCGCGCATGACACCTTCGGTGTCTCCGAGGCGACGGCCGTACGCATCTGTCTGGCGTCGGCAGGTGTGTGGTGGGGCGCGTTCACGCTCGTACCACTGCGGAGGCTGCGCGACCGCAAGGCGCCGCCTTCGGAGACGGCGGGCCGCGGCTGGCGGCAACTGGCGTCGACCGTGCGCGACATGCGGCAGCACCCGCACACCCTCGCGTTCCTCCTGGCGTACCTGGTCTACAACGACGGTGTGCAGACGGTGATCTCCCAGGCGTCGGTGTACGGCTCGGAGGAGCTGGGCCTTGGCCAGTCCACGCTGATCGTGGCGGTCCTGCTGGTGCAGCTGCTCGCGGTGGCGGGCGCGCTGGGCATGGGGCGCCTTGCTCGGACGTACGGGGCCAAGCGCACGATCCTGGGCTCGCTGGTGGCCTGGACGGTGACGATCGGCGCCGGGTATTTCCTGCCGTCGGGGGCGCCGGTGTGGTTCTTCGTGCTCGCCTCGGGGATCGGTCTGGTGCTCGGCGGCACCCAGGCCCTCTCCCGGTCCCTGTTCTCGCATCTGGTACCTGCGGGCAAGGAGGCCGAGTACTTCTCCGCGTACGAGATCAGCGATCGCGGCATGGCCTGGCTGGGGCCCCTGCTGTTCGGCCTGACGTACCAGCTCACGGGGAGCTACCGGGACGCGATCATCTCGCTGGTGGCCTTCTTCGTGATCGGTTTCGTGCTGCTCGCGAGGGTGCCTGTACGGCGTGCGGTGCGCGACGCGGGAAATCCCGTACCCGACAGGATTTAGCAACTGAAGCCAAAGGGCGGTAGTGTACGCGTTTGGCCTACCAGGCGGACCGTTACTGCGCGATGAGCATTCAGAAACGCTGGGTGACATCTGTTACCAGATGTGACAAACCGGGCGCTGGTGGGTACAACAAGGGGCGGCATACGACGGCGACGCATGACCCTGAACGGGAATCTTTACCGCCGACCGGACGTTGACCGGATGACGACGACAGCGACACCTGTCCTGTGGGCGACAAGCCCGGGAGGCACGATTCATGAGTGAGCGAGCTCTTCGCGGCACGCGCCTCGTGGTGACCAGCTACGAGACCGACCGCGGCATCGACTTGGCTCCGCGCCAGGCCGTGGAGTACGCATGCCAGAACGGACATCGATTTGAGATGCCGTTCTCGGTAGAGGCGGAAATCCCGCCGGAGTGGGAGTGCAAGGTCTGCGGGGCCCAGGCACTCCTCGTTGACGGCGATGGACCTGAGGAGAAGAAGGGGAAGCCTGCGCGTACGCACTGGGACATGCTCATGGAGCGCCGTACTCGGGAGGAACTCGAGGAGGTCCTGGAGGAGCGCCTTGCGGTTCTCCGGTCAGGAGCCATGAACATCGCGGTGCACCCGCGGGACAGCCGCAAGTCCGCCTGACGGCGAACTGAACAACACCGCACATACGAAGGCCGGGGCCCTGCTGAGCAGGGCCCCGGCCTTCGTATGTGCGTATGCAGGCTCAGTGCGGGAGCTGCGGGTCGTCCGGGCGCGGTCCCCGGTTCTGCGGCTCGTCGTCCCTGATGACCTCGCCCTGGACGACCTTGCCGTCCGGGCGGTGCATGCGCGCCTGCTGGAAGGCGTCGCCGAGGCCGCCGGGGGTGGCCTCGCGGACCTTGCGCTCGATGGTCCGCTCCGCGAATCGGCTGACGGTCTTCTGGACGGGCGGCACCAGGAGAACCAGTCCCAGGGCGTCGGAGATCAGCCCCGGCAGGATGAGCAGCAGCCCGCCCAGCATCGTGAGGGCGTTGCCGCCGCCCCGCTCGGCTGCGGGGGGCGTCAGGCCGCTCTGCTGCTGTTGCAGGGTCTCGCTGAGCTCCCGGAAGGCCCGGCGTCCGGCACGCTTGATGACCACGCCGCCGAGCACCACACCGGCCACGAGCAGCAGGAAGACCGTGAGCCCGCCGGCGGCGCCCGCCACGACGGTCAGCAGCCAGATCTCCAGGACCAGCCACGCGGCGATGCCGAGCGGCAGGAACCTCAGGACGCGTGAGCGCCGGGGCCGGGCGGGTCGGGTGGGCGGTACGCCAGTCGTCATGGCTCCAGTGTGCCTGGGCCCGGTTCAGTCCGGCATAAGGGGATGATCAATAAGTGCCGCTCAGGCGCCCACGGCCCGCCGTGGGCGCCGGTGCGGGCCTCAGCGCGGCTTGCGGCCCGTGACGCGGCCGACGCGCTCGCCCACGCCCCACGCCGTGACGCGCCAGAGCGCCTCGGCGACGATGTCCTGGCTCATCTTGCTGTCGCCGTGTTCGCGCTCGATGAACGTGATCGGGACCTCGACGACGTGGTACCCGGCCTTGATGGCCCGGCGGGCCAGGTCGACCTGGAAGCAGTAGCCCTGCGACGCGACCTCGTCGAGGCCGATGCCTTCGAGGGTCTCGCGGCGGAACGCGCGGTAGCCGCCGGTGATGTCGCGCAGCGGCACGTCGAGCATCAGCCGGGAGTAGGTGCTGCCGCCGCGGGAGATGAACTCGCGGTACTTGGGCCAGTTGACGATCCGTCCGCCCGGCACCCAGCGCGAGCCGAGCACGAGGTCGGCGCCCTTGAGGGCGGTGAGCAGCCGGGGCAGTTCCTCGGGCTGGTGGGAGCCGTCGGCGTCCATCTCGACGATCACGCCGTAGTCGTGGTCGAGGCCCCACCGGAAGCCCGCGAGGTAGGCGGCGCCGAGGCCTTCCTTGCCCTTGCGGTGCAGTACGTGCACCTGCTCGTCGTCGGCCGCGAGCTCATCGGCGATCTTGCCGGTGCCGTCGGGGCTGTTGTCGTCGGCGACGAGGATGTGCACATCGGGCACGGCGGCCCGGACACGGCCGACGATGGACTGGATGTTCTCCGCCTCGTTGTAGGTCGGAATGATCACCAAGGCCATGCCGAGCGGGCCGAACTGCCTCCCCTGGTCACCGGTTTCGGAGACCCCACCGCCGTCGTTCACTACTGCCCCTTCGTTCGTACGCAGAGGACCACCATAGTGGCCGCGTCTCGCGAGGCCACGGCGGCACGGGCAGATGAACGGAGTACTGCGGATCGGGGCCCGGCACCCTTCGGGCCGACCTGGGGCCCGCTGGCTGCGGGTCGACCGAGAGCCGTTGTCTACTGAGCGTCCGGGCCCCACCCGGGTCACACCCCTGCCGACTCGGTGGAACGTTCCCTCGCGTCCGGCGACACGGGCGCTGGACCTGGCTCCCAGCGGTGGTGCGCCGGTGCGGCACACCACCCATGGCCCAGCGGCGTTCGACGGCTGCGTGGAGATTCCCCGGTCGGACGTCCTGTGGTGGACCCGGCCGAACCTACCGGCCGACGGCGGCGTTCTGTCAATAGCCGTTTGACCTGGGCCGTTTGGAGAGACAGCCAGGTCAGTGGCGCGGATACGCAGGTCGCGGGAGGCGGCGAAGGGCCGCGATCGGCCGTACACACCGCCGGGACATCACTCGTCCGGCCGCACGAAGACCGGCTGCCCGAACACGACCGTGCGCAGGCAGACGGGCAGCTCGGCCCCCGGCGTCAGGTCGGGCAGTCCTGGCGTTCCGGAGCGCGGGTCGGTGGACCAGCGGGCGACGCGGTCGTCCGGTGCCTGGACGACCAGGTCGTCGGTGCGCCACACGGCGTAGTCCGCGGGTGCGCCCGGGACCAGGACGCCCGCGTCGTCCCTGCCGATGGCCCGCCAGCCGCCCCGGGTGTGGGCGGTGAACGCGGCGCGCACCGAGACGCGGTGTCCGGGGGTCCGGTGGAAGGCGGCGGCGCGGACGGTGCCCCAGGGGTCGAGCGGGGTGACGGGGCTGTCGGAGCCGAAGGCGAGCGGCACGCCGGTGCGCAGCAGGGCTGCGTACGGGTTGAGGGTGCGGGCCCGCTCGGCGCCCAGGCGCTGGACGTACATGCCGTCGTCGCCGCCCCACAGGGCGTCGAAGGCGGGCTGCACGGAGGCGGTGAGGCCCAGTTCGGCGAAGGCGGCGATCGTCTCCGGGGTGAGCATCTCGGCGTGTTCGACGCGGTGCCTGGCGGCGCGGACGCGGGCCAGGCCGACCTTCTCGGATGCGGCGCGGATGCCCTCGACGACGGCGGTCACGGCGGCGTCGCCGATGGCGTGGAAGCCGGCCTGGACCCCGGCCTCGGTGCAGGCGATGACGTGCGCGGCGACGGCGGCGGCGTCCAGATAGGCGGTGCCGGTGTGACCGGCATCGGCGTACGGCGCGTGCAGGCAGGCGGTGTGCGAGCCGAGGGCGCCGTCGACGAAGAGGTCGCCCGCGGCGCCGACGGCACCCAGTTCCTTTGCACGGGCGATGCCTTCCTCGCCCTGCTCGGCCCAGTAGCCGACGACGCGCGGCCCGGCCTCGCCCGCGGCCAGGCGCAGCAGTCCGGTCAGGTCGTCCTCGCCGGAGATGTCGGGCCCCGCGCACTCGTGGACGGAGCCGATGCCGAGGGAGGCGGCGTGCCGCAGGGCCGCGCGCTGGGCGTCGGTGCGCTGTTGCGGGGTGAGGGCGCCGAGGGCGGCGGCGCGCACCGCGTGGTGGGCGTCGGCGGTCAGCGGGGCGTCGGCGTGGAAGCCGGTGCGCCCGCTGACTGCGGGGACGAGGTCGAGCAGCGCGGTGGTGACGACCGCCGAGTGGACGTCGATGCGGGAGAGGTAGAGGGGGCGGCCGCCGGTCGCCTCGTCGAGCTCCGCGCGGGTCGGCGGGCGGCCGCCGGGCCAGCGGGCGGCGTCCCAGCCGTGGCCGAGCAGGACGCGGTCGTGCGGCCGTGCGGCGGTGTGTTCGCGGACGAGGGCGAGCGCCTCGTCGAGGGAGCGCGCACCCGTCAGATCCAGTCCCGTCAGGGCGAGGCCGGTGGACGTGGTGTGCACATGCGCATCGGTGAACGCCGGGGTGACGAGGGCTCCCTCGAGGTCGACGACCTCGTCCACGCCGTCGGCGAACGCGTCGGCGGCCCCCTCGGATCCCACCCAGGCGACATGCCCGCGTTCGACGACCATCGCCGTGGCGAACGGGTCGGCGGGGCTGTGGACGTCTCCGCCGCGCAGCAGCACGGTGCGGTGACCCTGAGGGGGGTTCTGGGGGGCGGTGCTCTCAATCATGGGACCAGTCTGGCCCCTGCCGGTGCGCTCCCCGTGCAGGGGGCGCCCGCGGCCGTCTCAGACCTGCGGGGGCCGCGCCTCGTACGGGGTGGAGAGCACGACCGTCGTCCGCGTCGAGACGCCGGCCAGGGCGCGCAGCCGGCTCAGCAGGTGCTCCAGCTCAAGGGGCGTCGCCACGCGCACCTTGAGGATGTAGTTCTCGTCGCCCGCCACGCTGTGGCACGCCTCGATCTCCGGGACGCCCGCGAGGCGTTCGGCGATGTCGTCGGGTGCGCTGGGGTCGAAGGGTTTCACCGAGATGAAGGCCGTGAGCGGCAGCCCGACGGCTTCGGGGTCCACGACCGCGGCATAACCACGGATGACACCGCGCTGCTCCAGGCGGCGTACCCGCTGGTGCACGGCCGATGTGGACAGGCCCGTGGCCTTGCCCAGGTCGGTGTAGCTCATCCGCCCGTCCTTGACGAGCAGCTGCACGATCTGTCGGTCCAGCTCCTCCATGCGCCGAACCTACAGGGCTCTTGATCCCTCCGGATACCTGAGAGCCGACGTCGGGCACCTTCTTCCGGCATGTGACGAACGCCACATGTCTGTGACCGTGTCCAAAGGGATGCCACGATTACCTCTACGACGGGACGGGAAGTGCTTGCTGTGGTCGAGGCCGCAGCGCCTTCTCGGCCCACCCAAGGGGGAGATTCCCATGCAGAACTTGAAGCGCCCCGGTCGCTCTGCCCGCAGCAAGCAGCAGCGCTCCGATGAATCCGCGTCCGCCCTCGCATCGGAGGGTGTCGAACCGGGCTCCGAACCGGGCGAGCACAGCGCCGACTTCGACGCGTACGACACCTTCGAGATGTACCGCGTGACGTGCCCGGACTGCGCGCAGCCGATCGCGCTCCTGGCCGACGAGGACGTGCTGCCCGAGCACGCGCTGTGCCCCACTCCGTGGAACCCGTTCGGCCTGACGGTCTGCGCGGGCACGGGCCGCGCGGCGGCCGACGCGGCGCCCGCCGACGAGTCGATGGAGGCTCAGGAGCAGGACACCGCCCTGCTGTTGACGCTCCCTCAGGGACTCGACTGGCGGACCCAGCCCTTCTCGCACGTCGGCGGCCAGGGCTCGCGCCCGCTGCGCGTGCCCCAGCAGGTCCGGAGCTCGGCCGCCTGAGCGTTCACCAGTAGCTGCCCTGCACCATGGCCGCCAGGCTGGCGTGGTGCAGGATCAGCGTGTCCGGATCCTCGGGGACGGCGGCCTCGCCGAAGTGCACCTGGCGGTAGGCGACGCGGAGCATGACGATGGCGTGCCGCAGCGCCGCGTACAGCGTATGGAAATCCATGGACCGCGGTGTATGGCCCGTCAGTTGGGCGTAGCGCTCCTCGATGCGGTCCCGGCGCAGGAAGTCGGGCAGGCCGTCCTGCCCGAAGCTCACCGTCAGGTCCTGGAAGAAGCGGTGCAGATAGACCAGCCAGCCGAGATCGACCTCGCGGGGTGCGATCGCCGCCATCTCCCAGTCGAGGACGGCCGCGGGTTCGAAGCCGTCGTAGATGACGTTGCCGATGCGCGCGTCGCCCCAGTTGAGGACGGGGGCGCCCTCTTCGTCGGGCCACGTTGCCTCAAGCCGGTCGAAGGCGCTCTCGATGAGGGGTGAGCGCGGCAGGCCGTCGACCACCCATGCGTAGTAGGCGCGTTGGGCGGCGACGTGCCGGCGCAGCGGGCTGCCATCGCCCGGCAGTGCGAGGAACTGGGCATCGCCGACCGGCACTTGGTCGTGCAGGCGGGCGACCAGGCCGATCGACGCCTCCTCCAGGCGCGCGCGTTCGGCATCGCTCGCCTCGTGCAGCCAATTCCCCTCGTACGTATAGGGCATGACGTCCGGCGGAACGCGGCCCTCGACGCGCTCCATGACGAAGAAGGGGGCGCCCAGCGGCCCCGGGTCCTCTTCGAGCCACAGCACGCGCGGCACCGGCAGGTCGGTGTGTTCGGCGACCAGGCGCATCGTGCGGTGCTGGCGCGGCAGGTCGTAGACCGGGAAGATCGTGTACGCGGCCGGATCCGCCGCCACGCGCAACGCGCAGGCCCGCAACGGTGGTTCGGGGTGCTCGATGTCGAAGAGGAGGGTCTCGCTCGACATGCCGTTGGACTCGGGGACCCGCACGCCGGTGGCCTTGGCGCCGGGCAGCCGGGTGGCGAGCCAGGCGGTGAGGCGGCGGGTCAGCTCCTCGGGGTCGCGGGTGGTGGTGCGGGGTCGGGGTGCTGTGGCCATCGCGGAGCTCCTCTCCTTGGCTGCGGATCTCAGGAGGCGACCGAGTCGAAGCCGGTGAAGCCGCTCGGGTCGTGGCGGCCGAAGCTGCCGTGCTCGAAAATCCCGTACCCGATCTGCCCGTTCAGCGTGAAGCGGGCCGCGTGGTCGATGACTCCGTACGCGGCCATGGGGTGCGCCGCGGGGTCCGACAGGTCGTAGGTACGCCGGTCGCTCCAGCCGCGCCCCTGCCAGGTGCCGTGCTGCCAGTCGTCCGCGGGCGGGTAGCCTGCGCCCACGGCGAGCGGCAGGGAGGCGAGGACCTCGACGCCGAGTTCGAGGGGCTTACGGTCGTCGGGGTCGGCCAGGTGGATGACGGCGCGCTCGGGGTGGCGGGTGCCTGAGCGGTAGGTGATGTCGGCCTGGGGCCAGCCGAGTTGGCGGTCGCGGTGGCCTTCGCGGACGAGTGTCGCCTCGTTGAGGGTGCGGTGGCCGTCGGCGTCCTCCTGGGTGATGACCATGAGGAAGCGGTCGTCGAAGCGCACCGGGCTCCAGATCCAGTGGAAGCCCTCGGTACCGAACTCCTCCTCCAGGCGCCCGCGTTGCTCGCCGGGGATCGGCCGTACGCCCCAGCTGCGGTCGCGGGTCGCGGTCCACTCCCCCGCCGTCACCGCGATCTCCTCGCCCCCGATGCGGATCTGTCCGGAGCAGCCGCCCGCCTGCACGAAGCGGCGCCCTTCGAGGGAGAGCCGGTCGCCGCGCCGCTGGATGTGGTGGGGCTCCCACAGGGCGGGGAAGCTCGCGGACCAAGTGATGTCGTACGAGAGGGAGTCGGGGTCGCCGGGATCGGCGGCGCACCTCAGACGCAGGCGTCGCAGCGGCTCGTCGACGGTGATGCTCAGGGGCCCGACGGTGAGGTTCATCCGGTCGTCGCCGAGCGCGTCCGACGCGCGTACGGCGTGCAGCGTATCCCCGGTGCGCAAGGTGGCGTAGGCGTCGATCACCCCGACGTTCGGGTAGACGCCGAGCCCGAGGATCAGGAGCGCGCGGCCCTCGTGGTCGAAGAGGTGGAAGATGCAGCGGTCGTAGGCATTGCGGTCGCCGGTCGCGACGTGCTTCATCGAGAGCGGGACCTGGTGGATCGGATACTCGTCGAGCGGGACGGGACGGTCCTCTGCCACGGCAAACCTCCCTGGGCGCACGGCAGTTGCGAGTGCGCGGGGCAGGTCGACGGCCCCCGGCGCGGAGTTGACGGTACGTCAGACCGCGCGACGGAGCCAGACACGTGTCAGCCCGCGTTCCTACAGGGCGGCCCGCACACCGCTGCACGGGCATGTCGCGAACTGACGGTCGATTCCGACCGGCGGTGACCTGTCCGGCGCGATGCGCGTTGGCCCGGTATGACCACCCCTACGCCGATGCCCACCGTGCTCCCGCCGACCGGCCGCCGCAGGCGCACCCTGCTGACGGCACCCCCACCCGCACCCGCCGCAGAATCGGTTCCCCAGTACTCTCAGGCGCCCCAGTACCCCCAGCCGCCACTGCGGCCCCAATCGCCCCGACGCACCCAATCCCCCCAGCCGCCGCAGCCGCCCCAGCCGCAGCTGCAGGACCCGCCCATCTACCGCGCCCTGATCCGGAACTGGGCCGAGCGCGGCAAGACCCTGCCGGGGCGCCACGACCCGGAGTGGGTCCGGCTCGCGGCGCCGCCGGCCAGGTTGGGCCAGTTCAGCGCGAGTCGGGACCCGCGAGGTGACGGGCGATGACCATCCGCTGGATCTGATTGGTGCCCTCGACGATCTGCAGCACCTTGGCCTCGCGCATAAATCGCTCCACGGGGAAGTCCGCGGTGTAGCCATAGCCGCCGAGCACCTGCACGGCGTCCGTCGTGACCTTCATCGCGGCGTCCGTGCACAGCAGCTTGGCCATGGCCGCCTGCTTGGAGAACGGCCTGCCCGCGTCGCGCAGCCTGGCGGCGGCCAGATAGAGCGCCCGGCCCGCCTCGATCTGCGTCGCCATGTCCGCGAGCATGAACCGAAGGCCCTGGAAGTCCGCGATGGGCCGGCCGAACTGCCGCCGTTCGGTGGCGTACGACAGCGCCGCGTCCAGCGCCGCCTGGGCCACGCCGACGGCGCAGGCCGCGATGCCGAGCCGCCCCGAGTCGAGCGCGGAGAGCGCGATCGCGAAGCCCTGGCCCTCGTCGCCGATGCGGCGGGCGTCGGACACCCGTACCCCGTCGAAGTTGATCTGGGCGGTGGGCGAGCCCTTCATGCCCATCTTCTTCTCCGGCACCGCCGCGTTGAGGCCCTCGGCGTCGCCCGGCACCAGGAACGCGGAGATGCCGCGCGCTCCTTCGCCGCCGGTGCGGGCCAGGACGGTGTAGAAGTCGGCGACCCCGCCGTGCGTGATCCACGCCTTGGTGCCCGTGATCACCCAACCGTCGCCGTCCCGCACGGCCTTCGTACGCAGGGACGCCGCGTCGGATCCCGAGGCCGGCTCGGAGAGACAGTACGCCCCGAGCAGTCCGCCGCCGAGCATCGCGGGCAGGTGCTCGGTCTGCTGCTCCTTGGTGCCGTAGCCGGCGAGCGCGTGGCAGGACAGGGAGTGGACGCTGACGCCGAGGCCGACGGTGAGCCGGGCCGCGGCGAGCTCCTCGAGGACCTGGAGGTAGACCTCGTACGGCTGGTCGCCGCCGCCGAACTCCGAGTCGTACGGAAGTCCGAGCAGTCCGGACTCGGAAAGCAGGGTGAAGACCTCGCGCGGGAAGTGCCCGGCGTCCTCTTCATCGGCCGCGTTCGGTGCGATCTCGCGCTGGGCGATGTCCCGGACCAGTGAGAGCAGATCCCTGGCCTCATCCGTGGGCAGCTGACGGTCCACCGGCTGCGGGGCGTGGTCGGGCATGACGCTCTCCTCCCTGTCGGGCGCTGCGGCGGGCGCGACCTGGGTGAGGCGACGCCGCCGGGAAACGATGCCGTGCCGGGGTCTCCTTCCGGGTCACGGAAGCGGCTGACCAGCGGCTGTGGCGCGTTGAGTATGCCCGATCAGCGGCAGCCAGTCACTGGTTAACGACCGCTTACTCAAAAGATAGCCGAAGATCACAGACGATCACGGGATTGGTACGAACCATTGACCGCACTGGTCTAGTCCTCCTACTGTTCCCCCGAGCGTCTTAACGCGTTCATGTCAAGACGCGCACGCATGCACACGCAGGTCCACAGCACCACTTCCCCCCTCCCTGTTTCCCCCCCCCACGAGGAGACACGATGCTCAGACCGCACACCCCCCGCGCCCGGTTCAAGGCGCTCCTCGCCACCGCCTGTTGCGCCGCACTCGGCGCCGGTCTGCTGGCCGGCGCGGGCAGCGCCGCCGCCGGACAGGACAAGGACTCCACGACGAAGGCGACGAGGGCCGCCGCCGGTTCCAAGGTCGTCGGATACTTCACCGAATGGGGCGTCTACGACCGGAACTACCACGTCAAGAACATCAAGACGTCCGGCTCGGCCGCCAGGCTCACGCATATCAACTACGCGTTCGGCAATGTCCAGGGCGGCAAGTGCGCCATGGGCGACGCCTATGCG
This sequence comes from Streptomyces sp. NPDC086554, assembly GCF_040686095.1. Taxonomy (NCBI): domain Bacteria; kingdom Bacillati; phylum Actinomycetota; class Actinomycetes; order Kitasatosporales; family Streptomycetaceae; genus Streptomyces; species Streptomyces sp. NPDC086554. The sequence goes on from NZ_JBFBJK010000011.1 coordinate 65,599, forward strand.
GCGACCGACAAGGCGTACACCGCCGACCAGTCGGTGGACGGCGTCGCCGACACCTGGGACCAGGAGCTGCGCGGCAACTTCAACCAGTTGCGCAAGCTGAAGAAGGAGAACCCGAACCTCAAGGTTCTCTGGTCCTTCGGCGGCTGGACCTGGTCGGGCGGCTTCACCGAGGCCGCGAAGAACCCCGAGGCCTTCGCCCAGTCCTGCTACGACCTGGTCGAGAACTCCAAGTGGTCCGATGTCTTCGACGGCATCGACATCGACTGGGAGTACCCCAACGCCTGCGGTCTGACCTGTGACACCAGCGGGCGCGAGGCGTACAAGAACCTGATGTCCGCGGTCCGTTCGAAGTTCGGCAGCGGCAATCTCGTGACCGCGGCGATCCCTGCGGACGCCTCGGACGGCGGCAAGATCGACGCCGCCGACTACGCGGGCGCGGCCCAGTACGTCGACTGGTACAACCCGATGACGTACGACTTCTTCGGCGCCTGGGACGCGCAGGGCCCGACCGCCCCGCACTCGCCGCTCACCTCGTACAGCGGCATTCCCAAGGAGTCCTGGAACTCCGACGCCACGATCAAGAAGCTGAAGGGGCTCGGCGTGCCGTCCGAGAAGCTCCTTCTCGGCATCGGCTTCTACGGCCGCGGCTGGACGGGCGTCACACAGAAGGAGCCCGGCGGCACCGCGACCGGACCGGCCGCTGGCAAGTACGAGCAGGGCATCGACGACTACAAGGAACTCAAAGCCAAGTGCCCGGCCAACGGCACGGTCGGCGGGACCGCGTACGCACACTGCGGCAACAACTGGTGGAGCTACGACACCCCGTCGACCATCGCGGGGAAGATGGACTACAAGAACCAGCAGGGCCTCGGCGGCACGTTCTTCTGGGAGCTCAGCGGAGACACGTCCGACGGTGAGTTGATCAAGTCCATCAACTGACCGTCGACACGGGGGATTCGGGGCGGGAGCCGGTCGGCGGCTCCCGCCCCGTCCTCATGGCCTGGCCGGCGCCGGGAACGAGGGCTCGAAGTCCTCGATGACGCGCAGCGTGTCCCCGAGGGTGCGCACGAGCAGGTCGCAGAGCGTCTCGCGCGCCGGCTCCCGGTGGCCGATCCAGTCGAGCGTGATGCCCTCGACGCTGCACAGCCAGCCGAGCAGCGCGGTGCGCGCGAGCCGCGGGATGTCCTTGCGGCCGTACGCCCCTTCGGCGATCGCGCCGATCAGGGCCTCGCGCACGCCGTCCCGTATGGCGTGCACCTCGGCGTCGAAGCCGACGCCGCCGCTGATGATGGTGCGGTAGGCGGCCTGGTGGTGCTCGGCGTAGCGCAGATAGCCGTCGACGGTGCGCTGCACCCGCTCGACGGGCGGCAGGTCGTCGTGGCGTCCGGCGCGCTCGACCAGGTCGGCGACGGAGTCCTCGATGATCGCGAGGTAGTACCCGCGCTTGGACTTGAAGTAGTAGTAGATCAGCCCTTTGGCGACGCCCGCCTGCTTCGCGATGTCGTCCATCGACAGGGCGTCGTAGGACGTGTCGGCGAACAACTTCCGGCCGATGGTGATGAGTTCGGCGCGGCGCGCCACGGAGCGGTCGGTGCCACGCTGTTGACTATTATTCAATTTCGGCCCTAGTCTCCAACTGCCTCGGGATGTCCGCAGTATGGCAGAACCGTGCCACCTGCCGGTTCGGCTCCCGACGGCGCTTCACGCACTCCCCTTACGCACGCCTGTGCACGCGGAACGACGTACGGGAGGAAGACAGTGGGCGCAGCACGCAGCGCGGTACGCGAAGGCAGAACTTCCTGGAAGAAGACGGCCGTTGTGGCCCTGCCGGCCGTCCTTGCCGTCGGCGCGATGGCCTCCGTCATGGCCGAGGGCGCGCTCGCCGCGTCCTTCGCCGTCTCGGGCACCAGCTTCCAGGTCTCGTCGGGGAAACTCACCAGCCAGGGCCTTTCCTCCTACGTACAGACCGACCGGGACATCGACGGCAAGGGGCACCCGGTGGCGCTCCTCGGGATCGGTGACGCGACGCTGTCCGACATCTGCCAGGCCGCCGAGGTCAAGACCCCGGTGGGCACGGTGGTGTTCAAGCTGACCGCGGGCGGCGAGGCGGGCCCGGTCACGGCGAGCAATCTGGTGATCGACGGCGAGGACCTGGAGGGCGACGCCCGCTTCGGCACGGCCCAGATCGGCCGGGACGCCTCCACGCTCGACGAGGTGCCCGGGGTCAAGGGCGAGAAGGGGAAGTTCGGCCTGCAGGCGGGCGACATCACCGTGTCCGGTGTGAAGTCGCACGCCTGGTCGGCGACCGGCGGGAACTTCCGGCTCAAGGGCATGAAGCTCGACGTCAGCGTCGGCGGCAAGAAGTGCTTCTGACCGGCGGCCGAAGAGCCGGGGTCAAGGCGTTCGCGCGGGACGGCGGCGGCTGGCTCGACCAGCGGCTTCCGCTGCGGGAGCCGCGCCGGATGCTGCGCCGATGGCGGCGGACCCGCCCCTTCTGGGGCGGTCTGCTGCTGATCCTGGGCGGCGCCGAACTGCTGCTCGTGCCGCTTTCGCCGCTGACCGTCCTGGTCAGCCTGGGGCTCGGCGGGCTCGCCGCGATCGGCATCGGGCTCGCGCTGATCACCGCGGGGATCTTCCTGTGGCTCCTTCCGCACGCCCACCACTATGTGAGTGTCAACGCCCTGATCCTGTCGGTGCTTTCGTTCGCGGCCACCAATCTCGGCGGGTTCCTGGTGGGCATGGTGCTCGGCATCCTGGGCAGCGCCATGGGGTTCGGCTGGACGCCGGTCCCGGACGGGGACGAGGAGTCGCCCGAGGTGCCGAAGGTGCGGGACGGGCAGGGCACGCGGACGCTCGCCGTGCTGCTTCCCGTGCTGATCCTCGCCGGGATCATGAACGGGAGCCCGGCCAAGGCGGCTCCCGGGGACGGCGCGGGCGACGCGATCGTGGCACCGAGCACCCCGCCGACCGTCACCACCACCCTCTTCGCACCACAGGGCTTCACCCTGGCCGGCGTACGCGAGATCCCCACGGCCGAGGGCCCGTTGAAGGTCATGGTGCTGCGGATGAAGGCCGCGTCGCTCACCGACTACCGGCTGAAGACCCGCGACGGGAGTCGTGAACTCGCCCTGGGCGCCGACACCTTGGACCTCAGCGGCTCGGTCACGCTCTATCTGACCAAGTTCAAGGGCTGCCTGGAGGGGCTGCTCTGCCTGACCTTCACGCCCGACAAACTGCCGGTGCCGCCCGTCGTGCCGCCGTTCGTCTTCATGACGGACGTGAGCGCCGAACAGGCCCTGGTCACATCGGACTTGATCGTCACGGACGGGCTCACCCTGAGGGCGAGCCCATGACGGCGGGGGCCCGCGCATGATCCAGATCCAGGCCGCCCTCTTCTGGGCGTACGCGATCGGCGCGACGTTCGCGATGTCCGCGGGGCGGCAGTTGCAGGTGTGGGAGCGGATCAACGCGGGTGAGGGCCCGCGGACGCGCAGCCGCGCCGCCAATCCGTATCTGGCCCTCACGGTGCTCTTCGCGGCGGTGCTGCTTGTCCCGACGGGGCTCTTCCTGCTGTGGCAGAACCCGGCGTGGGCGACCATGCATGTCGCGGACGGGCACAAGGGGGTGTGGGCCGGGTTCGTGCTCTTCTACGCGGGCGGGATCCCGGTGGCCGCCGTCATCGGATTCCTGGTGGCGCAAGCGCTCGTCCTTGTGGGGGCCGGCTACTGGGCGTATCTCCAGTGCGTCGGCGGCTATTTCCTGCTCTTCGGGACGCTGGTGCACGGCTGGGACGGCCGGGGGTACGAGCGGTTCCTCGCGCCCGGCGCGCGCGACTTCGCGCGGTGGCGGCAGGACAGTGTGGTCAACCACGTACTGGATTTCCTGACGTCCGGCACCTTCCTCGCGCTGCTGATCTTCGGCGCGGCGGTGATCGGCACCATGCTGCTCACCGAGATCGGCTGGCTGATGGAGGGCTGGTCGCTGCCGGGCGCGGACGAGGACCGCAAGGTGCACAGGGTTCTGGCGATCGCCATCGCGGCGGCCGGGGTCTACGGCCTGCCCTTCGTGGGCGCGCTGATCGCGAGTGTCCTGGTGCGCCTCGTCGGCGGGTGGATCGGCCTTCCGCTCTTCGCGGTGCTCGCCGGCGTCACCCTGCTGTCGCGGCGCTCGCCCGTGCGGTGGCTGTACGGCCTGGTGGGCGTTCCGCACCGGCACTGGCGGGCGGATCTGGACCGCACAGCGGAGAGCTACGAGACCGAGGTCACATCAGCCCGGTCTGCGTGACCAGCATCGCGAGGACGACGACGAGGGTCCAGCCGAGCACGTGCTCGAGGATCTTCGGGCCGTCTTCCTTGGGGCCGCCGGTCCGGGTGACGGCGCGGGTCGCGGTGGCGGTGGCGGTGCTCGCAGTCATGGCAGCTCTCGATACGTTCGGTCGGCAGTGACATCCCCCCACTGACCCGTCCACCATGCCACCGGATTCGGGCAATACGGGCGAGACCTTGGTCACTAGGCGCCGGGCGGGAGGCGCGCCCAGAAGGGGCGCGGGGCTGTGACATATGCGGCTCCGCCGCGTGGGTGCGAGCAACCACAACGAAGCCGCAGATGATCGACGCCACCCCACGCCACTCCCAGCGGAGCGCCCCCGCACAACTACGGCCGTCGCCTGTGCGTCTCACTACGAACGGCGGGGCATCTTCCCGCCGACTCGTCCGCGCAACCATCCGACCGAAAGGTTTCCGATGAGCACGAACCGGACGCCCCGCCGCAGAGCACGGCTCGCCCTCGCGGCGGCCGTCACCGTGACGGCAGCCCTCACAGGAACGGTCTCGCAGGCCGCGCCGTCCGTTCCGGACACGCCGCATCCCGGCGCGCCCGGCCTCGGCGACCCGATGTTCCCGCTGGACGGCAACGGCGGATACCGGGTCGACCGCTACACCCTCGACTTCGACTGGCAGGCCCCGAAGACGCCGTTCGAGGCGACGGCGACGATCAAGGCCACCGCCACGCAGTCACTGTCCCGCTTCAACCTCGACTTCGGCGGCAACACCCTGCACGGCGTGAAGGTCAACGGCTCGGCGGCGGGCACATCCCGCGACGGCGACGAGCTGACCGTCACGCCCAAGTCCCCGTTAGCCAAGGGGAGTTCGTTCACCGCGAAGGTGACGTACACCGCCGACCCGACCCAGACGCGGCACCGCGACGATGCCATCGAGGACTACGGCTGGATACCCACGGCCGACGGCACGGTGGTCTATCCGCAGCCGAACGGGGCCCGGCTGATCTTCCCGGCGAACGACCACCCCAGCCAGCGGGCGCCGATCACCTTCCGCATCACCACGCCGAAGGACCTGACGGCGGTCGCCAACGGCAGGCTGGTCGACAAGGCCGAGCGCCCCGGTGACCGGGTGCGCTGGACGTACGACTCCGAACAGCCGCTGTCCACGCAGCTCGTCCAGATGGCGGTCGGCAAGTTCAAGCTGATCGACTCCAAGGGTCCTGGCGGCGTTCCGCTGCGGGACGTCGTCCCCGACGCCCTGGTCGAGCCGACGGCGGAGTACCGCAAGCTCACCCCGGAGCATCTGACATGGCTTCAGAAAAGGCTGGGCCCCTACCCGTTCAACCGGTACGGCCTTTTGGTCGGCGACACCGACCTGGCCGTCGCCCTGGAGACCCAGACGCTCTCCCTCATCCCGAAGGCCGACCTGCTCGGCACGAAGGTGGACGCCGAGCGGAACATGGTGCACGAGCTGACCCACCAGTGGTTCGGCGACAGTGTCGCCCTGAAGAGCTGGTCCGACCTGTGGGTGAGCGAGGGCCACGCCCGCTTCTACGAGCGGATGTACTCCGAGGAGCACGGCGGCGACAGCTTCGAGGCCGCGATGAAGACCGCGTACCAAGCCCATGACCAGTGGCGACGCGACTTCGGTGCCCCCGCCGAGCCGACCGAGCCCAACCTCTTCAAGCGCATGCGGTACGACGGCTCGGCCCTGGTCCTGTACGCCCTGCGCGAGCAGGTCGGCGACGCGACGTTCCAGAAGATCGAACGGGCGTGGGTGAGTGACTTCCGCGGGAGGACGGCGAGCACCCAGCAGTACATCGACTTGGCGTCGAAGGTGGCGGGCGAGGACCTCGAAGGGTTCCTGCGGCCCTGGCTGTACGGCTCGAAGACACCGCCGATGCCGGGACATCCGGACTGGGTGGTGGATCCGGCCAAGTAAGCGGATGATCTCGTTCGCCTCCGCGGGGCCATGTCCGTCCATATGCTCACAGTTGATCTCCAGGGGGGAGATCTTGTGAATGAGGAGGGGACCATGACCGGAGTATCCAGACGTGCCCTACTGGGCTATTCGGGCAGCGCGGCGGCGGGTGCCGCCCTGGCGGGTGCCGGGTCGGCGCGCGCCGCCGAGGGCGAACCGGCCGCGGCGGCCCAGGCGGACGCGGCCCAGTCGTCGGACGCCAACATCGCGAACGGAACCGAGTTCGCGGGCGACGTCAGCATCGGTGACATCGACGCGATGATGCAGTTCTCGTTCAAGCTCAACGTCGAGAGCGCGCCCGCCGCGAAGCAGATCACCCCGATGGAGATCGTGGACGCGTTCAACGAGATCGCCATGTCCCGCGGCTGGCCCAAGATGACGTTCTACTACGCCACTTCGGCGGCTCTGAACTGATTCCGCGCACGAGGGGCCCCACCCGGCTTCGGGTGGGGCCCCTCGTCACGCCGTCAGCGGATGCCCACAGCCGCAAGCGCGGACTTCTGAGCGGCGGAGAGCTTCGTCGGGAAGTACAGGTAGCAGACGCCGCCCGTTCCGGAGACGACCTTGCCGGTCGCGTTGTAGCGCTTGGTCCTGAGCCAGATGTTCTCCCACTCGCGCCTCTTGTAGACGCGCCGCACCGCCGGATTCGTCGGCGACGCCGGGTCGTTGGCGATCACGTCGCCGTCCGCCGTGAAGCCGATCACCGTCATGAGGTGGCCCGCCGTGCCGTAACCGGCGCCCGTCAGCTCCTCCTTGAGGAACGACTGGGACGTTATGGCCGGGATGCCCGCGGCGATCAGCGACTCCAGTTCGGTGAGCGAGTCGAGGCGGGTGACGACGCCCTGGAGGTCCTTGTACGTCGACGCGTAGGCCGCGTTGAAGGGCCAGTTGCCGCAGCCCGCGTACTGGTAGTCGAACGTGTAGCGGGCCGCGTGGCACACCTGCGGGTCCGCGAAGGAAGGGTCGACCCAGGCGAGGTCGTCCGCGGTCGGCTTGCGGCCCCAGTACTCGATGATCATCTGCGAGGAGGTGGGGCTGCACCAGGCCTCGCCGCCGTTGTCGTACTCCGGATACTGCCCGACGTGGATCTCCTGCGAGTAGCGCGGGACCGTCAGCTCCTTGGTCAGGCCCGGCTCGGACGCGGGCACCGTGAAGCGGTCGGGGACGGCGGACGCCATCGCGCCGAGCCGCCACACGGTGGGCGTCACCGTGGCGCCCGGCTTGCGGTACAGCGTCAGCCGCAGCCGGTAGGAGGCAAGACGCAGGCCCGTCGTCGTGTCGTCGATGGAGAAGGTGTCCGTCCAGATGCTCGACTTGCCGTCGCTCTGGTCGTCGACCGAGGTGCGGCGGATGTCCTTCTTGTCGTCGTCGCCCGATGTCCAGCGCCCCAGGACGTACCAGGGGGTCTTCTTCCCGTCCGAGTACGTTCCCTGCAGCTCGACCTGGAGCCAGGTGCCGGTGGGGGTGCGGGCGTTCCAGGAGGCGACGACCTCCGTGGCGGGGACGGTGGGGCGGTGCACCGGCGAGGTCCACTGGGCGTACTCCCAGGTGGCGGTCGTGCCGGTGTGCGGATCGGCGTAGTCGGTGCGGCCCGCGGCCTTGGCGATCTCCACGGCGGGGCGGGACCCGGCGACGGCACGGGTGCCCTTCGCGGTGCCGGCGCTCCAGTCCGCGTACGACGTCCAGAAGCGGTTGCTCACCGGCCGCTGCGCCCGCGGAGCCGCGGCCTGGCCGCCCGCGGCCAGCGCGGTTCCGGTACCGGCGGCGACGGCGGCCAGCGCGGCGGCCGCGGTGAGGACGGTTCTGCGGGACATGTCATCAGCTCGGTCCATGGCGGGACCCCCAGTCGACGTGGGTTCCGGACGGATCCGGAAGGGGCAGGTCAGGTACACGCGGTAGGCCAACTATGGCTGCTGCACGCCGACTTCTGCCAGCGCTTCGGGGACCACCGCCGCCACCAATATTGGCCTCGACCACTGGCGTGAGCAGGCACGGCGCGCGGAGCGGAACATTCCGCGCCCGCCGATCAGCGAGCTCCGCCCCCGTACGCTGGTGAGCGATGACCGCACACGCCACACCCCTGTCCCAGGTCGCCGACGCCCTGCGGCGCCTGCCGCCCTCCTGCGGCCCCGTCCGCCTCGTCGGCGTCGACGGACACGCGGGCTCCGGCAAGTCGACCTTCGCCCTGCGCCTGGCCGATGCCCTTGACGGCGCCCCCGTGGTGCGCCTGGACGACATAGCGAGCCACGACGAGCTCTTCGGCTGGACGGAGCGCCTGCGGCGGCAGGTGATCGTGCCGCTCTCGCGCGGCGAGAGCGCGCGCTACGAGACGTACGACTGGCACGCGCGCCGCTTCGGCCCCGAGGTCCGCACCCTGCCGCCCGCGCCCGTGGTCATCCTCGAAGGCGTCGGCGCGGGCCGCCGCGCGCTGCGCCCGTTCCTCGCGCGGCTTCTGTGGATGGAGCTGCCCCGGGACGAGGCATGGGAGCGGGGGCGCCATCGTGACGGGGCGGAGCAGAGTGACTTCTGGGACGGGTGGGAGCCCGCCGAGCGCCGGCACTTCGCCGAAGACCCCTCAAGGCCCTTCGCACACTCTTTGGTACGACAGTGTCGCAAGGGATATGAGGTGCTCGCGGGGCCGGGTGAGACCGCAGTGCAGAGCCAAATCGTCACACACGGTGAAGGGCCCTCCGCGGTGCGCTGAACCTCCGGAAAGTCACTTCCGGAAGTTCAGCCGAGTTTCCATGAGTGCCTCAACTCCGCTTGACCGAGGGCCCTTACAGGACTTACGTTCTGAATGTGCGGCCTTTCGGGGCCGCCAGCAGACGCGAAGCCCCCGGTTGTTCCCCCGTGATCGGGGGCTTCGTTCTGCCTACTCGCCCGTATTCCGGGCGCTCCGAGCCGCCGTTCGTTCACACTCGGTGACGACTGCGTGCCCCCTCACCCGGCCCGACCTGGCCGATCCCGCGCTGCGGCACCCTACGGCCGAGCACTCCCCCGCAGGTACGATGCCTTTCGGTGCGACCTACGGACGGCTGCTCTGCGCACCGAGACAACTCCCGTCCGCAGCACGGCGGTTCAGCGAAGTTGCCGACGGGCACCGGCCTGGCGGTAAACGGGGGCACGGTTTGTGGGGGACGTGATGGACTTCGGCACGCAGGGCTCACCCGCCCCGGCCGACCTCGCCTGGATCAGGGGCGTCGACGCCTACACGATGGGCGCCTACCCACAGGCGGAGGAGGAGTTCCGGGCAGCGGTGCGGATGGATCCGGGGATGGCCGACGGCTGGCTCGGACTGCACGCACTGCGCATCGACACGACGACGGCATTACTACGGATGTTCCAGCACCGGGACCGGTTCGGGGAGCAGCGCGCCCGGCACGGGCGCACACTCAACTCCTGGTACTGGCTTGGCTGGTGGGTCCAGCCCGTCCTGGAGAGCACACGCGATCTACTGCTCGCACACGCGTCGCACTGGCTGGACGGGCGCCATGTCCCGGAGCTGGACCGGGCGTTGGCGGGCCTGCCGCCGGTCGACGCCGATCCGCAGGTGCGCTTCCTGCACGCCTGCCGGTCCTATCTGGTCAAGGACTGGGAGCAGTTGGTCCGGCACACCGACTCGCTCATCGACGACGCGATGCTGGGCATCGAGGCCGGTCTCTTCGGCGGGATGGCCCGCGTACGCCTGGAGATGTACGGGCAGGCCGAGCCGCTCCTGTCCGCCGCCCTGATGCGCTGCCGCAGCGAGCAGCCGCAGCGCAAGGAGCTGCGCTACTGGCTGGCCCGCGCCCACGAGGGCACGGGCCGCTCGGCGGCGGCGCTGCCGCTGTACCGGGCGGTGCACCGGGTGGACCCGGCGTTCATGGACACCTCGGCGCGGCTCGCGGCAATCGCCGAGGGCGACGGGTACGACGAGGTCACCGACCTGGCGTCGATCGCCCTGTCCGGCTTCGGACAGGACGTGATGGACGCTCCTGACGGGATCGATCCGCTCTTCGGCACGGAGGGCCGCGACCTGAAGGTCACCGAGCCCGAACTGCCGCCCGGCGGCGGCCCCTCCGAGACCGACGCGGTGCGCGAGAAGGCCGTGATCCCGATCCAGCCGGGGCTGCCACAGCTGCCGCCGGGCCCCACGGACCCCGCGCTCCTGGAGGCGGCCCTCGCCGAGCTGGAGCGGATGGTCGGCCTGGAGCCGGTGAAGCGCCAGGTCAAGGCGCTCTCGGCGCAGCTGAACATGGCGCGCCTGCGGGCCGCGCAGGGCCTGCCCGTGCAGCCGCCGAAACGACACTTCGTCTTCTCGGGCCCCTCGGGCACCGGCAAGACCACGGTGGCCCGCATTCTGGGGAGGGCGTTCTACGCGCTCGGGCTGCTCGGCGGCGACCACCTGGTGGAGGCGCAGCGCGCCGACTTGGTCGGCGAGTATCTGGGCCAGACCGCCGTGAAGGCCAACGAACTGATCGACTCGGCGATCGGCGGCGTCCTCTTCGTCGACGAGGCGTACTCGCTCTCCAACTCGGGCTACGGCAAGGGCGACGCATACGGCGACGAGGCCCTGCAGGTCCTCCTCAAGCGCGCCGAGGACAACCGCGACCACCTGGTCGTGATCCTCGCCGGCTACCCGGAGGGCATGGACCGGCTGCTCGCCGCCAACCCCGGCCTGTCGTCGCGCTTCACGACACGGGTCGACTTCCCCTCGTACCGCCCTCTGGAGCTCACCGCCATCGGCGAGGTCCTCGCCGCCGACAACGGCGACGTCTGGGACGAGGAGGCCCTCGACGAGCTGCGCTCCATCAGCGGCCATGTCGTCGACCAGTCCTGGATCGACGAGCTGGGCAACGGCCGCTTCCTGCGCACGCTCTACGAGAAGAGCTGCGCCTACCGCGACCTGCGCCTGTCCGGCTATCCCGGAGAACCGGGCCGTGACGACTTGTCGACACTGCGCCTTCCGGACCTCATGCAGGCGTACGGAGAGGTCCTTTCGGGGCGGGGGCCGCAGGATCCGCCCCGAATGTGACAGCCCTGCGGCCCACCGGCCGCTGCTCAGCCGACCAGGGCGCTGTCCCGCACCTCCTGGGGTCTGCGGGGCACCGACACCCGGTGCGCAGGGTCGCGGACCTCGCCGACCAGGAGCTCCAGTACGTCCTCCAGGGCGACCAGGCCGAGCACCTTGCCCGACGCGTCGGCCACCTGTGCCAGATGCGTGGCGGCGCGGCGCATCACCGTCAAGGCGTCGTCCAGCGGGAGTTCGGCACGCAGGGTCGTCATGGGGCGCCAGACCTGCTGCGGCACCGCCCGGTCCGTCTCCGCGCCGTCCGTCAGATCCAGTACGTCCTTCACGTGCAGGTAACCCATGAAGGCGCCGTTCTCCGCGCAGACCGGGAAGCGGGAGTAGCCGGTGCGCCCGGTGAGCTCGATGACCTGGCTCGGGGTGACCGACGCGCCCACGGTCACCAGGGACGCCCGGTCGAGCAGGACGTCCGTCACCGGGCGCGAGCCCAGCTCCAGGGCGTCCTCCAGGCGCTCCTGCTCCTCGGGGTCGAGCAGTCCCGCCTGGCCGGAGTCGCCGACGAGCCGGTTGAGCTGCTCGCTGGTGAAGACCGCCTCGACCTCGTCCTTGGGCTCGACACGGAAGAGCTTCAGGACGAGCCTGGCGCACGCCCCGAGCGCCACCGTGACCGGCCGGCACAGCCGGGCGAAGGCGACAAGGCCGGGGCTGAACCACAGCGCGGTCTTCTCCGGGGCCGCCATCGCGAGGTTCTTCGGGACCATCTCGCCGATGACGAGGTGGAGGAAGACGACGAGGGCGAGCGCGATGGCGTACCCGAGCGGATGGATCATCCCTTCGGGGATGTGCGCCGCCTCGAAGACGGGCTCCAGGAGATGCGCGACGGTCGGCTCGGCGACCGCGCCGAGCGTCAGCGAGCAGATGGTGATGCCGAACTGGGCGGCCGCCATCATCTGCGGCAGATGCTCCAGGCCGTAGAGGACCTGGCGGGCCCGCTTGGTGTTCAGCGGCTCGATCTGGCTGCGGCGTACGGAGACGAGCGCGAACTCGGCCCCCACGAAGAAGCCGTTCGCGAGCACCAGGAGCAGGGCGAACAGGAGTTGGAGCACGCTCATCGGACGGCCTCCGCGACCTGTGCCTGTGGGGTGGCGCCGATGTCCGCGGTCCGTACGAGGCGTACCCGCTCCGCGCGGTAGTGATCGACCTGGCGCACCGCGAGCCGCCAGCCGGGAAGTTCCGCCCGGTCGCCGGGGGCAGGGATGCGGCCGAGCAGATCGGCGACGAGGCCTGCCACGGTCTCGTACGGTCCCTCGGGGACGTCGAGCCCTATCCGCCGGAGCGTGTCGACCCGGCAGCTGCCGTCGGCGTCCCAGGCGGGACGGCCGTCCTCCGCCGGTGCCGCCGCGAGTTCGGGCAGATCGTGCAGGTCGTGCTCGTCGCGGACCTCGCCGACGAGCTCCTCGACGATGTCCTCCAGGGTGACCACACCGGCCGTGCCGCCGTACTCGTCGACGACTACGGCTATCGGCTGCTCACTGCGCAGCTGCTCAAGAAGCTGCTGCACGGGCAGCGTCTCCGGGACCTGGAGCGGTGCCTGCGCGATACGGCCCGCGGGCGTCCGCAGCCGCTCGTGCGCCGGGACCGCGAGGGCGTCCTTGAGGTGCACCATGCCGACGATCTCGTCGATCCGCTCGCGGTAGACGGGAAAGCGTGAGAGTCCCGTGGCACGGGTCAGGTTCACCACGTCCTGGGCGGTCGCCGACGTCTGCAGCGCGCTGACCTTCACGCGCGGCGTCATCACGTGCTGCGCGGTCAGCTCGCCGAGGGAGAGGGTCCGTACGAACAGGTCCGCGGTGTCCTGTTCGAGGGTGCCCGCCTGCGCCGAGTGCCGGGCCAGGGAGACCAGTTCGCCGGGGGTGCGGGCCGAGGCCAGCTCATCGGCTGGCTCGACGCCGAGCACCCGCACGATCCGGTTGGCGACGGCGTTCAGGAGCGAGATCACGGGCCGGAAGAGCCGCGCGAAGACATGCTGCGGGCCCGCGACGAAGCGCGCGACCTGCAGCGGCCTCGACACCGCCCAGTTCTTCGGCACGAGCTCGCCGATCACCATCTGCACGGCGGACGCCAGCAGCATGCCGACCACTACGGAGACGCCCGGTACGGCGCCTTCCGGAAGGCCGGTCGCCGTGAACGGGCCCGCGAACAGATGCGCGAGCGCCGGTTCGGCGAGCATGCCGACCACGAGCGAGGTGATGGTGATGCCGAGCTGGGTGCCGGAGAGCTGGAAGGACAGCTCCTTGAGGGCGGCGACGACCGTACGGGCCCGTCGGTCGCCTTCGGCGGCGGCCTTCTCCGCGTCCGGGCGCTCGACGGTGACGAGCCCGAACTCGGCGGCCACGAAGAAGCCGTTGGCGAGAATCAGCAGAAATGCCGCCCCGAGAAGCAGCAGGGAAGTCGTCATGCCGCCGCCTCCCTGGTCAGTCCGGTCCCGGTATGTCGGGAGGGGGCGGCGCATGTACTACAGGACGAACCGTCCATCGCCGGAGGGAGTCACTCCTCGGGTAGCAGGAGCCCCTGGGGGCCGGGCGGGCCCGTCAGGGGCGGGGCGGCACACCGGGCGTGCCCCGCCACCAGATTAATCAAGACCCGGCCCGAAGCGTCAGCCCTGCGGGGCGCGGGTGTCGGCGAGGGCGCGCAGGGCGCGGGCGTCGGCGATGGCCTGTGCCTTGGCGATGCCGGGCTGGATGCCCATCGCGGGCAGGCTCGTGCCGTCGCTGAGGTTGAGGAACACCCATGGGTCGCCGGGCCGCAGGTTGACCTGGACGATCTCGGCCCAGGCGAGGCGCCTGCTGGTGGCGATGTTGACGACGGTCACGCCCGACTCGTCGGCGACGACCTTCGGCCTGCTCAGGAGCGCGAGCACGCCGAAGAGCAGGGCGCCGGTGAAGATGAAGCTGGTCCGCTCCCCCGGGCCGAGGCCCGGGATGAGCAGGGCGATCACCGTGAGGACCACGAGGATCGCGACTCCCGCGCCGAGCAGGACGGCCCGTGTCCGGCCGGGCCGGAAGGTGACGGGAAGGGCGGGAAGGTCGGTCTGGTCGGTCATGGCCGGGGTCTCCTGCCGGGTCATCAGAGGCGGCAGGCGTGGATGGCGGTGGTCAGGATCGCGCGCGCCCCGAGGGCGTACAGGTCGTCCATGACCCGCTGCGCCTCCTTGGCCGGGACCATGGAGCGCACGGCCACCCAGCCCTCGTTGTGCAGCGGCGAGATCGTCGGCGACTCGAGGCCCGGGGTGAGGGCGACGGCCCGCTCCAGGTGCTCGGCGCGGCAGTCGTAGTCCATCATCACGTACGACCTGGCGACCAGGACGCCCTGCAGGCGGCGCAGGAACTGCTGCACCTTCGGGTCGTCGCCGTCCGCGCCGGTGCGCCGGATGACGACCGCCTCGGACTTCATGATCGGCTCGCCGAAGACCTCGAGGCCCGCGTTCCGCAGCGAGGTGCCGGTCTCCACGACGTCCGCGATGACCTGGGCGACGCCCAGCTCGATCGCGGTCTCGACGGCGCCGTCCAGGTGCACGACGGAGGCGGCCACGCCGCAGTCCGCGAGGTGCTTGGCGACGATTCCCTCGTACGAGGTCGCGACGGTCTTGCCCGCGAGGTCCTCGATGACGGTCGCCGTGCCCGGCTTCGCGGCGAACCGGAAGGTGGATCGGGCGAAGCCGAGCGGCAGGATCGGCTCGGCGTCGGCACCGGAGTCGACCAGGAGGTCCTGGCCGGTGATGCCGATGTCGAGCCTGCCGGTCGCGACGTAGATCGCGATGTCCTTGGGCCGCAGGTAGAAGAACTCGACCTCGTTCTCGGGGTCGACGAGGACGAGCTCCTTGGACTCCTTGCGCTGCTGGTAGCCGGCCTCATGGAGCATCGCCGACGCAGGTCCGGACAGTGAACCCTTGTTGGGGACGGCGATGCGCAGCATGAGGCGGGATTCCTTTGCGTTAAGGGGAGTCGGGTCGGGCTTGGGCGTACGGCTCAGAGATGGGCGTACACGTCGTCGAGCGAGATGCCACGGGCGACCATCATCACCTGTACGTGGTACAGGAGCTGCGAGATCTCCTCGGCGGCGGCTTCCTTGCCCTCGTGCTCGGCGGCCATCCAGACTTCGGCGGCCTCCTCGACGACCTTCTTGCCGATGGCATGGACGCCCTTGTCGACCAGCTCGGCGGTGCGGGAGGTTGCGGGGTCGCCGTTGGCGGCCTTGTGCTGGAGCTCGGCGAAGAGCTCCTCGAAAGTCTTCTTGGACATGATGTCGCTTACTTTACGCGGCTCCTCGTCCCGCTCACCGCCAGGGCTCGGAGACGGAACGCAGCGTGGTCGCCGTGGCAACGGCCGCGGTGACCGCTTCGTGCCCCTTGTCCTCGCGGGAGCCCTCGATGCCCGCGCGGTCCAGGGCCTGCTCCTCGGTGTCACAGGTCAGCACCCCGAAGCCGACGGGCACCCCGGTGTCGATGCTGACCTGGGTCAGCCCCTGGGTGACGCCCTGGCACACGTACTCGAAGTGCGGGGTGCCGCCGCGGATGACGACGCCGAGCGCCACGATCGCGTCGTAGCCGCGGCCCGCGAGGACCTTGGCGACGACCGGCAGCTCGAAGCTGCCGGGCACGCGCAGGACGGTCGGCTCGTCGATGCCGAGCTCGTGCAGGGCGCGCAGCGCGCCGTCGACGAGGCCGTCCATGACCTTCTCGTGCCACTGCGCGGCGATCACCGCGACCCGGAGGTCGCCGCAGTTCTTCACGCTCAGTTCGGGTGCACCCTTGCCGCTCACGCGCTTCTCCTGGTTCTTGTGCTGGTTCTCGTACGCCGGTACTTACTGGTTGCCGCAGGCCGACACCTCGGGCGTGTCGAGCCCGGGCAGGTCGTGCCCCATCCGGTCCCGCTTGGTGCGCAGGTAGCGGAGGTTGTGCTCGCCCGCGTGGACCGCCATGGGCTCGCGTCCTGTGACCTTCAGGCCGTGCCGGACGACCGCGTCGGTCTTGTCGGGGTTGTTGGTCATCAGGCGCAGGCTGCGGACGCCGAGGTCGTCGAGGATCCGGGCGCCCGCGCCGTAGTCCCTGGCGTCGGCGGGCAGGCCGAGCTCCAGGTTGGCGTCCAGGGTGTCGCTGCCGCGCTCCTGGAGCTCGTAGGCGCGCAGCTTGGAAAGGAGACCGATGCCGCGCCCCTCGTGGCCGCGGAGGTAGACCACGACGCCGCGTCCCTCGTCCGTGATGCGCCGCATGGACGCCTCCAGCTGGGGGCCGCAGTCGCAGCGCAGCGAGTGGAAGACGTCGCCGGTCAGGCACTCGGAGTGGATGCGGACCAGGACGTCGTCGCCCTCGCCGATCTCGCCGTGGACCAGGGCGACGTGCTCCACGCCGTCGACGGTGGAGCGGTAGCCGTACGCCGTGAACTCGCCGAACGCGGTGGGCAGACGGACCTCGGCCTCGCGGCGGACCGTCGGTTCGGAGGAGCGGCGGTAGGCGATCAGGTCCTCGATGGAGATGATCGTCAGGCCGTGCTTGCGGGCGAACGGGATCAGCTCCGGCAGGCGGAGCATCGTGCCGTCCTCGCCCGCGATCTCGACGATGGCCCCCGCGGGGCGCAGGCCCGCGAGCCGGGCCAGGTCGACCGCGGCCTCGGTGTGGCCGTTGCGCGCCAGGACGCCGCCGGACTTGGCGCGCAGCGGGAAGATGTGGCCCGGCCGCACGAAGTCGGTCGGCTCGAAGGCGCCCGCCGCGAGCATCTGGAGCGTGGTGGCGCGGTCGGCGGCCGAGATGCCGGTGGTGACGCCGTGCGCGGCGCTCGCGTCGACGGAGACGGTGAAGGCCGTCCGCATCGACTCGGTGTTGTTCTCGACCATCTGCGGGAGTTCGAGGCGGTCAAGCTCCTCACCCTCCATGGGCGCGCAGATCAGGCCGCGGCACTCGCTCATCATGAAGGCGATGATCTCGGGGGTCGCCTTCTCGGCGGCGATGACGAGGTCGCCCTCGTTCTCCCGGTCCTCGTCGTCGACGACCACGACGGGCCGCCCGGCGGCGATGTCGCGGATGGCCGCCTCTACGGGGTCGAGGGCGAGGTCCGAGGCGTCTTCCTCATGACCCGTGCTGTACCAAACAGGTGCCGCAGTCATGCCGGGGCTCCTTCCATGTCGGGCTGCGAGGCCTGCGAGAACACAGTGCGCGACCGCAGCCACCAGTCGCGCAGGCCCCACAGGACGAGGGCGAGGTAGATGACGTACACGAGGCCCGAGAAGGCGAGGCCGCTGCTGAACGCGAGCGGCACGCCGACCACGTCGACCAGCAGCCAGGCGAACCAGAACTCGACGAGGCCGCGCGCCTGGGCGACCATCGCGGCGAGTGTGCCGACGAAGATGTAGGCGTCCGGCCAGGGGTTCCAGGACAGGTCGGGTACGGCGGAGAACAGGGCGCCGACCGCGAGGGTGCCGACGGCGGTGCCGCCGAGCAGCACCCCGCGCTCCTTCCAGGTCGCGAACCGGACGGCGATGGAGCCGTCCTGCGCCTGCTGCTTGCCGTTGGTCCACAGCCGCCAGCCCCACAGGGCCACGCCGATGACGAGCAGCTGCTTGCCGACGCCGCCGGAGAGCTGTGCGGACGCGTACGCGGCGACGAGGATGACGCCGGAAAGGAACTGGGCGGGCCAGGTCCATATGGAGCGCCGCCAGCCGAGGGCGAGGGCGATCAGGCCGACGGTGTTGCCCACCATGTCGGACCAGATCACGTGCTGCCCGAAGGCCGTGAAGGCTTCGGAGTTGAGCCAGTTCACTGCGTGGCCTCCTGAGCGGGAGCGGGAGCCGGAGCGGCGGCGCGGTCGCCGAGCATCCGCTCGACGTACTTCGCGATGACGTCGACCTCGAGGTTGACCGGGTCGCCGGGCTGCTTGATGCCGAGCGTGGTCAGCGCGAGGGTGGTGGGGATGAGGCTGATGGTGAAGTAGTCGGGCCCGGCGTCGACGACGGTCAGACTCACGCCGTCCACCGTGATGGAGCCCTTCTCCACCACGTAGCGGGCGAGGCCTGCCGGGAGCGAGACCTTGACGATCTCCCAGTTCTCGGACGGCTTGCGCTCGACGATCTCGCCGGTGCCGTCGACGTGACCCTGCACGATGTGTCCGCCGAGGCGGTCGCCGACGGCCGTGGGCCGCTCCAGGTTGACCCGTGAACCGACCGCGAGCGCGCCGAGGCTGGAGCGGTCGAGCGTCTCGGCCATCACATCGGCGGTGAACTCGTCGCCCTCGTGCTCCACGACCGTCAGACAGACGCCGTTGACCGCGATGGAGTCGCCGTGCTTCGCGCCTTCGGTGACGACGGGGCCACGGAGGCGGAAGCGCGAGGCATCGGCCAGCTTCTCGACGGCGGTGATCTCGCCCAGCTCTTCGACGATTCCGGTGAACACTCAGTGCTCCTTCGCTGCAAGGGTTGCGGTGATGCGCAGATCGGGGCCGATACGGACGCTCTCGCTCACGTCGAGGCGCAACGCATCGGTGATGGTCGTGATTCCGCCGCCGGCCAGGACGGCGGGGCCCGCGCCGAGCAGCACGGGGGCGAGATAGCCGACGACGCGGTCGACGGCGCCCGCGGCGACGAACGCTCCGGCGAGCGTCGGCCCGCCTTCGAGGAGGACGGAACGCACCCCGCGCGCGTGGAGCTCGGCGAGGAGGGTCCGGATGTCCAACCCACCCTCCGCGCGCGGGAGTCGCACCGTTTCGGCCTCAAGTGCTTCCAGTTCGGTGCTCGCGTCCTCGGCGACCGCGACGAGCGTGGGCGCGGCGTCGTCCAGGACGCGGGCCCCGGGCGTGACGGCGGTCGCGTTGGTGTCCACGACGACGCGCAGCGGCTGCACGGCGCCTTCGACGCCCCGTACGGCGAGGTGCGGGTCGTCGGCGCGCTGGGTGCCTGCGCCGACCACGACGGCGTCGCACTCGGCGCGCAGCCGGTGCACGTCGGCGCGGGCCTCGGCGGAGGTGATCCAGCGGCTCGTGCCGTCGGCGGCGGCGATGCGGCCGTCGAGTGTCGCGGCGTACTTCCAGGTGACATGCGGGCGGCCGAGCCGCACGGAGGTCAGCCAGGCGGCGTTCCCCGCGGCGGCCTCGTCCTCCAACAGGCCCGATTCCACGTCGATTCCGGCGGTACGCAGTCGCTGCGCGCCCCCGGTCGCGGTGGGGTTCGGGTCGCTGACCGCGTAGACGACGCGGGCGATCCCGGCGTCGATGAGCGCCTGCGCGCAGGGTCCTGTGCGTCCGGTGTGGTTGCAGGGTTCGAGGGTGACCAGGGCGGTGGCGCCGCGGGCTTTCTCGCCGGCCGCGCGCAGGGCGTGGACCTCGGCGTGCGGTCCGCCCGCGCGCTGGTGGTGTCCCTCGCCGACGGTCTGGCCGGAGGCGTCGATGATGACGCAGCCGACGACCGGATTAGGGCTTGTAGCGCCGAGACCGAGCGCTGCAAGCGCGAGCGCGCGACGCATGGCGGTGCGCTCATGGTCGTTCGCTGCGGCTGCGGTGGCCACCGGGTCCTCCTGCCTCATGGGGCACGGACTCCGGGGCCTGTCGATGACGACAGAATGTACGGACTGCGGCACCGGGAGCGACGCCGGAAACGAGACTTCTCCCTGGGGAACCCGAAAAGTCGGGTATCCCAAAAACAAGCCACTCGGCGACGTGCACGAATGCCCGCCCGCCGCGCACTGCCTCCCATCCGGACTTTCACCGTCGGTCCAGGAATTTCACCTGGTCAACCGGTCGCTGGAGGCGACCGGGTCGCGGACTGTAACCGCCGGTTCGGAATTACACCGACCCCGGAGTGCGCTGCTTTTGGTACGAGGCCAGTCTGCCACGCCTGATCGACGCCCATACGGGCGAACCCCTGTGGCCTGGCTCACAGGATCCGGTCGCACCGCTTTGACCGGCGGTGATGCGCCGCTCTCTGGCACGCTGAGCGCGTGACGACAGCAGCACTTGCCGATGAGTTCGAGTCCCACCGCCCCCGGATGTTCTCCCTCGCCTACCGCATGCTCGGCTCCGCGCAGGAGGCCGAGGACACCGTCCAGGACGCGTATCTGCGGTGGAGCGGCGCCCGGCGCGAGGACATCGGCCGGCCCGCCGCCTGGCTGGCCAAGGTCGTCACCAACCTCTGTCTGAACAGGCTGACATCGGCGCGCGCCCGGCGCGAGCAGTACGTGGGGCCCTGGCTGCCGGAGCCGGTGATCACGTCCGGCGGCGCGCTCGGCCCCCTGGAGTCGGCGGAGCAGCGGGACGCGGTGTCGATGGCGCTGCTGATCCTCCTTGAGCGACTCACGCCGGTGGAGCGCGCGGTGTTCGTGCTGCGGGAGGCGTTCGCGTACAGCCACCGGGAGATCGCGGGCGTCCTCGACATCGGCGAGGCCAACTGCCGCCAGCTGTACCGCAGGGCGACGCGGGCGGTGGCGGGGGAGCAGACGCGGTTCGAGGCCGCGGCCGAGCGGCGCCAGGAGTTCGTGGAGTCGTTCATCGCGGCGGCCCGGGACGGCGATCTGGCGGGCCTGGAGAAGGTCCTCGCGGCGGACGTGACGTGGTGGGGCGACGGCGGCGGCAAGGTCACCGCCGCGCGCAGGCCGATCGTCGGGCGCGAGAAGGTGCTGCGCTTCCTGGTGGGCGGCATGGAGAACTTCGCCCAAGCCATGGATCTCGCGTACGCCGAGGTCAACGGCGCGCCCGCGATCGTGGCGACGCTGGAGGGCACGGTGGTGGGCATCGCGACGTTCGAGTTCCGGGACGGTCTCGTCAGCACCCTGCGGGCGGTGGTCAATCCGGACAAGCTCGGTTTCGTGGCCGGGCAGCTGTCACATTCCTGACCGCCGCCCGGTTCTGAGCTGGTGACGGACGCCGGTACGGCGTCCCGGACAGCGAAGGAGCCTTGCGATGACCACGATCCTGGTGACCGGCGGCACGGGAACCCTCGGCCGCCCGGTGGTCGAGCGGCTGCGCGCGGAGAGCCACGACGTACGCGTCCTGAGCCGCCGTTCCCAGCCGTACGCCGTCGATCTGCGCGAGGGCACGGGGCTCGACGCGGCCATGGCGGGCGTGGACGTGATCGTGCACTGCGCGAGCAGCCCGCGCGGGGGCGACGAACGGGCCGCACGCCATCTGATCGAGGCCGCGCGGCGGGCCGGAGTGGGGCATCTGGTCTATATCTCGATCGTCGGTGTCGACCGGGTGCCGCTCGGCTACTACAGGACGAAGCTCGCCGTGGAGCGGCTGATCGAGGAGTCGGGGCTCGGCTGGACGGTGCTGCGGACCACGCAGTTCCACGATCTCGTCCTGCAGGTCTTGGAAAGTTCGGCGAAGCTGCCGGTGATGCTGCTGCCGTCGGGGGTCAGCGACCAACCGGTCGAGGTCGGCGAAGTGGCGGACCGGCTCGCCCAGTTGGCGGCGGCGCCGCCTGCCGGGCGGGTCGAGGACATGGGCGGGCCCGAGGTGCGTACGTTCCCGGACCTTGCCCGCGCCTATCTGCGGGCGAGCGGCAAGCGGCGCCCGCTGGTCCCGGTGCGGCTCGCGGGCAAGACGTACCGAGCGTTCCGCGCGGGCGGGCATCTGGCGCCCGAACGGGCTGTGGGGAAGGGGACGTTCGAGGAGTTCTTGGCCGCGCGGGCGAGCGGCGGGGCAAGCCACAAATAGCCCGTCCGGCGCTTGAGGACGAACTCGGCGAAGCCGGTGACAGACGGTGCGTCCAACGCCGCCTGCCGCCCCGGAGGGCTCAGCGTCCAGGTCCGAACAGCTCCTCCTGCGCCGCCTCCCTGGCGGCAAGCAGCGCCCCCCGCAGCACGGCGGAGCCGCCCAGCGTGCTCGCCCTGACCTCGGTACGCAGCGGGGACATGGCGGTGACGCGGTCCCCGACGCGGGCGGCGAGCGCGTCGCCGCCCGCGCGGCCCAGCTCGCCGCCGAGGACGACGCATCCGGGGTCGAGGATGGCGGCCATCGCGGCGGCGCCGACGGCGATCCGGTCGGCGGCCGCGTCGAGATAGCCGCCGTGGCCGGTCGCGACTGCGCGGCTCAGCACGTCGGCGGCGCTCTCCCCCGGCTCCAGGAGCCCGTGCTCGGCGCCGAGTTCGCGGAGCGCGGCCGCGCAGGCCAGCGAGTGGAAGCCGCCGTCGCAGCCGGTGGCGGACGGCAGCGACGCGGTGCCGGGCACGGGCAGGAAGCCGATCTCCCCGGTGCCGCCGGATGCGCCGCGCCGCAGCGCCCCGTCGAGGACGACGGCGGCACCGATGCCCTCGCCGAGCCAGAGAAGGACGAAGGTGTCGCGGTCCCGGGCGGCGCCTTCGCGCTGTTCGGCGCGGGCGGCGAGATTGGTCTCGTTCTCGACGAGGACGCGGGCCGGCAGCCGCTCCTGGAGCGCGCCCGCGAGCCTGCGGTGCCAGGCGGGCAGCGAAGTGGTGTCGCGCAGTTCGCCCGATGCGGGGTCGATGAGGCCGGGCGCGCCGATGCCCACGGTGTGCAGCCGCTGGGCGCCGCCATCGCGGGCGGTGCGCTCGACGAGGGCGACGGCACGCTCCACGGCGGGCTCGGTTCCGGTGTCGCCGCCGATGGGCAGCGACGCCTCGGCGAGCACCGCGCCGAGCAGATCGGTGACCACCACGGAGAGGCCTCCGGTGCGTACGTCGAGGGCCGCGAGGTGGGCCCGGTCGGCGACGATCCCGTAAAGGCGGGCGTTGGGGCCCCGCCGCTGGGCGCCCGCCTCCCCCACGACCGTGATCAGTCCCGAGCCCTGCAGACGCTCGACGAGATCGGCGACCGACGGCCGGGACAGGCCGGTCAGCTGCTTCAACTGGTTGGCCGTCAGCGGCCCTTCGCGCTGCAGGAGCCCCAGGGCGAGCCGGTCGTTGATGGCCCGGGCAGTGCTCGGTGATGCGGGCATGCCGGGGATCCTTCCATAAAGCTGCTATTTATCAGGCAGGGTTCCTGATAGTTTACGTCGCCGTAGCGGGGCGGCACGCTGGGAGGGGCGGAGCATCCATGAGTGAAGTGGTCTACGACGCACGGCAGTTGAAGCGGGCGCGGTACGCCGTGGCCGCCGTCTTCTGTGTGCACGGCGCCGTCACGGGCTCCTTCGCCACCCGCGTCCCCTGGATCCAGGAGCACGCCGACCTCAGCGCGGGCCTCCTCGGCCTTGCCCTTGCCTTCCCCGCGATCGGCGCCTCGGTGGCGATGCCGCTTGCCGGTTGGGTCAGTCACCGCTTCGGCGCCCGCACGGCGCTGCGCGGCCTGCTCGCCCTGTGGACGATGGCGCTGATCCTGCCCTCGCTCGCGCCGAACCTGCTGACGCTCTGCCTGGCCCTGTTCGTGTACGGCGCCACGGCGGGGATGTCGGACGTGGCGATGAACGCCCTGGGCGTCGAGGTCGAGACCCGCATGAAGAAGTCGATCATGTCGGGCCTGCACGGCATGTGGAGCGTCGGCGCCCTGATCGGATCCGCGGCCGGCACGGTCGCCGCCCACCTCGGCTCGGACGCCCGCCTTCACCACGCGCTCGCCGCCGTGGCGCTCACCGCGATCGGCCTCATCGCCTGCCAGGGCGTGCTCGACCTGCAGGCGGCCCCCGAGGAGGAGGCGCCGCCACGCTTCTCGCTGCCGCCCAAGTCGGCCCTGCTCATCGGCGCGGTCGGGTTCTGCGCCGTCTTCGCGGAGGGCGCGAGCCTGGACTGGTCGGCGGTCTATCTGCGGGACGTCCTGGGCAGCGCGGCCGGGCTCGCCGCGGCCTGCACCACCGGGTTCACGCTCACCATGGCCATCGCGCGGCTCGCGGGCGACGCGGTGGTGGACCGGTTCGGGGCGGTGCGCACGGTGCGCGTCGGCGGCGTGGTCGCGGCGCTCGGCGGGGTGCTCGTGGTGGCTGCGCCCCATCCGGCCATGGCCATGGGCGGGTTCGCCCTGATGGGGCTCGGCATCGCGGTCGTGGTGCCGCTGGCCTTCGCCGCGGCCGGGCGCAGTGGCCCGAACCCCAGCCAGGCCATCGCGGGCGTCGCGACCATCACGTACACATCGGGTCTGATCGCCCCGTCGGCGATCGGCACGCTCGCCGACGCGACGAGCCTGGTGGTCTCCTTCGGCCTGGTGACGGTGCTCGCCTGCGGGCTCGCGGTGTTCGCGGGCGTCCTGCGCACGGACGGCCGCGACGCCACACCGGTCGCCCCGGCGGACGCGACGACACCGGGCCCCAAGGCCTGAACCCGCCCTCGCCTGCCTGAGCCATCCGCCGTCTGAAACACCTGCCGAGCATCCGCGGGCCTTACGCCCGTTTAACATTGCGCTGACTCATTCAGGTCTTGACAACAGGTCGGGCGCACAGAAGGCGGAACAGAACCATGGATCTCGGCGTGCGCTGGAGACTGCACGGCGACGGGCGCATCCCCGCGCCCGGAGCCGTCGTCCGACCTGACGAGCGGCTCTCCTGGCCGCGGACCTTCGGGCTCGGCGCCCAGCACGTCGTCGCCATGTTCGGTGCGTCGTTCGTGGCGCCC
Organism: Streptomyces sp. NPDC086554; assembly: GCF_040686095.1. NCBI lineage: Bacteria > Bacillati > Actinomycetota > Actinomycetes > Kitasatosporales > Streptomycetaceae > Streptomyces > Streptomyces sp. NPDC086554. Next base: position 90,407 of record NZ_JBFBJK010000011.1, read on the forward strand.
GTCCTGATGGGCCTCGACCCGAACCTGGCGATCATGATGTCGGGCGTCGCGACCGCCATCTTCCTGCTCGCCACGCGCGGCCGGGTGCCCAGCTACCTGGGCTGTTCCCTCTCCTTCGTGGGTGTCGCCGCGGTGATCAGGGCGCAGGGCGGCTCGTCGGCGACCGTGACCGGCGCGGTCTTCGTCGTCGGTGCGGCGCTGTTCCTCGTCGGGCTCGCGGTGCAGCGGTTCGGTGCGCGGATCATCCATGCCGCGATGCCCCCGATCGTCACCGGCGCCGTCGTCATGCTCATCGGCTTCAACCTGGCCCCGGTCACCGCCTCCACGTACTGGCCACAGGACCAGTGGACGGCCCTCTTGGTGATGCTGTTCACCGGTCTGGCCGTGGTGTGCCTGCGCGGATTCTGGTCACGCATCGCGATCTTCCTGGGTCTGCTCTTCGGGTACGCCCTCTCCTGGGCCCTCGACCTGGTCTTCGGCAAGATCCACTCGGCGGACGGCTCCGGCAAGGTCGTCGACCACTGGCGCCTTGACCTCTCCGCCGTCGGCAACGCCGACTGGATCGGCCTGCCGTCCTTCCACGCCCCGAGCTTCGAGTGGTCGGCGATCCTCGTCGCGCTGCCCGTCGTGATCGCGCTCGTCGCCGAGAACGCCGGCCACGTCAAGGCCGTCGGCGAGATGACCGGCGACGACCTGGACGACAAGCTCGGCACCGCGATCTCCGCCGACGGCGCCGCGTCCATGCTCTCCACCGCCGTCGGCGGCCCGCCCAACACGACGTACTCCGAGAACATCGGCGTGATGGCCGCGACCCGCGTCTACTCCACCGCCGCGTACTGGGCGGCCGCGTGCTTCGCCCTGCTCTTCGGCCTCTGCCCCAAGTTCGGCGCGGTCGTTGCGGCCATCCCGGGCGGCGTGCTCGGCGGCATCACCGTCATCCTGTACGGCATGATCGGCCTGCTCGGCGCCCAGATCTGGATCAACGCCAAGGTGGATCTGCGCAATCCGCTGAACCTGGTCCCGGCCGCGGCGGGCATCATCATCGGCGTCGGCGGCGTCTCCCTGAAGATCACCGACAACTTCGAGCTGAGCGGCATCGCGCTCGGCACGATCGTCGTGATCACGGGCTATCACGTCCTGCGGGCCTTCGCGCCCCCGCACCTCAAGACGCAGGAGCCGTTGCTCGACGAGGGCACTTCGACGTACGACACCGAGGCCGACGACGCTCAGCCGCGCGCCAAGTCGTAGGCGTACCCGGGCGTGAACGTCCCCGGCGTGCCCTTGCAGCCGTCGGACTCGCCCGGCAGCTTGATCCACAGATAGGCGTCGATACGGGCCTCGCCGGTGCGCAGCGTCGGGCTCTGCCCGAGCTTGCGTCCCGCCGGGTCGCACCATTCGCCGTCGGCCGGGGCGCCGTTGCCGTTGCGGCTGGTGTCGATGACGGCGCCAAGGTCCGGAGGGCCGCCCAGCGCGGAGAGGACCTTGCGGGCGTAGGCGGCCTCGTCGGCGGTGCGGTGGAAGTTCGAGACGTTGGTGAAGACGCCGTCGGACGACGCCGCCGACGCGGCGCCCGCCGCGCGCAACCGTCCGGCCTGCCGGGTGGCGGCGTTCCAGCCCGAGTGCCCGGCGTCGTAGTAGACCCGGGCCTTGGGGTTGGCGGCCTTGAGGGTGCGGCCCGCGCGGGCCAGCGAGGCGTACCGGTCGGCCCGTTCGCCCGCCGACAGGCACTCGGAGAGCGCGATCGCGTCCGGTTCGAGGATGACGACGACCTCGCCGGAGCCGAGCCCCGCGGCGAACTTCTCGATCCACGCGTCGTACGCCGCGAGATCCGGCGCCCCGCCCTGCGACGCGCCCCCGCAGTCCCGGTCCGGTATCGCGTACGGAACGACGACGGGCACCCGGCCCCCGGCGCCCGACGTCACGGCCCGCACGCGGGACGTGATGGTCCCCGGCGAGTAGTCGGCGAACCACACGGCAGCCGGCTCATCGGCGATCTTCGACTCTATGAGCGGCCGCCGCGGGTCGCCGCGGTTGGCCCTGACCCAGTCGAGCACCTGTGAATCGCCGTACCGGTAGAGGGAATTGGCGGACGGGGCAGTGTTGTCCGGCTTCTTCGGACGCTGCGTCGACGGCTTCGGTTCCGGTTTCGGCTTCGGCTTCGCGGAGGACTTGGCGGGGGACGGCTTCGCCGAGGAATCGGAGGCGGACGGCGTCGGCACCGCGGGCAGCGGTTCGAGCGTCGGCGACTCCGTCACCTTCGGGCGCGCCTGGTCCTTGCCGCCGCCCTCGTCGAGCGCGGACACCATGCCCGTGACGGTGCCGACGGCGGCCACCACCGAGGCCGCCGCCACCATGACTCCATGGCGGGCGGCGCTCCTGCGCCCGTCCCGTCGTGCGGCGCGATGTCGTGCGCGATTGCCTGACACGGTGCTGCTCCTCCCCCTCCTCCGCGTCCCCCCGGACACGGTGTACAGCTCCCCTCCCCAGGGGCACACACGGACGCCGTTCCCCCGTTCTGGGGAAGCGCCCGGTGCGGTGACACTCGGGCCAGCCTATGACTGGGACCCTGCCACCATGGCGCAGTTGGAGCGGTTTGCGGAGTTCACAGGCCCGGCACAGGGGGTTGACGCGGTGGTGACGCGGATGCGCGTGCTCGGTGCGGACCTCCCGTCCGGCGACGGGGTCGGCGTCTTCAACGGGGTCTATCTGTCGGTCACCGAAGAGGTCGACCGGCACCTGGACAGCGGCCGGTTCGCCGACTCCGGGGCCGCGATCACGCTGGACGTCCTGTTCGCCGAGCGCTATCTGCGGGCCGTCGACGCGGCGGCCGACCAGCACAGGGCACCGGCGTGCTGGCGGCCCCTGCTGCAGTTCCGCCGCCATCCGGGCGTACGTCCGCTGCAGTTCGCGCTCGCGGGCATCAATGCGCACATCGGGCACGATCTGCCGCTGGCCGTCGTGGACACCTGTCGTACGCTCGGCTGCGAACCGGCGGACGTCGAGGACGAGTTCGATCGCGTGGGCGACATCCTCGTCTCGCTGGAGGAGCGCATCCGCGAAGATCTGATGCCGGGCCCCGATCTCTTCCAGATCGCCGATCCGCTGACGCATCTGGTGGGTTCCTGGAGCCTGGAACGGGCCCGTGACGGAGCGTGGGCGGCGGCGCGGGCGCTGTGGGCGCTGCGTGGACTCCCTGCCGTGGCCGAGGAGTTGCGCACCCGCCTGGACGGCGCGGCGGGCCTGGTGGGCCGCATGCTGCTCACCCCGCTGCCGGACTGATCCGGCCAGTCATCGCGCTCCTCTGCGGAACTCCCCGTTGATCGCTGTACGTTGACGCGTGGGACCCCGGATGCGAAGGAGCACCACCATGGCCACTCGACTCGGACTGAGCCTCCCGCAGGGCCGGCAGTACGACATGGGACGAGACGTCCCCGCTGTCGCCCGAGCCGCCGAGGAGATCGGGTACGAGAGTCTGTGGGTCTACGAACGCATCCTGTTCCCCGAGCCCGCCACGCAGGGGCTCTACGGCATCGAGGGCCTGCCCTGGCCCGACACCTACCGCTCGGTGCCCGACCCGCTGATCACCCTGACGCTGGCCGCGGCCGCCACGGAGCGGGCCCGCCTCGGCACCAGCGTCCTGGTCGCCCCGCTGCACGTGCCGTTCCAGCTGGCGCGCTCCCTGGCCAGCCTGGACGCGGCGAGCGGCGGCCGGGTCGTCGCGGGCCTGGGCACGGGCTGGTCGCTCGACGAGTACGCGGCGGCGAGCATGGCCCCCTTCAAGAAGCGCGGCAAGGTCCTCGACGAACTGATCGACGTCTGCCACGCGGTCTGGGGCCCGGACCCGGTGTCGTACGAAGGCGAGCTGACGACCATCGCGTCGTCCGTGGTCGGCCCCAAGCCCGCCAGGCCCATCCCGATCCTGCTGCCCGCCAACAGCCCGCGCGCACTGCGCAGGCTCATCGAACGGGCGGACGGCTGGATGCCGATCGGCATGGGCGCCGACGCGCTCGCCACCCAGTGGCAGCAGGTCAAGGAAGCCGCCGCCGAGCGGGGCCGAAAGGACCCGATCCAGAGCGTCCTTCGGGTCAACACCCGGTGCACGGCCAAGGCGTACGAGGGCGAGGGCCGCGCCCCCTTCCAGGGGAACGTCGCCCAGATCGTCGAGGACCTGGCGGCGCACGCGGCGGTGGGCGCGGTGGAGGAGATCCTCATCGAACTGCAGGGCAGCGCACGGGACGGCGAGGAGCTGAAGGACTTGGCGGCGGAGGTGTACGAGGCGGCGCGAGCGGCCGGGGTGTAAGAGGGGCCGCCCCGAGGGCGCGCCGCCGGTAACCCGAGGGCGCGCCGCCGGTAAAACGGCGCTCCTGAATCAGTCCTCAGGCAACTCGACGGGCGCGATCGAGTCGTACACATCCCCCGGCCCGGGGTTGGTCGCGTCCGTCCCCCCGCCGAAGTGGTTCATAACGCCCCACACCGCGTTCAGCGCAGTCGTCACGGCACCCTCGGCCCACCCAGCCGTCCAGGAAATGTCATCCCCGGCAAGGAAGATCCCCCGCTTGTCCTCCGGCAGGGACTCCTGCATGAAGTGCGTGAACAGCCGCCGCTGATAGCGGTAGTGCCCCGGCAGGTTCGCCTTGAACGCGCCCATGAAGTACGGCTCGTTCTCCCACGACACCGTCACCGGGTTACCGATGATGTGCTTCCTGATGTCGACCTTCGGGTAGATCTCGCCGAGCGACTTCAGCATGACCTCCATGCGCTCGTTCGCCGACAGCGGCAGCCACTTCAGGCTGTCGTCGCACCAGGTGTAGGAGAGGCAGATGACGGCGGGCTTGTCCGGCCCGTCGTCGAGCAGGTAGGTCCCGCGCGTCATCCGGTCGGTGAGCGTCATCGACATGACGTCACGCCCGGTCGGATTTCCCCTGTCGTCGACGGCCTTGTCCAGCCAGAAGGGCCGGTCGACCGGTACGAAGAGCTTGGAGGACTCCATGTAGTGGGTCCGCTCCATCGCCGTCCAGTGGTCGATGGGGAAGAGCGTGTCGTCGCACGCGATCTTGGAGAGCAGCATCCAGGACTGCGCGGTGAAGATCGCCGCAGGGTACGTGCGGATGTCGCCGGAGGCGTCCGTCACGGTGACCCGGTTGCCCGCGGTGCGGTCGAGCCGCGTCACGGCGGGCTTGGGCTCGCCGCTCTCGTGCAGCGACTTCAGGGACGTACCGAGATCCCAGTGCACGATCTTCTGCGGCTCGCGCTCCCACAGGCGGAGGGGCAGCTGCTGGCTGCCGCCGACGATGCCGCGGTGGTGGTCGTCGGCCTCGGTGTAGACGACGCGCAGGATTTCGAGGATCGAGTTCGGGAAGTCGGTGTCCCAGCCGCCCGTGCCGAAGCCGACCTGGCCGAAGATCTCGCGGTGCCGGAAGGACTTGAAGGCCTCGGACTCGCAGAGGAAGCCGTAGAAGGTCTGGTTGTCGAGCTTCTCGACGAGCTTCGACCAGATCTCGCGGATCTTGGGTACGTCGCGCTCGCGCAGGGCGCGGTTCATGTCGGAGAAGTCCGCGCCCTCCTCCAGACAGGCGTTCCAGGCGTTCATCACGTCGCGGTAGACCTGCGGGAGGTCGTCGACGGACGTCGCGTAGTGGGACTCGCCCTTGAGGTCGACGACCGTCGAAGGGGTCGACTCCGCGAGGGGGTTCGGGAACGCCTTGGTCTTCAGGCCGACCAGGTCGATGTAGTGCTGCAGCGCCGTCGAGGACGGCGGGAAGCGCATCGCGCCCATCTCGGCGGTGAGCGAGTCGTCGCAGCCGTCGAAGCCGACGGTGCGAAGGCGGCCGCCGATCTGATCGGCCTCGTAGACGACGGGCTTGAGGCCCATCTTCATCAGCTCGTACGCGGCGATGATGCCGGAAAGGCCGCCGCCGATGACGGCGACCTCGGTGCCGTGCTCGGTCGCCGGTATCTGGCCCAGGCCCGCCGGGTGCGCGAGGAAGTCGTCGTACGCGTAGGGGAAGTCGGGACCGAACATGGTGATCGGCGGCTGCGCGTCGGTGTGCTGGACGGCATTGGGCACCGTGGACGTCATGGGGTACGGACTCCTTGCGGGAACGGCAGAACAGAAGAAGGGGAAGCTCGGCAGGTGGTCAGATCAGCGACGCGTACAGACCCGGGCGGCGGTCGCGCAGATAGGGGTTGTTCTCGCGCGACGCGGCCAGGAACTCCGGGTCGGCGTCGCCGAACACCAGTTGCTCGTCCCGTCCGGCGCGGGCGCGTGCGACGCCGTCGGGACCGGCGAGCGTGGAGAGGCCGACGAACTCGAACTCCCCTTCCTTGCCGACCCGGTTGACGTACGCCACGTACATCTGGTTCTCGAAGGCCCGCACCGGCACGACGGAGTCGGCGACGAACTGGAAGGGGTGCATCTGGGCCGTGGGCACCAGCAGCAGGTCGGTGCCGGCCAGCGCGTGCGCGCGGACGTTCTCCGGGAACTCCACGTCGTAGCAGATCATCAGGCCGATCCGCAGACCGCCGAGCTCGGCCTGGACGACGGCCTGTTCACCGGGGGTGAAGTGGTCGCGCTCGAAGCAGCCGAAGAGGTGGGTCTTGCGGTAGTTCGCCAGGCGCGCGCCGTCGGGGCCGATCAGCTGGACGGAGTTGAAGACCTGCTCGCCGTCACGCTCGGGGTAGCCGTAGGCGACGGCGACACCGTGGCGTACGGCGGTCTCGGCGATCGCGGCGGCCGAAGGACCGTCGGCGGGCTCGGCGAGGCGCGGGATGTCGTCGCCGATTGCGTAGCCGGTCAGGAAGAGCTCGGGGGCCACGAGCAGCCCCGCCCCCGCGGCGGCGGCGCGGCCCGCCGCGTCGTCGAGCTCCTTCAGGTTCTCGGCGACGGATCCGAGCTGCCCTGAGCTCTGGAGCAGGGCGGTGCGCAGCGCAGGCATGGCGGATCCTCAGGGCGTGCGAAGGGGCTTGTGGGGTCCGTTAGACGGTACGGTCGGCGGCCTTGCCCGGACAAGGCGCGAGCGTTGCGGGCTACCGCGCGATCTGTTGCGCATGGCGGGCCCGGAGCGGCGATTCGTTGCGCGGCGCCGTGCGCCTCGGGTATCGGGGGTGTCCTCCTCCGGGTGCAGGGGTCCGCCACGGGTCCCCGCCGCGCGGCGGAAGCGGGGTCCCACCCCTGGCCGGACGTGCCGGACCCCCGTTCCGCGAGAGCGTGATCTCACCCGGAAACGCCGGGTGAACGGCCCCGAAGACGGAGGACTTCCATGAGCCGCACGACCACGCCGAACACCCGCAACTACCCCCGCGTCATCGCCGTGGGCGCCGCGCTCCTGATGACGGCGGGCGCGGCGGGCGTGGCCGTCGCGTCCGGCGACGACACGGCGCGCTCGGCGTCACATGCCGAGGCGCGGGCCGAGGCGCGGGCCGAGCCGCAGGCCAAGTCCCGCGAGGCCGCCGCGCTCACCGGCTCGGCGAAGATGTTCCGCAAGACCACCGAGGACGTGACGTTCACCTTCGACGCGCATCTGACGGCGAAGAACAACGGCGACCCGTCGAAGGCCACCGGCACCTTCCGCTTCGTCCACCTGGACAAGCCGGGCGGCGATGGCGGCTGGGCGAAGGGCCGTATCGACTGCCTGATGACGGGCGGCAAGGTGGCCACCGCGACCGGCATCATCACCGACTCCAACCTCAAGGACATCAAGGGCGGCCGCGTCGGCTTCACCGTCCACGACCAGGGCAAGAAGGACCGCGTCGGCTACAGCTGGGCGGCCGTGGGCCGTCCCGACGGCACCAAGAAGCTGCCCAAGTGCACCAGCTCGGCGCCGCACGAGAAGGTCAGGCAGGGCACCGGCGACTTCCAGGTCGTGCCGTGGAAGGTGCCGTACCCGACGAACTGACCGGCGGGATCACGGACGAGGAGCCGCCCGGACGGGGGTCTGGCGGCTCCTCTCCGGGGAGGGCCCGCGAGCCGGCGCCTCCGCCGCGCGGCGGAGGCGGTCACCACCTCACGTGCGATGTGCGGGGCGCCGGCGCACGGGAGTGTTGATCTCGCCCGGAAGAACCGGGCGCAGCCACCGCAGACGGAGGACGACCCCTCATGACCTTGCCCCGTACCCGTGTCGCCGCAGCCTTGGGAGTCCTGGTCGTGCTCGCCACCGGCGTTGCGGTACCGGCCGTCGCGTCGGACGCGCAGCACCGGGAGGCGGCCGCACTGACCGGCACCGCGATGATCGACCGCCCCAAGGGCGACGAGATCACCTTCACCTTCGACGCCCACCTGGACGCGAAGGACAAGAACGATCCGGGCAAGGCCCACGGCACCATCAAGTTCAGCCACTACATGGAGAACCCCAAGTGGGGCGGCTCGGCCGAGGCACGGGTGGACTGCCTGCTGACCGGCGGAAAGGTCGCCACGGTCTCGGCGGTCGTCACCAAGGCGGACGGCGGCATCAAGGAGTCGGTCGGCAAGCGCGTCGGTCTGACGGTCCACGACCAGGGAAAGCAGGACCGCTTCGGCTACAGCTGGGCGATGGTCGGCACCCCGAACAGACTGCCGGACGACATGCCCAAGTGCGTGAGCGCGGCCCCGAACGAGAAGACGAGGCCGGGGAGCGGCGACTTCCACGTACGCCCGATGAATTAAGAAGCTGCCGCAGGGGCGCCCCGTCAGGGGCGCGGGGCTGTGACATTTGCGGCTCCGCCGCGTGGGCGCGACAAGCCACGACGGGCCCACAGTGGAAGAACTAAGCGGGCGACCCCGAGGAGAACCGCCGCATCAGCGGCGACAGGACAAGAACGGACCGAGTCCGCTCCACAAACGGCTCTCCCGCAATGCGTTCAAGCACCCGCTCAAAATGCCGCATATCAGCAGCAAAAACCTGAACGATCGCGTCCGCGTCCCCGGTAACGGTGGACGCGGACGCGATCTCCGGATACCGCTCAAGCCCCCGCTTGATCGCCTCCGGCGAGGTGTTGCGGCGACAGTAGATCTCGATGAACCCCTCGGTCTCCCACCCCAGGGCCGCGGGGTCCACCCGCACCGTGAATCCCGTGATGGCCCCGGTCGCCCGCAACCGGTCCACACGCCGCTTCACGGCAGGCGCGGAGAGTCCGACCAGCTGGCCGATGTCGGCGTAGGAACGTCGGGCGTCCTCGGCGAGGGCGTGCACAATGCGTTCGTCGAGATCGTTCAGTCGCACTGGGGGTGGATCACTTCTCTGCTGTGGCCAATCGGGAGCGGCTCATGCCGTACAGGAAGTAGAACACGAGGCCGACGGCCATCCAGACACCGAAGACCGTCCAGGTGGTGGAGTCGAGGCTGAACATGTTGTACGCGCAGAAGCCGAAGCCGAGCACGGGGAAGAGCCAGCCGAGCGGCACCCGGAACGTACGGGGCATGTCGGGACGGGTCCTCCGCAGCACGATCACGGCGACGTTGACCAGGCCGAAGGCGAAGAGCGTACCGATGCTGGTGGCGTCGACGAGCTTGCCGAGCGGGATGACCGAGGCGAGCGCGCCGCAGAAGAGCGACACGATGACGGTGTTCACGCGGGGCGTGCCCGTCTTCTTGCTGACCTTGCCGAAGGCCTTGGGGACCAGGCCGTCGCGGGACATGGCGAAGAGCACACGGGTCTGGCCGTACAGCACGGTCAGAACGACGGACGCGATGGAGATGACGGCGCCGGCGGCGAGGATCGTGCCCCACATGCTCTGCCCGGTGACGTCGTTCATGATCGCGGCGAGCGTGGCCTCGGAGCCCTCGAAGTCCTTCCAGTTCCAGGCGCCGACGGCGACGGCGGCGACCAGGACGTAGAGGGCCGTGACGATGATCAGCGAGAGCATGATCGCGCGGGGCAGGTCACGCTGCGGGTTCTTCGCTTCCTCACCGGCGGTGGATGCGGCGTCGAAGCCGATGTACGAGAAGAAGAGGCTCGCGGCGGCGGCACTGACGCCGGCCGTGCCGAGCGGCATGAAGTCCGAGTAGTTGCCGGACTTGAAGCCCATGAAGCCGATGGTGCAGAAGAGGATCAGCGCGGCGATCTTCACGATGACCATGATCGTGTTGGCGAGCGCCGACTCCTTGGCGCCGCCGAGCAGGAAGACCATGGCGAGGAGCACGACGATCAGGCCGGGCAGGTTGATGATCGCGCCGTCGACCTCGCCGGGCGCCGCGGAGAGCGCGTCCGGGATGGTGACGCCGATGGTGCCGTCGAGCAGTTCGTTGAGGTATTCGCCCCAGCCGACGGCCACGGCCGCCACGGACACGCCGTACTCCAGGACCAGGCACCAGCCGCAGACCCAGGCGATGAGTTCGCCCATCGTTGCGTACGCGTACGAGTACGAGGAGCCGGCGACCGGTATGGAGCCCGCGAGCTCGGCGTACGAGAGGGCCGAGAAGAGGGCGGTGAGACCGGCGATCACGAAGGAGATGGTGACGGCGGGCCCCGCCTTGGGGACGCTCTCGCCGAGGACGACGAAGATGCCGGTGCCGAGCGTGGCGCCGATGCTGATCATGGTCAGCTGCCACATGCCGAGCGAGCGGCGGAGCGAGCCACCCTCACCCTGGCCACCCTCGGCGACCAGGGCTTCCACCGGCTTGCGCCGCATGAGACGGCTGCCGAGTCCGGTGCCTCCCGGGGGGCTTGGGCGGTTCTGCGGGGGTGCGCCTTGGTCGAGCACGCGCTGGCTCCTTCATCGCTGCCGGTCAGGGCGGCGGGACCGGCGGCAGCACCCATGCATGGATGGGGACCGCCGAGCAGGCGGTCCCCGCCACACCACGTTCAGCGGATGACTCTATGAGGCAGGCTTCACTGGCGTAATGCAGCAACCTTGCGCAGCGTCGAATGATCGTTGCGTACTTCCGTTTCCTGCGGGTCTTCGTTGCGCGGTCCGTTTCGTCCGTTGCGTGCAGGAGCCTCGGGCAAGTGGCTGACACTTCGTCAGATCTGCCCCATCGTGCACCCCGGTCGAGAGGGAGGCAGCAGGCTCGGCCACCTCGCGGCGCTGACCGAACGCATCCGCCTCGGTTTCGGCGTCACGCTCACCCCCTTCGGCTTCACCCCGCCGCAGCGGATCGCGGAGAAGGTCGCGGCGGTGGACGTCCTCTCGGAAGGCCGCGTCGAGTGGGGCACCGGACGCTCAACTCCCATGGAGCAGACGGCATTCGGGGTCGACAGGGAGCAGTCGCGCGCCGACTGGCGCGAGGCGATCGGGATCGTGACGGGCATGTGGCGCGAGGAGTACTTCACATACGAGTCGGAGCGCTTCACCCTCCCCCGCCGGATGGTCACCCCGAAGCCGGTCCAGGACCCTTCCCCAAGCTCTCGGCTTCGCTCGAGCAGGGGAGACCCCACTCCAAGCTCTCGGCTTCGCTCGAGCAGGGGAGACCCCACTCACCGTGCTGGATGGCAGCCACATCCCCCGGCTCGGCGGAGGTCGCGGGCGCCGCAGGCCTCGGCCTACTCTCCTTCTCGATCATGCAGCCGCTCGAGTCGATGGCCCGGCAGGTGGCGGCCTACCGCGAGGCGGCGCGCGCACCGGCACCGATCACGGACGTCACGACGAACCGCGGCCGCCAGACCGCGCACGCCCTCACGGCGGCGGGGGCACGGGTGCTCTGCGTGGACGTCGACAACGACCGCGCGGAGGCGGTCGCCGCCGAGACGGACTCCGTCGCGTACGTCGCGGACGTGACGCGCCGCGAGGAGGTGCGGGGGCTTTTCACTTACACCCAAAGGGAGTTGGGCGCGGTCGGCGGCGTCGTCGACATCGTCGGCATGGCCCGCTACACACCCCTGGCCGACCTGGACGACGAGTCCTGGGACTGGCACTTCTCGATGGTCCTTCGGCACGCCTGGCTTGCCGTCCAGTACGGCGGTGCGGCGCTCTCCGAATCGGGCGGCGGCCCGCTGGTCTTCGTGGCGTCGGTGTCGGGCCTCACGGCGGCGCCCCTGCACGCGGCGTACGGCGCGGCCAAGGCGGGCCTGGTCTCGCTGGTCCGCTCGGCGGCGGTGGAGTAGGGCCCGCGCGGGGTACGGGTCAACGCGGTGGCACCCGGCGTCGTATGGACCCCGCGGGTGGCGTCCCTGATCGGCGAAGAGGGCCGCGAGCGCAACGCCCGCAACGCCCCGCTGAACCGCGTCGCGGAAACCTCCGACATCGCATCCGCCCTGCTCTTCTTCGCCTCGCCGCTCTCCTCGTACGTCACCGGACAGACGCTCGTCGTGGACGGCGGGGTCGGCGTGAAGTTCCCCTACCCGACGATCGGGGGCGCCCGGTGAGGGAGTTCGTGCGGGGCGCGGCATGGTGGGCACGTGACGGCCGCCCGGCGCACGCCGATCCCGCCGCCCGGGACCGACTGCCCGGCGACACTTGGCAGCGGGCGAGCCTCCCGGCCGGGGTACGCCCCGAGTTCACCACGCGCGGCACACGGTGAGGCAATTCGTGCGGGGCGCGGCATGGTGGTCACCGGACGGCCGTGCGCTGCGCGCCGACCCGGCGGACCGGGACCGGCTGCCCGGCGACACCTGGGAGCGGGCGAGCCTCCCGGCCGGGGTACGCCCCGAGTTCACCACGCGCGGCACACGGTGAAGGAATTCACGCGAGGCGCGGCATGGTCCTCGCCGGACGGCCGCATGCTGCGCGCCGACCCCGCCGACCAGGACCGACTGCCCGGCGACACCTGGGAGCGGGCGAGCCTGCCGGCCGGGGTGCGGCTTGAGTTCACCGCGTGCGGGGTGCGGGCGGTGGAGGTGACGTACGCCGCCTCGCCTCCCTCGGGCACGGACTCGTACTGCCACGCGCCGCCCGTCTTCACGCTGCTCGCGGACTCCGTCGAGGGCGGCGACGCTCGCGCGCGAGGGGGCAGCGGCACGGTAGCCGTCGGCACGTCCTCACCGCAGGACGCGCCCGCGCGAGCCGTAGGCACACCCACGCCGCCGGGCGCACGAACACAGGCCGCCTTCGACGTCCCCGCGGCGCCGGGCTCGCACGTGGCGCGGATCGAACTCCCCTACCCCGACGGGGACTTCACCCTCCACCTGCCCGAGACCCTGCGCCCCGTCGGCGGCGGCACGCTCACGCCGCCGACGATTCGGCCGCGCTGGCTGGTGTACGGCGACTCGATCGCCGAGGGATGGGGTGCGAGCCGCCCCCATCTGGCATGGCCCGCGCTCGCCGGACGGGCACTCGGCGTGGACACGGTGAACCTCGGGTACGCGCGAGCGGCCCGCGGCGAACTCGCGTCGGCGCAGCAACTCGCTTCTCTGGAGGCCGACTTGATCACCGTCGCGTTCGGCACGAACTGCTGGTCGCGTACGCCGCATTCGGCGGGGCTGCTCCACGAGACGACGCGGGCCTTCCTGACCCTGGTGCGCCGGCGGCACCCGGAGGTCCCCCTCCTGGTCCTCTCCCCCGCGCTGCGCCCGGACGCCGAGTCGACGCCGAACGCCCTGGGCGCCACGCTCTCCGAGCTGCGCACGGCGTTGGAGCGGGCGGCCGGGGACGCGGGGGTCGCGCTGCTCCCCTGCGGCGGCCTCCTCGAACCCCGGCACCTGGTGGACGGCGTACATCCGGGGGACGCGGGCCACCGAGTGCTCGCGGACGCGGTGGTCTCGGCACTGCTGAAAGGTCAGTCCTGGGCCGCTTCGTCGTAGGCCTCGCGGGCGGCCGCGATGGCCGGGCGGTGGTCGATGGACCAGTCGGCGAGTGCCTTGACGAGGTGGGTGAGGCTGTGGCCCATCTCGGTCAGCTCGTACTCGACCTGCGGCGGAATCGTCGGGTACACCGTCCGCTTGACCAGGCCGTCACGCTCCAAGCGGCGCACAGTGAGGGTGAGCATCCGCTGCGAGATGCCGCCGTGGATCCGGCGCTGCAGCTCCTTGAACCGCAGGACGCCCGAGGCGAGTTCGACCACCACGTACACGGACCACTTGTCGCCGAGCCGGTCCAGGACGTCCCGCACCCCGCACTCGTCCTGCGGTGTCTCACAGCTGATCACCGGCTCGACGGCCGCCGAGGGAGCCGACGGGGTGGTTACCGCCGTGTGCCCTGCTGACATGAAAGTGCCTCCTTACGCGGCAGCGCGCCGCCGATCACCATGGTCACAGGCCCGGTCACCGGGCCGGGCCCGGACAGCGGGCACAACCACTCACCACGGGGGAACCTTCCCATGCTCATGATCACCGGTGCCACGGGCGCCCTCGGCAAGCTCGTCACCGCCCGCCTCGCGGGCCGCGCCGACGTCGTCATCGGCAGCCGCAACCCCGCTCCCGGCGGTCGCCGCGTCGACTTCGACGATCCGGCGTCCCTGGACTTCGGCGGCGTGGACACGCTCCTGGTCATCTCCGCGGGGGCGGCCGAGGACGACGTGGTCACGGCCCGCCACGAGGCCGCGATATCCGCCGCGGAGAAGGCAGGCGTGCGGCACCTCGTCTACACCAGCCTCAGCGGCGACGGCGACCATCTGACGTACGCGCTCGCGCACCGCTGGACCGAACGCAGACTGCGCCGATCGACCCTGAACTGGACGGTCCTGCGCAACGGCCTGTACGCGGAGTTCCTCGCCGCCATCGCGGCGCCGGGCCCCGACGGCACCATCGCCGCACCCCTGGGCGATGGCCGACTCGCCGCCGTGGCGCGCGATGACCTGGCCGAGGCCGCGGTACGGGTGGCGACGGATCCGGCCGCGCACGCGGGCCGCACCTACGAACTCGTCGGCGAACAGCCCCTGGGCGGCGCGGACTTGGCCGCGGCGATTCAAGGCTCGTACGAACCCGGCACACTCGCCGCGACCCGCGAGGCGATCACCGCGGCAACTCAGGCACTGCCCTTCCAGGTACCGATGCTCCTGAGCACGTACTCGGCGATAGCCGGGGGTTTCCTGGACGGCACGGCCATCGAGGAACGCGGGGAACTGCGATCCCTGCTGGGCAGGGATCCGCGCCTGGCGACAGAGGCGTACAGGGCCGCGCTACAGGGCTAGCGCCCCGAAGGGGCGCGGGGCTCTGACATGTGCGGCTCCGCCGCGTGGGCGCGACCAGCCACGGCCGACCCGCAGTCGAACAAGCGCAGTTCCCCCGGAGTACCTAACTCCAGCTGGCATGCAGAGGCTTACCCTCCGCGTAACCCGCAGCACTCTGCACACCCACGGTCGCCCGCTCGGCAAACTCCTCGAGCGAGCCCGCACCGGCGTACGTGCAGGAGGAACGAACCCCCGCGATGATCGAGTCGATCAGATCCTCGACACCGGGCCGCTCCGGGTCCAGGAACATCCGCGAAGTCGAGATGCCCTCCTCGAACAGCGCCTTGCGGGCACGGTCGTAAGCCGACTCCTCGCTGGTGCGGTTCTTGACCGCACGGGCCGATGCCATGCCGAACGACTCCTTGTAGAGGCGCCCGTTGGCGTCCTGCTGCAGGTCGCCCGGGGACTCGTACGTACCCGCGAACCAGGAGCCGATCATGACGTTCGACGCACCGGCGGCAAGCGCCATCGCGACGTCACGCGGGTGACGGACACCGCCGTCGGCCCACACGTGCTTGCCGAACTTCTTGGCCTCGGCGGCGCATTCGAGCACCGCGGAGAACTGCGGCCGGCCGACGCCGGTCATCATGCGCGTGGTGCACATGGCGCCGGGACCCACACCCACCTTGATGATGTCGGCACCGGCCTCGATCAGGTCACGGACGCCCTCGGCGGCGACGATGTTGCCCGCGACGATCGGCACCTGCGGGTCGAGTCCACGCACGGCCTTGACCGCGGCGATCATCGACTCCTGGTGGCCGTGCGCGGTGTCGACGACGATCGTGTCGGCGCCCGCGTCGAGCAGCTGCTTGGCCTTGGCCGCGACGTCGCCGTTGATGCCGACGGCCGCGGCGATGCGCAGCTTGCCGTTGGCGTCGAGGGCGGGCGAGTAGAGGGTCGCGCGCAGGGCGCCGGTGCGGGTCAGGATGCCGGCCAGGCGGCCGTCCTTGTCCACGGCGGGCGCGTAGCGGCGGTTCGCGTGGTCCAGCTTGTTGAAGGCGTCGCGCGGGTCGATGTCCGCGTCGAGCAGCACGAGGTCCCTGGACATGACCTCGGAGAGCTGGGTGAAGCGGTCCACGCCGTTCAGGTCCGTGTCGGTGACGACGCCGACCGGCTTCTGGTCCTCGTCCACGACGACACCGGCGTTGTGGGCGCGCTTGGGCAGCAGGGCGAGCGCGTCCGCGACGGTCTGGTGGGGGGCCAGCACGATCGGGGTGTCCAGGACGTGGTGGCGCGTCTTGACCCAGGAGATGACCTCGGTGACGACGTCGATCGGGATGTCCTGGGGGATCACCACGAGGCCACCGCGGCGGGCGACGGTCTCGGCCATGCGGCGGCCGGCGATCGCGGTCATGTTGGCGACGACCAGCGGGATGGTGGTGCCGGTGCCGTCCGGCGACGAAAGGTCTACGCCCTGACGCGAGCCGACGGCGGAGCGCCTCGGCACCATGAAGACGTCGTCGTACGTCAGGTCGTACGCAGGCTGGATGTCATTGAGGAAGCGCACGTGCTGCTCATCCCAGTCGATCAGAGGTGGCCCCCGGACAGTTAGCCGAGGGAAAAGCACGTACTTCAGTGTCCCATGCCGCAGGGGTTGAACCGCCTGGGATGATCACCCAGGCAGGTCACGGGGCCGCTGGTCGGATCATCCAAGCGACCCCCGCAAGCGGAACACTCGGTTCACCCTCCGCCACGCTCCGTGGCGACCGCGGGCCCGAACGCGAGAACGATCTCCAGGCCGGTGCTCCGCTCACGCGCGTACGTCACCGCGTCGGTGAAGACCTCCTGGGCGACGATCCACTCCTGGGGCGCCGCCTCCGCGTACGCCTGCCAGCCGGAGACGACCATCAGGAGGCCGGGCGTGGACGGCACCCGGGGCAGGTCGGTGAGGCAGTCGGCGAGCGCGTCCCAGTTGTGCCCGAACCAGTCGGGCAGATCGAGCGCGCGGGCACAGCGGTCCATGAAGCCGCGCTTGTCGCTCACGCCGCTCAGATCGAGCGAGACGGTGCTCAGTCCGGCGCCGCGCGCGGCGTCGAGCAGGGGCACGAGGGGTTCGGACGTCATCTCAGTACCGCCTTGAAGGACGCGTAGTGGTCGTCGGTGCAGCGCCCCGAAGGGGCGCGGGGAACTGCGCGACAAGCCCCCACAACCCGCAGCTAAATCAACTACCGTCCGGATCCGCCCGATCCAACGCAGGATGCGGCGTCGCCCCCATGACCAACAACTGATCGGCGGCCGCAGTATCCGTAACGAGGCTGGTAACGAGCCCGGACCGCAGCACAGCGTCAATCGCAGCAGCCTTCCGCTGCCCACCCGCAATGGCGACGACCTCGGGAATCCGTCGAAGCCGATCAGCTTCGACAGTGATGCACCGCTCCCCCAGGTCCCGCCCGACCCGACGCCCCTCGGCGTCGAAAAGGTGCGCGGACATCTCCGCGGCCACTCCAAGCGAGGCGTAATGCGCGCGCTCCTCGTCGGAGAGCATGTCGTGCACCGTGGAGATGCCCGGCTCCCAGGAGCCGATGGAGACGGCAGCAACGGTGACCTTGTCGAAGTACTCAAACGCCCGCGCGATCCCGGTCTGGTTCCGCAGCGCGGCGGCCGTGGCCGGGTCCGGAAGGAGCATCGGCGCGTAGATCGGGTGGGCCTCGCCGCCGGAGACCTGCGCGGCCCGCCGCACGGCCTCGACCGAACCGCGCTCGGCGGTCCCGGCGTCGTACACACCCGTCAACTGCACGACCGTGCACGGCGGCAGCTGATCGAGCGCGGCCGCCATGTGGATGGTCGAGCGGCCCCACGCGAGGCCGAGCACATCGCCCTCGGTGACCAGCTCGCCGAGCAGATCGGCCGCGACCTCGCCGAGGTTCTCGGGGTCGGGGGAATCGTCGATCTCCTCGGTGGGAGCCGGCGACTCCACGACGACCGCGTGCCGCAGGCCGTAGCGGGCGCGCAGCGCGTCCGAGCGCTCGGCGTCCAGCTCCGCGGGCACACGGATCTCGATCCGTACGAGATCACGCTCGAGCGCGGTCTCCAGGACCCGGGCCACCTTGAAGCGGCTTACGCCGAACTCCTCCGCGATCTGGATCTTGGACTTGCCCTCGAGATAGAAGCGGCGGGCCATGGCCGCCGCCTGCACCAGCTCCGCGGGTCCCATCCGCATGGCTGACCGGCCGCCCGTCGACACGACGATCTCCTCACTGTCATTCACTCAATTGTCGTTCACACATTCACACGCATTTCTGCGGCTTCACGCGCGTTGCTGCGGTTTCGAGCGCGTTGCCCCAGCGCAACCTGGGTTCGCCGTTCATCCTTGCAGATCCGGCGTGCTTGATCAGCCCTGAAGGACTGCGTTCACGTTCCCGTGGCTCAGTGGCCGCATGCCCATGCGGCCGCCGCGGACGCGTCCGCCGCTTGGCTGCGCAATGCACGTACCGCCGCTGCCGGGTCCTTCGCCCCGTAGACGGCGGAACCGGCGACGAAGACGTCGGCTCCCGCGTCGGCGCAGCGCTCGATCGTCGCGGCCGAGACGCCGCCGTCGACCTGGAGCCAGAGTTCGAGACCGTGCTTGCTGATCAACTCGCGGGTCCGGCGAATCTTCGGCAGCATGATGTCGAGGAAGGCCTGACCACCGAAACCCGGCTCGACCGTCATGATCAGCAACATGTCGAGTTCGGGGAGCAGATCCTCGTACGGCTCGACGGGCGTCGCGGGCTTCAGCGCCATGGAGGCACGGGCGCCCTTGGCGCGGATCTCACGGGCCAGGCGGACGGGCGCGGCAGCCGCCTCCGCGTGAAAAGTGACGGATCCGGCGCCCGCTTCGACGTACTGGGGAGCCCAGCGATCGGGGTCCTCGATCATCAGATGGCAGTCCAGCGGCGTGTCCGTCGCACGGGCCAGGGACTCTACGACCGGCACCCCGAGGGTGAGGTTAGGGACGAAGTGGTTGTCCATGACGTCGACATGGAGCCAGTCGGCACCTTCGACCGCCTTTGCCTCCTCGGCAAGACGGGCGAAATCCGCGGACAGGATGCTGGGGTTGATCTGCACGGCCATGCCCCAAGCCTGCCATGCCCGGCGCCCGTTGCTCACCGCCGTCCGTAGCGTGAGCCGAGAGGCCCTCTTGACCATGGACCGCGTGCCATGCTGGGCGGTCCACCGGCACGACGTGGGGCAGCGGGGGTAGCCATGCCGGACGAGCGGTCGGACGAGCAGCCGGGAGTACAGCCGGAAGTACAGCGCCAGACGGGCCGCGGCGTGGCCTGGCTGGTGTGCGGTAGGCGCACGAAGTGGCTTGTGGTGCTGTTCTGGCTGGTGGTGATCGTCGTCGCGGCACCCCTCGCCCAGAAGCTCACGGACGCCCAGGACAACCAGGCCTCGTCCTGGCTGCCCGGCTCCGCCGAGTCCACCCAAGTCCTGGAAATCTCCGAGGACTTCAGGCCCGAGCAGATTCCCGCGGTCGTCGTGTACGCCCGCGACGGCGGCCTGACCGCGCAGGACCGCGCGCAGATCGCCAAGGACGTCACCGAGCTCAAGGAGCTGAGCGCGCACGGCATCCGCGGTGCGGAGACCCGTGGCCCCGTCTTCGACACGAAGGACCCGGGCAGCGCCGAGGCGGCCCAGGTCTTCGTACCCATCACGATGGACGAGAAGGGCTGGGAGCGGATCGCGCCCGCCGTCGACTCCATCCGCGAGCGGGTGGGCGAGAGTTCGGGCGGGCTCGCGGTGCACATCACCGGGCCCGGCGGCACGTCGGCGGACTTCTCCGAGGCGTTCGAGGGCATCGACTCCACACTGCTGCTCTCGGCGGGCGCCGTCGTCATCGTCATCCTGCTGATCACGTACCGCAGCCCGATCCTGCTCCTCGTGCCACTGATCTCAGCGATCGTCTCGCTGTTCGCCGCGCAGGCGCTGATCTATCTCCTTGCGGAGCACGCGGGCCTGACGGTCAACGGCCAGAGCGCCGGCATCCTCACGGTCCTCGTCTTCGGCGCGGGGACGGACTATGCCCTGCTCCTGGTCGCCCGGTACCGCGAGGAGCTGCGCCGCCACGAGGACCGGCACGAGGCGATGCAGCTCGCCCTGCACCGAGCGGGGCCCGCGGTCATCGCGTCGGGCGCCACGGTCGTCCTGAGCATGCTGGTCCTGCTGACCGCCGACATGAACTCGACGCGGGGCCTCGGCCCCGTCGCGGCCATCGGCGTCGCGGTCGCCCTGCTCGCGATGCTGTCGCTCTTCCCCGCCCTCCTGGTGGTCTGCGGCCGGTGGCTGTTCTGGCCGCTGATCCCGCACAGCGGTTCCGACGAGCCCACCGAGCACGGCATCTGGGCCCGCACGGGCCGCCGTATCGCCCACCGGCCCCGGCTGACCTGGAGCGTCACGGCGGTGGCCCTGGCGGCGATGGCGTTCGGTCTGACACAGCTGCGGGCCGAGGGGCTCAGCAACGCGGACTCGTTCACGGAGAAGCCCGACTCGATCGTGGGCCAGGAGGTGCAGGCCGAGTACTTCCCCGCGGGCAGCGGCGACCCGCTGGTGATCGTGGCGAACACAGAACAGGGCGAGGCGGTGGGCCGCGCCGTCGCAGCGACGCGCGGTATCGACCCGGCGAGCATCGGCGTGCCACAGGGGTCGAAGGCGGAGGCCGACGGGCGCGTCCTGTTCGAGGCGACCGCGACCTACCCGGCCGACAGCGAGGCCGCCAAGCAGACCGTGGAGCGGGTCCGCGACGCGGTGCACGCCGTGCCCGACGCGGACGCGAAGGTGGGCGGAGGAACGGCCGCCCTGCTCGACATGGACACCGCGACCACCCACGACAACAAGCTGGTCATCCCGCTCGTCCTGGTGGTCGTCCTGCTGATCCTCTGTGTGCTGCTTCGGGCCCTTGTCGCGCCGCTGCTGCTGATCGCGACGGTCGTGCTGTCCTTCTCCGCCGCACTGGGCCTCAGCGCGCTCGCCTTCCGGTACCTCTTCGACTACGCGGGCGAGTCGACGGACTTCCCGCTCTTCGTCTTCGTGTTCCTGGTGGCGCTCGGCATCGACTACAACATCTTCCTTTCGACCCGTATCCGTGAGGAAGCGGGGCGACAGGGCACCCGTGCGGGCGCGGTGACGGGCCTCGCCGCGACCGGGGCGGTGATCACATCGGCGGGCCTTGTCCTGGCGGGCACCTTCGCCGCGCTCGGCACGCTCCCGATGGTGGCTTTCGCCGAGATCGGCTTCGCGGTCGCGCTCGGCGTCCTGCTCGACACCTTCATCGTGCGGTCCGTCCTGGTCACCGCTCTGTTCCTGGACGTGGGGCCGAAGGTGTGGTGGCCGCACGCCCTGAGCAAGGACCCGGCGGTCCCTGCTCAGGCGGCTCGGGCCGCGGACACAGGCTCTGGCTCTGGCTCAGGCGGTACGCCGGATCAGCGCTAGGTACATCGCGTCCGTGCCGTGCAGATGCGGCCACAGCTGGATGTCGGGTCCGTCGCCGAGCGCCGGGACGCCGGGCAACAGCGGGCGCGCGTCGATGAGTTCGGCACCCGCGGCCCCCTCAAGGTGCTTCAGCACGTCGTCCACGACGGCACGCGTCTCCGCGAGATGCGGTGAACAGGTCGCGTAGCCGACGACGCCGCCGACGCGCACGGACTCCAACGCCGTGCGCAGCAGCCCGCGTTGCAGCGGCGCAAAGCCGTCGAGGTCCTCCGGGCGGCGGCGCCAGCGGGCCTCGGGGCGGCGGCGCAGGGCGCCGAGTCCCGTGCAGGGCACGTCCATCAGGACCCGGTCGAAGGTGCCGGGCTGCCACGGCGGCCGGGTGCCGTCGGCGGCGATGACCTGATACGGGCCGGGGTTGCCGCGCAGCGCCTGCGCGACGAGGCGGGCCCGGTGCGGCTGCTTCTCGGCGGCGAGCAGGGCCGCGCCGCGCCGGCTTGCGAGACCGGCGAGCATGGCGGCCTTGCCGCCGGGCCCGGCACAGCCGTCGAGCCACTTCTCGTCACGCCCTTCCAGCGGGGCGTTCGCGAGTGCGATGGCGACGAGCTGGCTGCCCTCGTCCTGGACGCCCGCGTTCCCCTCGCGCACGGCCTCGATCGCGCCGGGCTCGCCGCCCTCGCTGAGCCGCACGGCGTACGGCGACCAGCGGCCCGGCAGCGCGGACTCCTCGCCGACGGCGTCGAGCAGTTCGTCGGCGGTGGAGCGGCCGGGGCGGGCCACGAGCGTCACCTCGGGCCGTTCGTTGTCGGCCTCGAGCAGGTCCTCGATCCCGGCCCGTCCGCCGCCCAGCGAGTCCCAGAGCGCCGAGACGACCCAGCGGGGGTGCGAGTGGACGACGGCGAGATGGTCCTCGGCGTCCTCGTCGTAGGGCGGCGCGACCTTCTCCAGCCACCCGTCGAGATCGTCGGCGGCGACCTTGCGAAGGACCGCGTTGACGAACTTGGCCCGCCCGTCACCGAGGACGACGCGCGCGAGCTCGACGGAGGCGGAGACGGCGGCGTGCGTCGGGATACGCGTCCCGAGCAGCTGATGCACCCCCATGTTCAGCACATCCAGGACCGGCGGGTCGACCTCCCGCAGCGGCCGGTCGATACAGGCCGCCACGATCGCGTCGTACGTTCCCTGCCTGCGCAGCGTCCCGTAGACCAACTCGGTGGCGAGCGCCGCGTCACGCGCGTCGAAATCGCCCTTGTCCCGGGCCTTGCGCAGGAGCGGCGGCAGCACGAGGTTCGCGTACGCGTCGCGCTCGTCGACGGCCCGCAGCGCCTCGAAGGCGAGGAAGCGGACGGGGTCCTTCTTGGGGCGACGGTGGGGCTTGCCGGGCTTCCCCTGCTTACGGGGAGGCCGGCCTGGCTGGTCGTTCAAAGGTGCTCCGCTGATGGTGAAGAGGCGTATCGGTTCAGCGTACGTCGGTGGCGCCGACCCGCTCGCCCGGGGCGATCCGCACGCCGCGCGCCCAGTCGGCGCCGCGCATCGGCTTCTTGCCCTGCGGCTGGACCCAGAGCAACTCCACGGCGTGCGAGCCGGAGCCGACGTACACATTGTTCTTGGCGGCAGACAGCTCACCGGGCGCCAGGTCGGTGCGGTCCGGGACGAGCGCGGCCTGGATGATCTTCAGCCGCTCCCCGCGGAAGACGGTCCAGGCGCCGGGCGCGGGCGTGCAGCCGCGCACCACGCGGTCGACGCGCAGGGCCGGTGCCGCCCAGTCCACCTGGGCGTCCTCGACGGTGATCTTCGGCGCGAGGGTGATGCCGTCGGCGGGCTGCGGCACGGCCTTCAGGGAGCCGTCCTCGATGCCGTCCATGGTGGCGGCGAGCAGCCCTGCTCCCGCGAAGGCGAGGCGGGTGAGCAGGTCACCGCTGGTGTCGGTGGGCCGGACGACCTCGGTGACGGTCCCGTACACCGGCCCGGAGTCGAGCCCCCGCTCGATCAGGAAGGTGGAGGCGCCCGTGATTTCGTCCCCCGCCATCAGCGCCTGCTGCACGGGGGCGGCGCCGCGCCATGCGGGCAGCAGCGAGAAGTGCAGATTGACCCAGCCGTGGGCCGGCACGTCCAGGGCGACCTGGGGCAGCAGCGCGCCGTACGCCACGACCGGGCAGCAGTCGGGCGCGATCTCCCGCAGCCGCGCGAGGAACTCCTCGTCGCGCGGCTTCGCGGGCTTCAGGACCTCGATGCCTGCCTCCTCCGCACGCTGCGCGACCGGGCTCGCCACGAGCCTGCGGCCGCGGCCCGCGGGGGCGTCGGGGCGCGTGACGACGGCGGCCACCTCGTGCCGGTCGGAGGCGATCAGGGCGTCCAGGGCGGGGACGGCGACTTCGGGGGTGCCTGCGAAGACGAGCTTCATCGGTGGCTGTCGGCCTCTCGGGCGGGAACGTGACGGGAGCGCACCAGTCTATGAGCCACGTTCCCCGGCCGCTCTCCTCGGGGCGCCGCCCCGTGCTCCTCGGGGGCGTACGCGTGGACGCGCGCCCTGTGCATATGCGCATACGCCCCTGCACCGTGACCCCACACGAACTAGCGCGTTGGTCAAGAAAGAGTTGACCACTATGGGCCGCGGACAGCGGCCCGATCCTTTTCAACGCCGGTTCGAGAGGCTTGTTCATGGCCGACCACGCAACCCACGACGCCCAGGCACGGGCCAGCCTGCACCTCCTGGTGCGGGACATCGAGCGGGTCCGCCGGCAGGTGGACGCACTGCGCACCCTCACCGCCCAGCTCGGCAACGTCTACCGCCCGCGCCGCTCCAGCCCGTCCGCGGGCTTCGTCGTGTACGGGCGGGCCCCCGCCCCGACCGTCCGCCTCGCGCAGGAACTGCGGGACAGCGTCGAGACGCTGGTCACCGCGGCAGTGGACTTCGACCGCTCGCTGGGCTTCTCGTGGGACGCGGTGGGCTCGGCCCTCGGGGTCACCAAGCAGGCGGTGCACCGCCGTTACGGAGCTCGCAGGGCGACGACGCAGGCTGCCGCCGAGGCGGAGCGCGCCACTGAGGCGGCGCCGTCAACCGCGGCCGCCGCGACCGCCCGGCCACCGGTGCCGGTCGGCGCGCCGCTTCCCTCGGTGCCTTCGGTCCCCGCGGCCCGCGTGATGCCGACCCAGCCGACGGCAGGCAGCCCCGCCCTCCGAGAAGACCCCCGCCCCCCAGCCTTCCCCAGCCCCCGCAACGGCTAGCCCTTACCTACTTACCCGCTGCCTCCCCCTCCCCAGGGCGGGAGGCAGCCGTACGTTCCCCTGTTGCTGCGGGCAGGCGCCCCGCCTCAGTTGCGGGCAACTTTCCGCACGCCACCCCCACCCGCCGACCGCCCGCGTTGCGGGCAGGCGCTCCGCACGCCACACCCCCACCGGTCGCCCCGTTGCGGTGAGGCGCTCCGCACAGCACCCCCACCCAACAACCGCCCCCCGTTACGGGCGGGCGCTCCGCACGTCACCCCACCCATCGGCCGCCCCGTTACGGGCAGGCGCTCCGCACAGCATCCACCCATCGGCCGTCCCCGTTGTGGGCAGGCGTTCCGCACGGCGAGTGCGGTCTCCCCTGCTCGAGCGAAGCCGAGAGCTTGGAGTGGGGTGGGCACAACGCACCGCTGCCGGGCACCCATACAGAGAGGCCGCAAGCGCAGAACCCCGCGTCACCCCGCCGGAGGCGCAGGCGCAGGCGCAGTCAGGCGAGACGCCCCCGGCGAGGACCACGCGCCTAGCCGATATCCAACGGGTCCACCCGAATCCGCACAGGCTCCGCCGCCCCGCGGGCCATCCGCCCCGCCTGCGCCACCTTCAGCGAAGCGGCAAGCGCGGCCCCGCTCCCCGGCGGCACCCGAATCAGCACCCGCTCCCAGGACTCCCCGGCAGGCGCACCCCCGGCACGACGCCCACCCCCGGGCACTGTCTCCCGTACCGGAACAGGCCCCAACACCACCGCGTCCGGCGGAAGTTCAACCCCCGCGAGAAAGGCAGAAAGCACCTCCGGAGCCCCGGACACCGCAGCCATCCGCGACACCGGCGGAAACCCCAGCTCCGCCCGCTCCGCGAGCTCCCGCACCGCATGCCCCACGGGATCCCACCGCACCAGAGCCTGCACAGGCCGCAGCGTCGGCTCGGCGACGACCACCACCGTGCCGCCCGCGCCCTGCGGACGCACGAGGGCCGATGCCCCGATCCACCGGCGCAGCGCTTCCTCCCCCGCCCGGAGATCGGGCCGCCCGAGCATGGCCCACCCGTCGAGCAGCAGAGCGGCGGCGTAACCGCCCTCGGCAACGGGCTCGGCTCCCGGAGTGCTCACCACGAGCGCCGGCGCCCCCGGCACCGTATCGAGCACCTGCTCACGCCCCGACGTCCGCACCGGCACGGCCGGGAACGCCCGGCCCAACTCCTCGGCGGTCCGCCGCGCCCCCACGACCTGCGCCCGCAGCCGGAACCCGCCGCACGAGGAACAGTGCCACTGCCCCTCCTCACGCCCGCACCACCCGCACGCGAGGACTCCGGTCGCCTCCCGCGCCTCCAACGGCCCGGCACACTGCCGGCAGCGGGCGGGCTCCCGACACCGCTGGCAGGCGAGGCGCGGGACATAACCACGCCGCGGCACCTGCACGAGCACGGGGCCGTCGCGCAGCGCGGTGCGTGCGATCTCCCAGGCGAGACTGGGCAGCCGAGCGGCCCTCGCCGCCTCGTCCCAGGCCAGGTCATGATCACCGACGGTCCGTACGAGCGGAGCGACCCGCCGCACTTCCTCCCTTGGCGCGGCCAGGGCAGCGGCCCACCCGCTGCGTACCAGCTGCGCGGCTTCGACGGTGCACGTCCAATTCCCTGACAGGAAGGCGCACTTGTCCCGGGAGGTCCGCAACTCGAGCACCTCCCTGACATGCGGGAAAGGAGCGTTGTCGTCACTATGATGGGCGTCCCCGTCGTCCCAGATGACGACAAGACCAAGATTCCGTACGGGAGCGAACATCGCGGCCCGCGTCCCCACCACCGCTCGCACGGCACCGCGCCGCACCGCGAGCCACTCCTGGTAGCGGCTCTGCTGGCCCGCGTCGGCGGTCAGCAGCGCGTGCTGCCCCGGGCCCAACAGGTCCCGCAGCGCCTGATCGACTCTCGCCGCCAGCCGCACCGTCGGCACCACGACCAGGGCTCCCCGCCCCGACGCCAGCGTCGCCTGCACGGCCCGCCCGATCTCCGCGGCCCACTCGGGTCCCGGCAACGCCGTCCACACGGCACGTGGCGCACCGCCCGAAGCCAACGCGGCGAGGAAGTCAGGACCCCGCTCGTACCGCCTCCACGAACCGGGATCGAGGGCCGCGGGCGGCGCCGGTGGCTCCGGAAACTCCCGCGCCTCGGCCTTCGCGTGCCGCGGCGGTATCGCCAGCTGCAGCACGTCCGCAAGGCTCCCCGCGTACCGATCGGCAACAGCCCGGGCAAGCCCCAGCAACTCCGCGTCAAGCACGGGCTCCGGCGAAACGACCTGCGCCAGAGCGGCCAAAGGCCCGGAGTAGTCGGACTCGGCAACCCGCTCCACGAGAAACCCGTCGATCAGCCCCCCGCCCTCACGCCGCCCGCCCCGCACATTCCGCGCCCCGGCCCCGAACCGCACCCGAACCCGCACCCCGGGCTGCGCCTGCTCGTCCAATTCCTCGGGCACCGCATAGTCGAAGTACCGGTCGAGATGCAGCACCCCTTTGTCGACCAGAACCCGCGCCACGGGCAACTCCTTGGCCACCGCGGCCCCCCGCCACGTACGCGGCTTGGCCCGCGGCACCTTGGCCTTGCGCACGCTGTCCCGAATCAACGCAAGCTGCTCCGGCTCAGGCACCCCACCTTCGGCACCCTCACCCACACCCGACCCGTTCTCCCTGCTCACAGCTGCATTCCTACCAGACCGCACTGACACCGGACGGGTCGCGAGCAGCGAGACGAACAGCGCGGACCAGCCATCGCAGTGGCCGATTCAGCCCTCTCGACAGAGATCCACTCCGTCGGGTTGCCTTCCGTCTCGGAAAGGGAAGCGCAGGTCAAAGAGGAAACGGGAAACACCGCCCGCGGCCTTGCCCGGTCGCCGTACCGGCACGACGCTGGCATCCGCCGACGCGTGCCCGCGGCACCGCGAAGGCACGGGGCAGAAGGGGGTTCATGTGCAGGAACAGTCAGCGGGGTTCGGATCCGAGCTGCGCCGCGCCCGCATCGCGGCCGGTCTCACACTCACGGAGCTCGCTGCGGCGGTTCATTACAGCAAGGGCCACATCAGCAAGGTCGAAACCGGCGGCAAGCGGCCCACCTCGGAGCTGGCCAGGCTCTGCGACGCGACGCTGAACGCCCATGGCGCCCTGGCCTCGCTCGCCCCGGCCCACCCGTCGGCGCCGCGCAATCCACCGGACGACGAGAGCGAGGACGGCACCATGCCGCCGAGCAGACGACGCGTGATGACCGCCGGTGCGGCATCCCTGCTGGGCCTGCCCCAAGCCACGGGTCCCTCCGACCCGTCCGAAGCGCTCGGCTCGAACCTCCTGGAGATCTCCCACGCCCTGTTCGACCAGTACCGTCGCCTGGGCCAGATGTCCCCGGCGGACACCGTCCTGCCCGTCCTCGCCGAGCAGACGCAGTCACTGTGCTCACTCGCCACCCGTACCGGCCCGCGCACGGCTCGAAAGCTGCGGGGCCTCGCCGCCCGGTACGCGGAGTACGCCGGATGGATGGCGGAGGAGGCCGGTGACGACGGGGCGGCCCTGCGCTGGACAGACCGCGCCGTCGATCTGGCGGAGGCCACCGGGGAACACGACCTCGCTTCCTACGCACTCGTTCGCCGCGCCTTGATCACGTACTACCAAGGGAGCGCGACCGACACGATCGCCCTGGCCGCTCGCGCGCGCTCGTCACGCCTCCCTGCCCGGATCCGCGGGTTGGCCGCCCAGCGCGAAGCACAGGGCCACGCCCTCGCGGGTGACTACGACGCCTGCATGCGCGGCCTGGACACGGCCCGCGAGCTCCTGGCCGCCGGCAAGCGCGACACCGACGCCCCGGTCCTGGGAACCACACATCTCGGGGACCCCGCCGCCATGATCACTGGCTGGTGCCTCGTGGACCTCGGCAGACCCCGGGAGGCGGCCGAGCACCTGGACCGTGAATGCGCCCGCATTCCCGGGCACGCCCTGCGCACCCAGGCGAGGTACGGCGTACGGCGCGCCCTCGCGCACGCACTCGCCGGAGAGATCGACCACGCCTGCGAGTTGACCGGCCGCCTGCTGCGGACGACGGACTGCGTGGGCTCGGCAACCATCGCCACCGATCTGCGCCGCCTTGCACGCACCCTGGCCCGCCATCCACGCCGCCCCGCCTACCTGGCCATCTCCCCGCACCTCACCGCCTCGCTCACACCGCTCGCCCGCTGAGCGCCCGACACCACGCCTCACCCACCAGGACGGAAAGGTCGTTCCGCCATGCCCGATGTCTTCGTCAACTACCGCACAGGGGACACCGAACACGCCGCGGCCACCATCGCGGGAGCCCTCTCCACCCGATTCGGCAAGGATCGGATCTTCCGCGCGAGCAGTTCGATTCCGCCGGGCGCGGCCTTCGACGCAGAGCTCATCCACGGCGTGCGCCGCAGCGGCGTACTCCTCGCACTCATCGGTCCCCGGTGGGCCGGCCATCCCGCTCTACAGCGTGCGGAGGACTGGGTACGCCTGGAGATCCAGGAGGCCTTCCTGTGCGACATCCGCGTCGTGCCGGTGCTGATAGGCCGAAAGACCGAGCGCCCCGCCAAGACCGATCTCCCTCCGTCACTGGCCCGCCTCGCCGACTGCCAGACGCTGAGGTACGACACCCAGAACAACGAGAACGACCTCAAGCACATCGGTGACGCTCTCACCACACTCGTGCCCGAACTCGCCAAGGCCGACAGGGAGGCGAAGGCTGAGCCGAGGCCGAGCACAGCGCAGAACACTATGGGCGGTGTGGAGAGCGGGACAGCCGTCCAAACAGGGACAGTGGGCGGCAACGTCACCAGCGTCAACGGCCCGACACACGGCCCTGTCCACATCGGCCCCAGCAACCGCTCCGTGCATCAGTCCGGCGACGGCGCCAACTACAGCGAGGGGAGCATCGAGAACATCCGCCAGAGCTTCGGGCGTTCGTCCAAGGACAAGGACGACGACCAATGAGCGATGCCCTCGACATGCCCCATGGATTCCCGGCCGGGCCACTCAGTGCGGCCGGTGACATGTATCTGAACTTCTTCGCGACGCCACAGCTCCCGGGCCGACCGGCCCTCCTGAAGACCACCGCCACCACTCCCCGGCGCGTCGCGCACGACCAACTGGAGCGCCTCCAACGTCAGTTCGCACGCCCCGAGGGCATGAACGCCGCCTACGACGCCTTGGAATCGCACCGGACACTCTTCCTGCACGGCGAGGCGGGGAGCGGCCGGTGCTCCACGGCGAAGGTGCTGCTCTGTGAACTTCCGCACGGCAAGGGGACGTACCACGAGCTCGTTCCGGAGATCGGCCAGGGAGAACCGACATGCCTTCCCCCCGAACTCATCGGCGAAGAAGACCGGATGTTGCTCGACCTGTCAGCCGTGGACGAGACCGTGTGGAACACAGTGCACAGGGATCTCTCCGACTTCCGTCACGAGCTCCTGCGCAAGCGTGCCTTTCTCGCCGTAGTGCTCCCGTACGGCTTCGAGGCCCGTCTGTCGACGGAGTTCGTGCGTACGTCGATAGGCCGTCCCAACGGGGTGGAAGCCGTGGCCCGCCACTTGCGGAGCCACCTCATGAACGATTCCGTCTGGCGGCCCCTTCCCGACGTACTGCACTCCTTTCTCGACACGCGCCCACCGATGCGAGACGTGGCACGGCTCGCCGAACGCATCGTCGAGGCGCGGGCGTCCGCCGACGGACAAGGCAGTTTCACTTCGTGGTGGGGCGCCGCCATCGAGGCCCAGACAGATCGCAGCCACGAAGTGGCGCTCCTCGTACCGGAGTTGAGTGAGGGCAGGCAGCGAGCCCTCCTCCTCGCCACGGCCATGCTGCACGGCGCACGGGCCGAGGCCATCCACCGAGGGACGACCTCGCTCCTGGCCGAAGTGGGCTCCGCCGGGGACGACCGACCGGTCCTGGAGCGCATGGGACTCTCGCAGAACCTGGAGACCATTGCCGCACGCCTGGACGCCGATGGCTGTGTTCGCTTCAAGCAGGAGAAGTTCGCGTCCGCCGCCCGTCGTCATTTCTGGACCAACATGCCCGACGTCCGGGAGCCCCTGAAGACTTGGGTGAGCGAGGCACTGAAGCTGCACGAACTCACCGACGCCGATCGCGAAGAACTCGTACGCAGGTTCACCGGCCTCTGCATGTCCACGGGCGACACCGAGGCCCTGGCCAAGCTCGTCGTCCAATGGACTCGGCCCGGTGCCCCCCGGGCCACGGAGGTGAAGGCGGCCGCGTACCTCCTCAAACAGGCCATCGACAGCGAGGAGTTCGGCGGCAAGTTCAGGGCGGCGATCTACGGCTGGAGCACTACCCGCCCGACGGACCACCTGCGCGAGGTCCTCGTCGAGGTCTGCGAGAAGGTGATGTCATCGCGCCACCCCGAGGCGGCGCTTGTGCGGCTCCACCATCTCGCGCGCCGCGAAACACACACCGCCATCGCCCGCGAGGGCCTCCTGCGCCATGTGCACCAGGACGCCAGCCTCCAGCGCCTGCTCCTCGCACGGTTCGCCACCGCCCAGTCGTCGCAGTATCACCGACCGGACGCCGATCTGTTCCTCGACTTCGAGGAACTCCCGGACAGGTTCCTGTTGTCGAGGTCGACCCGGGAGTGGCTCACCACCTGCTGGCGCATGGTGTTCGACCTGATCAGCCCGCAGCGCTGGGCACCATGCGCCCAGAACTGGCTGGTCACGGCCGACAGGGTGGCCGACCGGTCGCTCGCCGACTCGGCGCTGGACATCCTGGTAGAAGCCACCGGGGCCCGCTACCCGGTCCTCAGTCGCATCTACGCCGACGGTCGGCGGGCGATATCTCCCGCACTGGCCTCCCGCCTACTGCGCACGATCAACACGGCGCAGCGCACACACTTCGCTCAGCGGCCCCACCAGCTGGAGGTACCACCGTCATGAGTTCCGGCCAGAAGACCGTATCGGTCTTCCTCAGCCTGATCAGCGCCCTACTCGTGCTCATCCTCGGTCTCACTCTGGACTGGCCCGTGTGGATGTGGTCCGGGGCCATCAGTCTGCTGCTCGTCGCGGGGACCGTCGGAGCGGTCACCGCGACCCGCGTGCAGCAGCGGGCTCCCTTCCCACCCGGGACGCTCCCCGAACAACCCTCCCCACCCGTCGAGCGGCGTGAACTGCAGGTCACCCGAGTCCCCATCCCCAGCCAACTCGCCGACTACGACTTCCTCTTCTCCGCACGCGTGCGTTGGTGTCCGGTGGACCCCACGTCGAGCGATCAGTTGATCAATCCGGGCGCACTTGCGGTGGAGGCGGTACTGGCCCGGGCCCGTCAGGTGACGTCCGGTCTGAAGCCGTTCAGAAGCGCCCTCGTCCAGCACGAACTGAACGGCGCGCTCGGGGTGATGGAGCGGGACCGCGAAGGTCATGTGCAAGCCATGGCTCTCGACGTGCATCTCACGCTCGCGGACGAGGACCAGGAGCGCCTCGACCGGCTCGCAGCCATCCGGAAGGACGAGGCGGTGTGGGAACACCAGCGCAAGTACGAGCAGAACAAACGGGAGTATCTCGGCGACGACGTCCTGCAGAGCACGGGCAGCGCGGTCGTGTGGTGGCTGGCCAAGAACGACGACCATGTGGAGAAGACCGTCAAGGACATCGGCCTGCTGGCACGGCTCTCATCGGCCGCGAACAACGCCGAGGTCGACGAACCCTTCCGGCACCTGGTCCCGGACAGCGCCCACTCCCCTGGTATGCCTGGGCCGGCGTTCCCCGGAGCGGAGCAGGCCGATCCGCTGCCTGATCGGGCCCCGCTCCGTTCCGGACCCGACGCCCCTGAGGCAGCGGATCTGTTTACTGATGCGTTCCGTCTTGTGGGGTTCCGGCCGGGAGACGATGAGAGTGCTCTGATCGCCGATCAGCTCGCCCTGGCCATCTCCGCCAGGGATTCGGCAACCGCTGAGGAATTGCGCCGCCGTTTCGGTGGACAGCCCACGGCGCCGCATGCGGACGGCACGGATCCATCCGCACAGGACGACGGCCCGGCCGACCAGGACACCTGACGTGCTGAGGCCCGACTCTCCCTTGAGGAAAGCCGGGCCTCAATAAGCCAGGAACGCCAGGACTACAGCCCCGCAGCCTTCCGCAACGCCTCCACCCGGTCCGTCCGCTCCCACGTGAAGTCGGGAATCGCGCGGCCGAAGTGGCCGTACGCCGCGGTCTGGGAGTAGATCGGGCGGAGCAGGTCCAGGTCGCGGATGATCGCGGCCGGACGGAGGTCGAAGACCTCGGAGATGGCGGCCTCGATCTTGTCGGTGTCGACCGTGGCCGTGCCGAAGGTCTCCACGAACAGGCCCACCGGCTCGGCCTTGCCGATCGCGTACGCGACCTGGACCTCGCAGCGGGCCGCGAGGCCGGCCGCGACGACGTTCTTGGCGACCCAGCGCATCGCGTACGCCGCCGAACGGTCGACCTTCGACGGGTCCTTGCCCGAGAAGGCGCCGCCGCCGTGGCGGGCCATGCCGCCATACGTGTCGATGATGATCTTGCGGCCGGTCAGGCCGGCGTCGCCCATCGGGCCGCCGATCTCGAAGCGGCCGGTGGGGTTGACCAGGAGGCGGTAGCCCTCGGTCTCCAGCTTGATGCCGTCCTCGAGGAGGGCCTTCAGCTCCGGCTCGACCACGAACTCCCGGATGTCGGGCGCCAGGAGCGAGTCCAGGTCGATGTCCGACGCGTGCTGGGACGAGACGACGACCGTGTCGAGGCGGACGGCCTTGTCGCCGTCGTACTCGATGGTGACCTGGGTCTTGCCGTCGGGACGCAGGTACGGGATGGTCCCGTTCTTGCGGACCTCGGACAGGCGGCGCGACAGACGGTGCGCGAGGTGGATCGGGAGCGGCATCAGCTCCGGCGTCTCGTCGCACGCGTAGCCGAACATCAGGCCCTGGTCGCCCGCGCCCTGCTTGTCGAGCTCGTCCTCATCGCCCTCCACGCGCTTCTCGTACGCCGTGTCGACGCCCTGAGCGATGTCGGGGGACTGCGAACCGATGGACACCGAGACGCCACAGGAGGCGCCGTCGAAGCCCTTCTTCGAGGAGTCGTAACCGATCTCGAGGATCTTCTCGCGCACGAGCTGCGCGATCGGCGCGTACGCCTTCGTCGTGACCTCGCCGGCGACGTGGACGAGGCCGGTGGTGATCAGCGTCTCCACGGCGACCCGGGACTTCGGGTCCTCCCGCAGAAGCGCGTCGAGAATGGTGTCGCTGATCTGGTCAGCGATCTTGTCGGGGTGACCCTCGGTCACAGACTCCGAGGTGAAGAGACGGCGGGACACATCGCTCCCTGTGGTTGCAGCGGCTGCTGGCTGATCATTGGTGGACGGGCCGAGAGCTGCGCTCGACATCGTCCGAGACCAGTTTATCGGTCGTACTGAACCGCCGGACCACGTGTCTCGCCACTTGGGAGCGCTGTGACCTGCGGCACTGCATTGTGCGATACGACGATCGGTCTCCACCAGAGGGCCTCGCGCCCGAATTTCCCGGGTTTGGGGCGTCCAGTGGGGCGAATGTGACATTCGACCTCGGGGTTTGCGCCCCTTACGTCGTGAGGACGATCCTCTACTGCTTTCTCGAGGTTACGCCCCGACTTCACCAGACGTTCAGCGACTACTTCTTCGCCAGACGTTCCGCCACCAGATCCCAGACGGTGTCCGCCAGCGCTTCCTTCGGTCCGTACGGCACCGGCGTCTCGCTGCCGTCCGCGCCGAGCACGACCGCCTCGTTCTCCTCGGAGCCGAACGTCTTGCGTTCGCCGACCTCGTTGACGACCAGCAGATCGCAGCCCTTGCGTGCCAGCTTGGCGCGGCCGTTGGCGAGGACGTCGTCGGTCTCGGCGGCGAAGCCGACGACCACCTGGCCGGGGCGCGGCCGGTCGCCCGCGATCTCGGCGAGGATGTCGGGATTGCGGACCAGGGCGACCGGGGCCGGCTCCTGGCCGTCCCTCTTCTTGATCTTCCCGGTCGCATACGTCTCGGGCCGGAAGTCCGCCACGGCGGCGGCCATCACCACGGCGTCAGCGTCCGCCGCGGCCTTGAGGACCGCCTCGCGGAGCTGGACGGCCGTGCCGACGGGTACGACGTCCACGCCCGCCGGGTCCGGCAGCGCGGCGTTCGCCGAGAGCAGCGTGACCCTGGCCCCGCGCGCGGCCGCGCTGCGGGCGAGTGCGTAGCCCTGCTTGCCGGAGGAGCGGTTGCCGAGGAAGCGGACCGGGTCGAGCGGCTCGCGCGTCCCGCCCGCGCTGACCACCACGTGCCGGCCCGTGAGGTCGCGGGCCAGGTCGCCGCGGGCGAGGACACGGCGTACGACCTCGAAGAGCTCGGCGGGCTCGGGGAAGCGGCCCTTGCCCGTGTCCACGCCGGTGAGGCGGCCGACGGCGGGCTCGATGACCAGGGCACCGCGGCGGCGGAGCGTGGCGACGTTCTCCTGCGTGGCGGGGTGCTCCCACATCTCCGTGTGCATCGCGGGTGCGAAGATCACCGGACAGCGGGCGGTGAGGAGTGTGTTCGTCAGGAGGTCGTCGGCGAGGCCGTGGGCCGCCTTCGCCATCATGTCGGCGGTCGCCGGGGCGACGATCACGACGTCGGCGGACTGACCGATCCGTACGTGCGGCACCTCGTCGACGGAGTCCCACACCTCGGTCGAGACCGGGTTGCCGGACAGCGCCGACCAGGTCGCGGCCCCCACGAAGTGCAGCGCCGCTTCGGTCGGCACGACGCGTACGTCGTGGCCCGACTCGGTCAGCCGCCGCAGCAGCTCACAGGCCTTGTACGCGGCGATCCCGCCACTGACCCCCAGAACGACCTTGGGCTTGCCCACGGTGCCTCCCCGCACTCGGATCCCCGCACTCGGGAACGTACGACTCCATGACACACCACAGGCCCGACAGCCGCGCTGCCGGGCCTGTGGCCGAAGAAAACTGATGCTTACTGAGCCGGGCCCTCGATGGCCTCGGACGTCAGCAGACCCGCGTTGATCTCGCGGAGCGCGATCGAGAGCGGCTTCTCGTGGACGTGGGTGTCCACCAGGGGGCCGACGTACTCCAGCAGGCCCTCACCGAGCTGCGAGTAGTACGCGTTGATCTGGCGCGCGCGCTTGGCGGCGTAGATCACGAGGCTGTACTTCGAGTCGGTAGCTTCGAGCAGCTCATCAATCGGCGGGTTGATGATGCCCTCGGGCGCGGTGATGGAAGAGGACACGCTCTGCCTTCCGATGGGGAAATGAAGATCAAACTGTGGTCGAACTGTGGTGAAGATCAAACAACTTTCATCAAGGCTAGCAGCTCACGGGCCACGTCCTCGACGGAGGTATTGACCAGGGTCGTATCGAACTCTTCCTCGGCGGCGAGTTCGGTCTTCGCGGCCTCGAGCCTGCGCTCGATGACCTCGGGCGCCTCGGTCCCCCGGCCGGTGAGCCGGCGGACCAGCTCGTCCCAGCTCGGCGGGGCGAGGAAGACAAGCTGCGCCTCGGGCATCGACT
Organism: Streptomyces sp. NPDC086554; assembly: GCF_040686095.1. Taxonomy (NCBI): domain Bacteria; kingdom Bacillati; phylum Actinomycetota; class Actinomycetes; order Kitasatosporales; family Streptomycetaceae; genus Streptomyces; species Streptomyces sp. NPDC086554. Next base: position 126,579 of record NZ_JBFBJK010000011.1, read on the forward strand.
CGCGCACCAGGCGCGCGCCCTGCAGATCGATTTCCAGGAGAACGGGCTCGCCCGCCTCCAGACGCTCGATCACCGCGGCCCGCGGTGTGCCATAGCGGTTTCCCGCGAACTCGGCCCATTCGAGCAGCTCGCCATTGGCGATCAGCTTGTCCATTTCCTCGTCGGAGACAAAGAAATACTGGACACCGTGCTTCTCGCCGGGGCGCGGCTTGCGGGTCGTGGCCGAGACCGAGAGCCAGACCTCGGGGTGTTCCTTGCGCAGATGAGCGACGACCGTGCTCTTGCCGACCCCGGAGGGGCCGGAGAGCACGGTCAGCCGCGGACGTACGTCCGGGGGCACGGGGGTCGTCCCCCGGGATGTTGCAGCCATGCAGCGATTATCCAGGTTCTCAGGGGTGCCTGAGAACATCAGCCAGCGGCACTGCCGCCGAACTCACGCTCCAGTGATGCGATCTGATTCGAGCCGAGACCTCGCACGCGGCGACTCTCGGAGATGCCAAGTCGCTCCATGATCTGCTTGGCGCGGACCTTGCCCACGCCCGGCAGGGACTCCAGGAGGGCGGAGACCTTCATCTTTCCGATGACGTCGTTCTCCTGACCCTGCTTGATGACCTCGTGAAGAGAGGCGCCGGAGTGCTTGAGTCGATTCTTGACCTCGGCCCGCTCCCGGCGAGCCGCGGCGGCCTTTTCGAGCGCGGCTGCGCGCTGTTCAGGGGTAAGGGGCGGAAGAGCCACGCCTACGTCACCTCGGATGTCGAACTGTCGGATACGGACCGGTGAGGAACCTAGTCGCCCCACACCTGGTGAGCAACGTGCAACGCGCCTGCTCGACGCTTGCCCGTTCGCTCTCGTCGGAGACTAGCGGCCATGGCCGCCAGAGTCAGCGAGAACAGACGAAAAGTCCTGGTCAGCCTCTGTCGAGCCGTACATATCGGGCATTTCACCCCGGATTTGGCCTGGTGAGCCATCAACGAAACGTATACGCCCGTCCCGAGGCGTCCTCCCAGGGCGTAAAAACACCTCCGCCCCGGCTCCAGAAGGCCGGAACCGGGGCGGAGAGAGCGCGATCAGGCAGCGGCGACGGCCGCCCGGATCTCGTCCGCGAACCGGGCCGCCGCGTCACGCAGCCCCGCCACGTCGGGACCGTGCCGCAGGACGCCGCGGCTGACGCTCGGCACGACATTGCGTACGGACGCCCCGAAGACACCCGGCAGATCCGCTGGCGTGGCCCCCTGAGCCCCGATCCCGGGGGCGAGCAGCGGGCCGTTGATCGCGAGGTCGTAGGAGGACAGGTCCCCCAGGGTCGCCCCGACGACGGCGCCGAAGGATCCCAGGGGCTGCGCACCGGCGTTGTCGGCGGCCAGGTGCCCCAGCATCGTCGCGCCGACCGTGCGGCCGTCCTCGCGCACCGCGTGCTGCACCTCGGCGCCCTCGGGGTTCGAGGTCAGGGCGAGCACGAAGAGGCCCGTGCCGTTCTCACGTGCGAGGTCGACGGCCGGCTTCAGCGAGCCGTAGCCCAAGTAGGGCGAGACCGTGAGCGCGTCGCTGAACAGCGGCGAGTCCTTGTGCAGGAAGGTCTCGGCGTACGCGGCCATGGTCGAGCCGATGTCGCCGCGCTTGGCGTCCATGACCACCAGGGCACCGGCCGCGCGCAGCTCCTGGACCGCCTTCTCCAGTACGGCGATACCGCGCGACCCGAAGCGCTCGAAGAACGCGCTCTGCGGCTTGAAGACGGCGACGGTCCCGGCGAGCGCCTCGACGACCGTCCCCGTGAACCGCTCCAGGCCCGCGATGTCGTCGTTCAGACCCCAGGCGGACAGCAGGGACGCGTGCGGGTCGATGCCGACGCAGAGGGGCCCGCGCTCGTCCATGGCGTGACGAAGGCGTGTACCGAAGGGTTCAAGGACGCTCATGCCGGTCATTCGGGCTTCCTCACGTCGGCGCCGACGGCGTCGGCCAGGGTGGCGTACGGGCTCGTCCGAAGGCGCGCGGCGAGCCCCTTGTGGATCGCGCGTCCCCAGAAGGGCCCTTCGTAGATGAAGGCGCTGTAGCCCTGGACCAGGGTGGCGCCGGCGAGGATCCGCTGCCAGGCGTCCTCGGCGTTCTCGATGCCGCCGACGCCCACGAGCGTGATGCGGTCGCCCACGCGCGCGTAGAGGCGGCGCAGGACTTCGAGGGAGCGCTCCTTGAGCGGAGCCCCCGAGAGCCCGCCGGTCTCTCCGTAGAGCGAAGGTTCGGATTGCAAACCGAGTCCTTCGCGGGCGATGGTCGTGTTCGTGGCAATGATGCCGTCCAGGCCGAGCTCGACGGCCAGGTCCGCCACCGCGTCGATGTCCTCGTCCGCCAGGTCGGGGGCGATCTTCACCAGGAGCGGCACGCGCCGCCCGGTGACGCTCCGGTCGGCCGCCTCGCGTACGGCGGTCAGGAGCGGGCGCAGCGACTCCGTGGCCTGGAGGTTGCGCAGGCCGGGAGTGTTCGGGGACGACACGTTGACCACGAGGTAGTCGGCGTGGGTGGCGAGCCGCTCGGTCGACTTCACGTAGTCGCCGGCCGCCTCCTCCTCGGGCACGACCTTGGTCTTGCCGATGTTCACGCCCACGACCGTCCTGAAGACGGCCTTGCGGGCGCCCAGACGCTCGGCCACGGCCGCCGAGCCTTCGTTGTTGAAGCCCATGCGGTTGATCAGCGCCCGGTCCTGGACGAGGCGGAAGAGCCGCTTCTTGGGGTTGCCGGGCTGCGGCTCGCCCGTGACCGTGCCGATCTCGATGTGGTCGAAGCCGAGCATCGACATGCCGTCGATCGCGACGGCGTTCTTGTCGAAGCCCGCCGCGAGCCCGAAGGGACCGTGCATCCGCAGCCCGAAGGCCTCGGTGCGCAGCTCCTTGTGGCGCGGCGCGAGGACGGCCGCGACGAAGGTGCGCAGCACGGGGATGCGGGCCGCGAGCCGGATCCAGCGGAAGGCCATGTAGTGGGCCTGCTCCGGGTCCATGCGCTTGAAGACGAGGTTGAAGAAAAGCTTGTACATGTACGTGTCCTCACCAGAAGGGGGACACCGGATCGGTGTCCCCCTAGTGGGCTGCTAGTCGCGGGCCGCGGTCAGATGCTCCGCGTGTTCCTGGAGTGAACGGACGCCCACGTCCCCGTGGTTGAGCGCGTCGATGCCCTGGACGGCGGCGGCGAGCGCCTGGACCGTCGTGAGGCACGGCACGGAGCGGGACACGGCCGCCGTACGGATGTCGTAGCCGTCGAGACGGCCGCCGGTGCCGTACGGGGTGTTGACGATGAGGTCGACCGCGCCGTCGTGGATCAGCTGGACGATCGTCTTCTCGCCGTTCGGGCCCTCGCCCTCCGACTGCTTGCGCACGACGGTGGCGTTGATGCCGTTGCGCTTGAGCACCTCGGCCGTGCCGGACGTGGCCATCAACTCGAAGCCGTGCGCGACCAGTTCACGCGCGGGGAAGATCATCGAGCGCTTGTCGCGGTTGGCGACGGAGATGAACGCGCGGCCCTTGGTCGGCAGCGGACCGTAGGCGCCCGCCTGCGACTTGGCGTACGCGGTGCCGAACACCGAGTCGATGCCCATGACTTCACCGGTGGAGCGCATCTCCGGGCCGAGGACGGTGTCGACGCCGCGCCCGTGGATGTCGCGGAAGCGCGACCACGGCATGACGGCTTCCTTCACCGAGATCGGCGCGTCCATCGGCAGCGTGCCGCCGTCACCGGTCGCGGGCAGCATGCCCTCCGCGCGCAGCTCGGCGATGGTGGTGCCGAGCGAGATGCGCGCGGCGGCCTTGGCCAGCGGCACCGCGGTCGCCTTCGAGGTGAAGGGGACGGTGCGCGAGGCACGCGGATTGGCCTCGAGGACGTACAGAATGTCGCCCGCCATCGCGAACTGGATGTTGATAAGACCGCGGACGCCGACGCCCTTGGCGATGCCCTCCGTGGAGGCGCGAAGCCGCTTGATGTCGAAGCCGCCGAGCGTGATCGGGGGCAGCGCGCACGCCGAGTCGCCGGAGTGGATGCCGGCCTCCTCGATGTGCTCCATGACGCCGCCGAGGTAGAGCTCGGTGCCGTCGTAGAGCGCGTCCACGTCGATCTCGATCGCGTCGTCCAGGAAGCGGTCGACGAGGACAGGACGCGAGGGGCTGATCTCGGTCGACTCCTCGATGTACGCGGAGAGGCGGGTCTCGTCGTACACGATCTCCATGCCGCGGCCGCCGAGCACGTACGACGGCCGGACGAGGACGGGGTAGCCGATCTCGTCGGCGATGGCCTTGGCCTCGGCGAAGGTCGTGGCGGTGCCGTGCTTCGGCGCCGGGAGACCGGCCTCCGCGAGCACACGGCCGAAGGCGCCGCGGTCCTCGGCGGCATGGATGGCCTCGGGCGAAGTGCCCACGACCGGTACGCCGTTGTCCTTCAGGGCCTGCGAGAGACCCAGCGGGGTCTGGCCGCCGAGCTGGACGATGACGCCCGCGATCGGCCCGGCCTGCGCCTCGGCGTTGACGATCTCCAGGACGTCTTCGAGCGTCAGCGGCTCGAAGTACAGACGGTCGGAGGTGTCGTAGTCCGTGGAGACGGTCTCGGGGTTGCAGTTGACCATCACGGTCTCGTAGCCCGCGTCGCTGAGCGCGAAGGAGGCGTGGACGCAGGAGTAGTCGAACTCGATGCCCTGGCCGATGCGGTTCGGACCCGAGCCCAGGATGATGACCGCGGGCTTGTCGCGCTTGGCGACCTCGTTCTCCTCGTCGTACGAGGAGTAGAAGTACGGCGTCTTCGCTGCGAACTCGGCGGCGCAGGTGTCGACCGTCTTGTAGACCGGGCGGACACCGAGGGCGTGCCGCACCTCGCGGACGACGTCCTCGCGCAGGCCGCGGATCTCGGCGATCTGGGCGTCGGAGAAGCCGTGCCGCTTGGCCTCGGCCAAGAGGTCGGCGTCCAGGCGCTCGGCGGCGGTCAGCTCGTCCGCGATCTCCTTGATCAGGAAGAGCTGGTCGACGAACCACGGGTCGATCTTCGTGGCGTCGAAGACCTCTTCCGGGGTGGCGCCGGCGCGGATGGCCTGCATGACGGAGTTGATGCGTCCGTCGGTGGGACGCACCGCTTCTTCAAGAAGAAGCGCCTTGTCGCCCGGCTCGCCCACGAAAGTGAACTGCGAGCCCTTCTTCTCCAGGGACCGCAGCGCCTTCTGCAGCGCCTCGGTGAAGTTGCGGCCGATGGCCATGGCCTCGCCGACCGACTTCATGGTGGTCGTCAGGGTCGAGTCCGCCGAGGGGAACTTCTCGAAGGCGAAACGCGGGGCCTTCACGACTACGTAGTCGAGGGTCGGCTCGAAGGAGGCCGGGGTCTTCTCGGTGATGTCGTTCGGGATCTCGTCCAGCGTGTAGCCGACGGCCAGCTTCGCGGCGATCTTCGCGATCGGGAAGCCGGTGGCCTTCGACGCGAGCGCGGAGGACCGCGAGACACGCGGGTTCATCTCGATGACGATGACCCGGCCGTCCTTCGGGTCGATGGCGAACTGGATGTTGCAGCCGCCGGTGTCGACGCCGACCTCGCGGATGATCGCGATGCCGACGTCCCGCAGGGTCTGGTACTCGCGGTCGGTCAGCGTCATCGCGGGCGCGACGGTGATCGAGTCGCCGGTGTGCACGCCCATCGGGTCGAAGTTCTCGATGGAGCAGACGACCACCACGTTGTCGTGCTTGTCGCGCATCAGCTCCAGCTCGTACTCCTTCCAGCCGAGGATGGACTCCTCGAGGAGCACCTCGGTGGTCGGCGAGAGCGTGAGGCCCTGCCCGGCGATGCGGCGCAGCTCCTCCTCGTCGTGCGCGAAGCCGGAACCGGCGCCGCCCATGGTGAAGGACGGGCGGACGACCACGGGGTAGCCGCCCAGCTCCTCGACACCCTTGAGGACGTCGTCCATGGAGTGGCAGATGTACGAGCGGGCGGACTCGCCGTGCCCGATCTTCTTGTTGACCTCTTCGACGACGCCCTTGAAGAGGTCGCGGTCCTCGCCCTTGTTGATCGCCTCGACATTGGCGCCGATGAGCTCGACGCCGTACTTCTCGAGGACACCCTGCTCGTGCATCGAGATCGCCGTGTTGAGCGCCGTCTGGCCGCCCAGCGTCGGAAGCAGCGCGTCGGGGCGCTCCTTGGCGATGATCTTCTCGACGAACTCCGGGGTGATCGGCTCGACGTACGTCGCGTCGGCGATCTCCGGGTCGGTCATGATCGTCGCCGGGTTCGAGTTGACCAGGATGACGCGCAGGCCCTCGGCCTTGAGGACGCGGCAGGCCTGGGTGCCGGAGTAGTCGAACTCCGCTGCCTGGCCGATGACGATCGGGCCGGAGCCGATGACCAGGACGGACTGGATATCGGTGCGCTTAGGCACGCTGGGCTCCTTCTGCGGTCATCAGGGATACGAAGCGGTCGAAGAGGTACGCGGCGTCGTGCGGTCCTGCAGCCGCTTCGGGGTGGTACTGGACGCTGAACGCGGGCTGGTCGAGGAGCTGGAGCCCCTCCACCACCTGGTCGTTGAGGCACACGTGGGAGACCTCGGCGCGTCCGTAAGGGGTGTCGGAGGCCTTGTCGAGCGGCGCGTCCACGGCGAATCCGTGGTTGTGCGCGGTGACCTCGACCTTGCCGGTGGTGCGGTCCTGCACGGGCTGGTTGATGCCGCGGTGGCCGTACTTCAGCTTGTACGTGCCGAACCCGAGGGCACGGCCGAGGATCTGGTTGCCGAAGCAGATGCCGAACAGCGGCGTCTTGCGCTCCAGGACGGCTCGCATGACGGCAACGGGGCCGTCCGCGGTCGCCGGGTCGCCGGGACCGTTGGAGAAGAACACGCCGTCGGGCTCGACCGCGTAGATGTCATCGGCGGTCGCGGTCGCGGGCAGGACGTGCACCTCGATCCCGCGCTCGGCCATGCGGTGCGGGGTCATGCCCTTGATGCCGAGGTCGACGGCGGCGACCGTGAAGCGCTTCTCGCCGATCGCGGGGACGATGTACGTCTCCTTGGTGGCGACCTCCGCGGCGAGGTTCGAGCCCTTCATCTCGGGCTGCTGGCGGACCTCGGCGAGCATCACGCCCGCGTCCGGGAGCGCGTTGCCGGAGAAGATGCCGACGCGCATCGCGCCGCGCTCGCGCAGGTGGCGGGTGAGCGCACGCGTGTCGATGCCGCTGATGCCCACGACGCCCTGGTTGACGAGTTCCTCGTCGAGGGTGCGCTGGGAGCGCCAGTTGGAGGACACGCGTGCGGGGTCACGCACGACGTATCCGGCGACCCAGATCCGCTTCGACTCGGGGTCCTCGTCGTTGACGCCGGTGTTGCCGACGTGCGGGGCCGTCATGACGACGACCTGGCGGTGGTACGAGGGGTCGGTCAGCGTCTCCTGGTAGCCGGTCATGCCGGTGGAGAACACCGCTTCGCCGAAGGTCTCCCCCACGGCCCCGTAGGCGCGGCCGCGGAAGATGCGGCCGTCCTCCAGGACGAGTACGGCGGGAACCTTGCTGGCTCCCCTGGTGGAGGTCGTCATCGTGCGGTGCCTTCCGTAGTGCTGTTCGTGCTCTTGGTGTTGATCATGTTGTTGATGGCCTCGACCCACTCGGCCTGCTCGGCCGCGTGGTCCGAGCGGAAGCCGGAGTCGAGTCGCTTCCCGCCGTGCTCCCACGTGACGATCAGCAGTCCGCCCTCGGCCAGGACCTTGCCTGCGATGCCCTTGTCGAGGCGGGCCTCGCGCAGCTGGGCCACCGGGACGAAGAAGTCGGCGGCCCCGGGGCGTACGACATCGAGGCCCGCGTCCGTGAGCGTCAGCTCCACGCGGCTGCGGGTGCCGAGACCGTGCGCCACGATGCGGTCGAGCCACTGCCCTGCCGAGGTCGAGCCGTGGTAGCGGCCGCTGAGCTCAAGTTTCGCCGGGCCCGCGTCATCCGGCACCACGGGAAGCGACGGCAGGTCGCTCTGGAGCGTGCCGCGCCACTTCCAGCCCTCGCGCATCAGCCAGTAGACGAGCGCGATGAAGAGAAGAAGTCCGACGACCCAGCCCGCGCGGGCGGCCCAGTCGGTCACGTCCGCCGATTCCTTCTCGGCAGCAAGTTCCAGAAGAGATGTCACGCGAGCTTCCCGTCGACGAGCGTGGCGCGGCCCCGCAGCCACGTGTGCGTCACGCGGCCCGGCAGCTCACGGCCCTCGTAGGGGGTGTTGCCGCTGCGCGAGGCGAAGCCCGCAGGGTCCACGACACCACGGTATGCCGGATCGACGAGTGTGAGGTTGGCGGGCTCACCCTCCGAGACGGGACGGCCGTGGCCCTTCGCGCCGCCGATCTCGGCGGGCTTGACGGACATCCGGTCGGCGACCGCGGCCCAGGTCAGCAGGCCCGTCTCGACCATCGTCTGCTGGACGACGGAGAGCGCGGTCTCCAGGCCGACCATGCCCATGGCGGCCGCGGCCCACTCGCAGTCCTTGTCCTCGTGCGGGTGCGGGGCGTGGTCGGTGGCGACGATGTCGATCGTGCCGTCGGCGAGCGCCTCGCGCAGCGCCATCACGTCGCGCTCGGTGCGCAGCGGCGGGTTGACCTTGTAGACGGGGTTGTACGAGCGGACCATCTCGTCGGTGAGGAGGAGGTGGTGCGGCGTGACCTCCGCCGTCACGTCGATGCCGCGCGACTTCGCCCAGCGGACGATCTCGACGGAACCGGCGGTCGACAGGTGGCAGATGTGCACCCGCGAGCCCACGTGCTCGGCGAGCAGCACGTCACGCGCGATGATCGACTCCTCGGCGACGGCGGGCCAGCCGCCGAGGCCCAGCTCCGCGGAGACGACGCCCTCGTTCATCTGGGCGCCCTCGGTGAGGCGCGGCTCCTGCGCGTGCTGGGCGACGACGCCGCCGAAGGCCTTCACGTACTCCAGGGCGCGGCGCATGATCACGGCGTCGTGGACGCACTTGCCGTCGTCGGAGAAGACGGTGACGCCGGCGGCGGACTCGTGCATGGCACCGAGCTCGGCGAGCTTCTTGCCCTCGAGGCCGACGGTGACGGCGCCGATCGGCTGCACGTCCGCGTAGCCGGACTCCTTGCCGAGGCGGTAGACCTGCTCGACGACGCCGGCGGTGTCGGCGACCGGGAAGGTGTTGGCCATGGCGAACACGGCGGTGTAGCCACCGGAGGCGGCGGCGCGGGTGCCGGTCAGGACGGTCTCGGAGTCCTCGCGGCCGGGCTCGCGCAGGTGGGTGTGGAGGTCGACGAGGCCGGGCAGCAGGATCTGGCCTTCGGCCTCGACGACGGTCACGTCGTCGCCCGCCTCGATGCCGGTGCCGACTTCGAGGATGGTCTCGCCGTCGATGAGAACGTCCTGGGGCTCGCCGCCGAGCACCTGCGCACCACGGATCAGGGTCTTGCTCATGGGTCTACTTCTCCTCGGAACCGGTGGGGCGGGTGTGGGTGACGGCGGGTTCATTCCCGCCCAGGAGCAGATACAGGACGGCCATCCGGGTGTGGACGCCGTTGGCGACCTGCTCGATGACCGTGCAGCGGTCGGAGTCGGCGACCTCGGCGGTGATCTCCATGCCGCGGACCATCGGGCCGGGGTGCATCACGATGGCGTGCTCGGGCATCTTCGCCATGCGCTCGCCGTCCAGGCCGTAGCGGCGCGAGTACTCGCGCTCGGTCGGGAAGAACGCGGCGTTCATGCGCTCGCGCTGCACCCGCAGCATCATCACGGCGTCGGACTTCGGGAGCACCCGGTCCAGGTCGTACGACACGTCGCAGGGCCAGCTGTCGACGCCGACCGGTACGAGGGTGGGCGGGGCGACCAGGGTGACCTCGGCGCCGAGGGTGTGCAGCAGGTCGACGTTGGAACGCGCGACGCGGCTGTGCAGGACGTCGCCGACGAGGGTGACGCGCTTGCCGCTGAGGTCCTGGCCGAGGCCCTCGTCCTTGCCGACGAGGCGGCGCCGCATGGTGAAGGCGTCGAGCAGCGCCTGCGTGGGGTGCTGGTGGGTGCCGTCGCCCGCGTTGATCACGGGGGCGTCGATCCAGCCGGAGGTGGCGAGCCGGTAGGGGGCGCCGGACGCGCCGTGCCGGATGACGACGGCGTCGACGCCCATCGCCTCCAGTGTCTGGGCGGTGTCCTTCAGGGACTCGCCCTTGGAGACGCTCGATCCCTTGGCGGCGAAGTTGATGACGTCCGCGGAGAGGCGCTTCTCGGCGGCTTCGAAGGAGATCCGGGTCCGGGTCGAGTCCTCGAAGAAGAGGTTGCAGATCGTACGGCCGCGCAGCGCGGGCAGCTTCTTGATCGGCCGGTCGGCGACCCGGGCCATCTCCTCGGCGGTGTCGAGGATGAGAACGGCGTCGTCGCGGGTGAGGTCGGCGGCCGAGATGAGGTGTCGCATCATCTGGGTGTACTCCGTGATGGGGAGGTGTGCGGGCACGCGGGCGCGCAGGGGTGTGCCCCGGGGCCCGTGGGGAAGCCGGTCTTACGCGGAGGCGGGCTTGGCACCGAGCAGTACGGCGTCCCGGCCGTCCTCCTCGGCGAGCTGCACCTTGACCGTCTCCCGCAGCGACGTGGGGAGGTTCTTGCCGACGTAGTCGGCGCGGATCGGGAGTTCGCGGTGGCCGCGGTCGACGAGGACGGCGAGCTGCACCGCGCGCGGGCGCCCGATGTCGTTCAGACCGTCGAGGGCGGCGCGGATGGTGCGACCGGAGAAGAGCACGTCGTCGACGAGGACGACGAGGCGGCCGTCGATGCCGTCACCGGGGATCTCGGTGCGGGCGAGTGCGCGCGGCGGGTGCATGCGCAGATCGTCGCGGTACATGGTGATGTCGAGTGAGCCAACCGGGATCTTCCGTCCGGTGATCTCTTCGAGCTTCTCGGCGAGGCGCCGGGCGAGGAAGACGCCGCGGGTGGGAATGCCGAGCAGCACCACGTCGTCCGCGCCCTTGGCGCGCTCGACGATCTCGTGGGCGATACGGGTCAACACCCGTGCGATGTCCGGGCCTTCGAGCACGGGCCGGGCGACATCGGGTTCATTCGTGTCGTGCGTGTCCATATGAAACGGACCTCCTTCTCCGCCTCACGGGACGGACCTTAAAGGACGTCGGATTTGCGCCATCCACGGTACCAGCAGTGGCAACACCGCCGGTCACGACCCCCCTCGGAAGGGGCGGTACGGACCATTCGGCTTGACGCAGCCAAGTAACGCTGCGTAACCTCACAGTGAGTTACCAGCAGCGCGGCGGAGCCGCACGTTGTCCCAGCGTCCGGGGAGCTTTATGTCCAGCGAATACGCCAAACAGCTCGGGGCCAAGCTCCGCGCCATCCGCACCCAGCAGGGCCTTTCCCTCCACGGCGTCGAGGAAAAGTCCCAGGGTCGCTGGAAGGCGGTAGTGGTCGGCTCGTACGAGCGCGGCGACCGCGCCGTGACCGTACAGCGCCTCGCCGAGCTGGCGGACTTCTACGGAGTCCCGGTCCAGGAGCTGCTGCCCGGCACCGCTCCGGGCGGTGCCGCCGAGCCGCCGCCGAAGCTCGTGCTCGACCTGGAGCGCCTCGCGCACGTGCCGGCCGAGAAGGCGGGCCCGCTCCAGCGGTACGCGGCCACGATCCAGTCGCAGCGCGGTGACTACAACGGCAAGGTGCTCTCGATCCGCCAGGACGACCTGCGCACCCTCGCCGTCATCTACGACCAGTCGCCCTCGGTCCTCACCGAGCAGCTGATCAGCTGGGGCGTCCTGGACGCCGACGCGCGCCGCGCCGTCGCCCACGACGACGTCTGACTCCCGCAAGGGAGAGCTCAGCAGAAACGTGCCGCCGGGGTGGCCGGAACCAATGGGTTCCGGCCACCCCGGCGGCCTTGTGCGTCCCGTGGAGCGCCCGGGAGCCCCTGGGGCGCCCGTGGGCACCCACGTACGCCAGAGGGCCCGCAGCACGTGGCTGCGGGCCCTCTGTACGGCCTGTGAGCTCAGGTCACGACTCGTCGCGTCGCAGCCCCGGCTTGAGGTCCTTGAAACGGCCGAGAAGGCCGTTGACGAAGGACGGCGAATCGTCCGTCGAGAACTCCTTGGCGAGCTGGACGGCCTCGTCCAGGACCACCGCGTCGGGCGTCCCGTCCATCCAGATCAGCTCGTACGCGCCGAGCCGCAGGATGTTGCGGTCCACGACCGGCATCCGGTCGAGGGTCCACCCGACGGCGTACTGGGAGATCAGCTCGTCGATGTGGCGCGCGTGCTGCGCGTACCCCTCGACCAGCTCCATGGTGAACTCGCTGACCGGCGGCTGCCGGGTGTCGGACCGCGAGTGGCGCACCCAGTCCGCGAGGACCGTCACGACGTCGGCCCCCCGCTGGTCGGCCTCGAAGAGGATCTGGAAGGCGCGCTTGCGGGCCGTATTACGAGCAGCCACGGTTAGCTGTTCACCCGGCCGAGGTAGCTGCTGTCGCGGGTGTCGACCTTGATCTTCTCGCCGGTGGTGATGAAGAGCGGCACCTGGATCTGGTGGTCGGTCTCCAGCGTGGCGGGCTTGGTGCCGCCGGTGGAGCGGTCGCCCTGGACGCCGGGCTCGGTCTCCTTCACGACGAGCTCGACGGCGGCCGGCAGCTCGACGAAGAGCACCGAGCCCTCGTGCTGCGCGACGGTGGCGGTGAAGCCCTCGATCAGGAAGTTGGCGGCGTCGCCGACGGCCTTCTTGTCGACATGCAGCTGGTCGTAGGTCTCCATGTCCATGAAGACGAAGTAGTCGCCGTCCATGTACGAGAACTGCATGTCGCGCTTGTCGATCGTGGCCGTCTCGACCTTGACGCCGGCGTTGAAGGTCTTGTCGACGACCTTGCCGGACAGCACGTTCTTGAGCTTGGTGCGCACAAAGGCGGGGCCCTTGCCGGGCTTGACGTGCTGGAACTCGACGACGGACCAGAGCTGGCCCCCGTCGAGCTTGAGCACCAGGCCGTTCTTGAGGTCGTTCGTGGAAGCCACGGTTGCGGAATCTCCTGGACTGACGTGGACGACCCCGGCGCACGCGCAACAGCTGAAAGCTAGAGCGCGAGCAGCTCCTTGGTCGTAATGGTGAGTAGCTCGGGTCCGCCGTCCGCCTCGGGGCGCACGACGAGCGTGTCATCGATCCGGACACCACCCCGTCCCGGGAGGTGAACCCCCGGTTCGACGGTGACCGGCACGCAGACGTCCAGTTTACCCATGGCCGCGGGCGCCAACTGCGGGTCCTCGTCGATTTCGAGCCCCACCCCGTGTCCCATCAGTGGAGCAAGGCCGTCCGCATACCCCGCGGAGTCCAGTACATGACGTGCCGCGCGGTCGATGTCACGGTAGGCGGCACCCGGCCCGAGCGCCTCTCTGCCCGCCCGCTGAGCGGCGAAGACGAGGTCGTACAACTCGATCTGCCAGTCCGCGGGCGACGTACCGATGACGAACGTACGCCCGATCTCAGAGCAGTAGCCGCGGTAGATCGCGCCCAGGCAGACGGAGAGGAAGTCGCCCTCCTCGACGCGCCGGTCGGAGGGGCGGTGCCCGCCGCGCCCCGAATTGGGTCCGGTGCCGACGGACGTCGGAAAGGCGGCCCCGTCCGCACCGTGGTCGACAAGTCGACGTTCCAGTTCCAGCGCGAGGTGACGTTCGGTCCGCCCCACGAGAATCGACTCCAGGAGCTCGCTCAGCGCCTGGTCCGCGATCTCGGAGGCGATCCGCAGGCAGGAGATCTCCTCCTCGTCCTTGATCAGCCGCAGCTGTTCGACCGCTCCCCCGAGGTCCGCGAGCCGCAGCCGGGGCGCGACCGATCCAAGGGCGCGATGCCGGGCGACGGTCAGGTGGTGCTCCTCGACGGCGAGCGTCTCGACGCCCTGCGCGGCCGCGAGATCGGCCCCCGCCACGGCGGGATCCCCACCGGGCCCGTCGAGCACCTGCACCCGCAACGCCTCGTCGGGGCGCCCCTCACCCTGCTCGTCGCCGGGCGGCGCCCCGCAGACCAGCAGATCCTCACCCTTGCCCAGCAGAAGCACCGCCCCATGAGGCGCCGCCCCCGCGAGATACCGCACGTTGGCGGGGCGGGACACCAACGCCGACGCGCTGCCACCCGCGGCACAACGCTCCCTCAGCCGCTCGCGGCGGGCCGCGTACACCTCTGACATGGAACGAGCCTATGAGCGGCGGCGAGGGACGGCCCGTTCAGCGCACCCGACCGAGCGGCCAGGGACGTCCCCGGAGCTTCAGGCGGCGGCCGGGACTACCACTTGGGCGGGCTCGCGATCGAGCGGGCCAGGACGTCGTCCAGGACTCGGGCCGTTGCGGGGACGTCCAGTTGGGAGTTGTCGATGATCGGGAGGCCCGAGCCGTACCAGCCGGCCATGCGGCCGTGGATGCGGGCCACTTCCTCGTCCGTGAGGCGGCGGTTGCCGCTGCGCTCCGCGTTGCGCTCCAGGACGATCTCCAGGCCCGGGAGGAGGACGACGGGCAGCAGGCCGGGGCCCACATGGCGCTTCCAGCCGCCGAGGCCGACGACCGGGCGGTCGGGAAAGACCGCGTCGTCGAGGATGCAGGAGATGCCGTTGGCCAGGAAGTTGCGCGCGGCGAAGCCGCAGGTGCGGCGGGCCAGGCGGTACTGGGCCTCCGAGTGGTCGTTCCAGCCCGACTGGGGGTCGGCGAAGCCCGAGCGCACCCATTCGCGTACGTCGTCGAGGCTGATGTGGGCCGTCGGTACGCGGCGGTGCTCGGCCCAGAACTTGGCGACGCTCGTCTTGCCCGCGCCCGCGGGGCCGATGAGGAGGACGGCGAGCGTGGTGGCGCCGGTGTCCGCCTGGGCCGTGCCGGGAGGCGGGCTCGGCATGGCGACGGGGCCGCCGGGCGGGAGCTGGATGTGTCCCGTCGTGTCCGGGGTCGGCGGCACGGGGGCGCCGGGGACGTGGTTGTGCTGGGGCTGGGGGGCGGCACCGTGCTGCGGGACGCCCGGTCCCGCGTGCTGCGGTGCCGGGGCGTGCGGGTGCTGGGCCGTGCCCGGTGCGCCCGCGAAGCCCGGTGCGGGAGGCGGGGGGCCGCCCGGCGCGGCACCCGGCGGCGGACCGCTCGGGTGGTGTGCGGCCGGGGACCAGCCGGTGGCCGGTCCGTGCCCCGGCTGATGGGGCGGCGGCAGCGGAGATCCCACTGCGTGCTGCATCCGGTGCCACTCCGTCTCGTGCGACTGACGCTGGTCGGGCGGCGGCCGGGGCCACCCGTTACCGAACGGTACCTTCCCCGGCCGACGTTGTGTGAACGGCCGGGGAAGCCGCAGCGTGCCCGTGGCTTGTTCTGATGCGCCACGTTGCTGATCCAGTGCGCCGCTGAGGCGCTCTAGGGCCTGTCCGATGGGTCGGGCCGGTCTTCGCGCCGGGTGCTGATTCAGCAGGGCCGAGCGGGCCCTGGTGCGTGCAGCTGCAAGGCGGAGGAGGGCGACAACGCGGGAGGGGGCACCTCCCTGCTCGAGCGAAGCCGAGAGCTTGGGGGAGTGCGTGCCAGGGGTCGCGACCCCGGCAGGACCCATCGGACAGGCCCTAGTTCGCCACTTCGCCGTACGCGGCGAGCAGGACCGCCGGATCGGGGCCCTCCAGGACGGTCGGCTTGCCGAGGCCGTCCAGGACGATGAACCGCAGCAGGTCACCGCGGGACTTCTTGTCGACCTTCATGGTCTCCAGGAGCTTGGGCCACTGGTCGTAGCGGTAGCTCAGGGGCAGCCCGACCGACTCCAGGACGGTGCGGTGCCGGTCGGCGGTCGCGTCGTCCAGGCGCCCGGCCAGACGGCCGAGTTCGGCCGCGAAGGCCATGCCCACGGAGACGGCGGCGCCGTGCCGCCACTTGTAGCGCTCGTTCTTCTCGATGGCGTGGGCGAGGGTGTGCCCGTAGTTGAGGATCTCGCGCAGGCCCGACTCCTTGAGGTCGCCGGAGACGACCTCGGCCTTGACCTTGATGGAGCGCTCGATCAGCTCGGCGGTGTGCGGGCCCTTGGGGCTGCGCGCCGCCTCCGGGTCCTCCTCGATCAGCTCGAGGATCGTCGGGTCGGCGATGAATCCGGCCTTGATGATCTCCGCGAGCCCGGACACGAAGTCGTTGACCGGAAGCGAGTCGAGGGCGGCCAGGTCGCAGAGCACACCGGCCGGCGGGTGGAACGACCCGACCAGGTTCTTGCCCTCGGCCGTGTTGATGCCGGTCTTGCCGCCGACCGCCGCGTCCACCATGCCGAGCACGGTCGTCGGTACGGCGATCCAGCGCACCCCGCGCAGCCAGGTCGCGGCCACGAACCCGGCGAGGTCGGTGGTGGCGCCGCCGCCGACACCGATGACGATGTCGCTGCGCGTGAAGCCGGACTGGCCGAGGGCCTTCCAGCAGTACGCGGCGACCTCGGCGGTCTTGGCCTCCTCGGCGTTCGGCACCTGGATCGCGACGACCTCGTACCCCTGGTCCGCCAGGTCCTGGCGGAGCGCGTCACCGGTCTCGGCGAGCGCCTCGGGGTGGATGATCGCGACGCGCTTGGTCTGCTCGCCGATCAGGCCGGGCAGTTCACCGAGGAGCTGCCGCCCGACGAGCACCTCGTACGGCTCGGTGCCCGCGGTACCGCCGACCTGGATACGGGTGGGCGCCTGGGCGGTGGGTGCCTGCCCCGAAATCTCCGTCATGCTTCCTTCAACTCCAGTGCGTCGAGGACCGCTTGGGCGACCTCTTCGGGGGTGCGGTCGTCGGTGGCCACGACGGCGCGGGCCACTTCGGCGTACAAGTGGCGGCGGGCGTCCATGAGTTCGCGCCACTGCTTGCGCGGGTTGACCGCGAGCAGCGGCCGCGCGACATTCAGGCCGGTGCGCTTGACCGCCTCCTCGACGTCCATCGAGAGATAGACGACGGGCTGCGATGCGAGCAGCGCCCGGGTCGACTCGTCGAGGATCGCGCCGCCGCCGAGGGCGAGGATCCCGTCGTGCTCGGCGAGCGCCGTGCGCACGGCCTCCCGCTCGAGCTCACGGAAGTACGGCTCACCCTCGTCCACGAAGATGTCCGCGATCTCCCGGCCCTGGGCGGCCACGATGTCGGCGTCGGTGTCCCGGTAGGCGCTGCCAAGGCGTTCGGCGAGCAGCGCGCCCACCGTCGACTTGCCCACGCCCATGGGGCCGACCAGAACGATCTGCGGGCCGGTCACCGGATCTGGAGGTTGTCGAGGTACGACGTCACGTTCCGCCGGGTCTCGGGCACGCTGTCGCCGCCGAACTTCTCGGCGACGGCGTCGGCCAGGACGAGGGCGACCATCGCCTCGGCGACGATGCCGGCCGCGGGCACGGCACACACGTCGGAGCGCTGGTGGTGCGCCTTGGTGGCCTCGCCGGTGGCGACGTCGACGGTGGCGAGCGCGCGCGGCACGGTCGCGATGGGCTTCATCGCGGCGCGTACGCGCAGCAGTTCACCGGTGGTCAGGCCGCCCTCGGTGCCGCCGGAGCGGCCGGAGGTGCGCTTGATGCCCTCGTCGGTGGAGACGATCTCGTCGTGCGCCTTGGAGCCCGGCACCCGCGCGAGCTCGAAGCCGTCGCCGACCTCGACGCCCTTGATGGCCTGGATGCCCATGAGCGCGGCGGCCAGGCGTGCGTCCAGGCGCCGGTCCCAGTGCACGTGCGAGCCGAGCCCGACCGGCACGCCGTACGCGAGCACCTCGACGACGCCGCCCAGGGTGTCGCCGTCCTTGTGGGCCTGGTCGATCTCGGCGACCATCGCCTTCGACGCGTCGGCGTCGAGGCAGCGCACCGGGTCGGCGTCGAGCTTCTCGACATCGGCGGGGGTCGGGTAGACGCCGTAAGGGGCCTTGGCGCTCGCCAGTTCCGTCACATGGCTGACGATCTCGATCCCGGCCGTCTCCTTCAGGTACGAGCGGGCCACCGCGCCGAGCGCGACGCGGGCCGCGGTCTCGCGGGCGGAGGCGCGCTCCAGGATCGGCCTGGCCTCGTCGAAGCCGTACTTCTGCATGCCCGCCAGGTCGGCGTGGCCGGGCCGCGGCCGGGTCAGCGGGGCGTTGCGGGCCAGGTCGGCGAGGATCTCCGGGTCGACCGGGTCGGCCGCCATGACCTGTTCCCACTTGGGCCACTCGGTGTTGCCCACCATGATCGCGATCGGCGAGCCCATGGTCAGGCCGTGCCGGACGCCGCCCAGGAAGGTGACCTCGTCGCGCTCGAACTTCATGCGCGCACCACGCCCATAGCCGAGGCGCCGCCGGGCCAGGTGGTCAGCCACCATCTCCGTAGTGATCGGCACGCCGGCGGGAAGACCCTCCAGCGTCGCCACAAGTGCGGGTCCGTGGGACTCGCCCGCGGTCAGCCAACGCAACCTGCTCAACGGTGCTCCTCATGCTCGCGCCTGGAACTGCGTGGCGCGGCCGGGTGCGCGGCCCTGGCCCGCCATCCCTGATCCTCCCACGCCGGGGCGACGGACCCGGCCCCCGGTCCACAAGGCGGACGCCCTATGTCAGGTCTCGGGCTCCGCGACGCGCTCCCCGGGCGCCGCACCAGCCCTCGATCGCTTGACGATCCACGTGACGACAACGGCAGCCAGGACGAGACCGTAGATCGTCAACTGCTGCCAGAACGGCAGGAACCGGAGCAGCACCAGCCGGACCACCAGCTCGAGCAGGAACTCCCCCCGGCCCGAAGCCAGCGTCACCCCACTCGCGGCCGCGGACACCACGCTTTCCATGGACGACACACTCCCCCCCCCGATCAGTCCGGAACGGAGTGGATCTTAGCGCCCGTCGAGCGCGTGTTCCCCTGCCTTCCGCATCACGTCGAGCGGCGCCGGAGACCGCCCCGTCATCTGCTCGACCTGCAGCACCGCCTGGTGCACCAGGAGGTCGAGCCCGCTGACGACCGCCCCGCCGTACCCCGACCAGCGGGCCGCGAGCGCGGTGGGCCACGGGTCGTACAGCACGTCGAAGAGGGTGGCGGGCCGCTCGGGCACGGCCTTCGAGAGCGCGTCGGTCGTGCCCGCCGGAGTCGTGGCGATCACCAGGGGCGCGCTCAGCGCGCGCTCGGCGTCCGCCCAGTCCGCCGTCCGCACCTCCACGTCGAGCCGCTCGCCCCACTGCCGCATCTCGGCGGCGCGCGCCTCACTGCGTACGTACGCGACGACCTCGCCCGTACAGATCCTCGCGAGCGCTGCCAGTGCGGACGACGCGGTGGCGCCCGCGCCGAGGATCGCGGCGGACTCGACCTGCTCGATGCCGCGTTCGCGCAGGGCGGCGACCATGCCGGGGATGTCGGTGTTGTCCCCGACGCGTCGGCCGTCGTCCGTGCAGATGACCGTGTTCACCGCCTCGACGGAGGCCGCGGTCTCGCTGATCTCGTCGAGCAGCGGGATCACCGCGCGCTTGAGCGGCATCGTCAGGGACAGACCGGCCCACTCGGGGCCGAGCCCGGCGATGAAGCCGGGCAGCGCCGCCTCGTCGACGTCGAACAGGTCATACGTCCAGTCGACCAGACCCAGCTCCCCGTATGCGGCGCGGTGCAGCACCGGGGAGAGGGAATGGGCGATGGGGGAGCCGAGGACGGCGGCTCGGCGCTGAGTACTCATCACCCGGAATTCTTCTTCTGTTCCTCGAGGTACTTCTGACGGTTGACTTCGTGCTGCTCATTCGTCTCGGCGAACAGCGTTCTATCCGCGTTGATCGAGACGAAGTAGTACCAATTCCCCTGGGCCGGGTTGAGCGCGGACTTGAGCGCCACATCGCCGGGGTTCCCGATCGGCCCGGGGGGCAGGCCCTTGATCTTGTAGGTGTTGTACGGGTCGTTGAACTTGCGCAGATCGTCGACCGTGCCGGTGTCCAGCGTGCTCTCGGCCTTTGCGTAGTTCACCGTCGAGTCGAAGTCGAGGAGCCCGTACGTCTCGGTGTTGTCCGGCTTGAGGCGGTTGTAGACGACCGTCGCGACCTTCTCGAAGTCGTGCTTGTACTTGCCTTCGGCCTGGACGAGACTCGCCACCGTGAGGACCTGGAGCGGGTCCTTCAGGTTGAGCTCGTCGGCCTTCGACTTGAGACCCAACTCGTCGTACTTCACGCTGGCTTGGGCCACCATCTTCTTGAGGACGGCCTCCGGCTTCTGACCCTTGGCGACCGGATAGCTGGACGGGTACAGGAAGCCTTCGAGCGGGTCCTTGATGTCCTTGTTCGTGTTCGCCCAGTCCGGGAGCCCGAGGCTCTTCCATTCCTTCTTGGCGACCTTCTCGGTGGTGCCCTTGTCGATATCGAGACGGTCGTCGATCTGCTTGTAGACCCAGGAATTCCGCCTACCCTCAGGAATGATGAGGTTATTCCTGCTCGTCGGGCTCAGCATCAATTCGACGGCGCTCTTCGCCGACATTTCCTTCTTCAGGACATAGACGCCCTCCTGAATCGACTCGCCCTTGGGGTTCTGCGCCTGCGCAGACACAAAGGCGTCCACGCTCTTGACGACCCCGGCGTCCTTCAGTTTCTGGCCGATCACATAGCCGCCGGAACCCTTGGGGATTTCCACAGTGGCGGTTCCGGTTCCCTCGCCCGAGTAATCGGGCGACGTACCGAATCGGTCCTGATAGAACTGATAGCCGAAATAGCCGACTCCGCCGAGACCGCCGGCGAAGACCAGCGTCACGACCAGGCAGGCGCAGCCGCTGCGGCGCTTCTTCGGCTTCTTGCCGCCCCGGCCGCCCCGACGGTCCCCGCGGCCGCCCTTGCGACCCGGCTCATCGTCGTACTCGTCGTCATCGTCGTCGGCGCCCGAGAAGAAGGCGTGCTCGCCCTGATCGGGGCCCGGATCCCAGTCCGGCTCCGGCTCGGGGGCCGGGCGGCGGCGGTGCGGCGGCTCCGGCGGCGGGTACGCGTCGGGGGTGCCGTAGTAGTCGGCGCTCTCCCCGGCGTAGCCACCCGGCTGACCGCCGTAGGGGTCCACCGGATCGCCGCCGTACGGGACCTGACCCTGCCGGCCGGTGTCCCAGCCGCCGTTGTACTGCTGCTGCCCGCCGGTGCTGTCGTATTGCTGGTGTGCACCGGTGCCGTTGTACTGCTGCTGACCGTAGGCCTGCTGCTGGCCCGTGCTCCAGTCGTCGTACTGGGCCTGCTGGGGGTGCTGCTGAGGCTGATGCGGCTGCTGCGGGTGGTACTGCCCCTGGCCGCCGTAGGTGGACGGGCCGCCCGCGGGCGCCTGTCCTCCCCATCCGCCGTCCCCGTACAACGGGTCCTCCGGATGCCACGGTTCGGAGCCTGGGCCCCGGCCATACTCAGTCATCGATCCCCTACAAGCCGCGAGGCGGGGCCGCCGACTGGATAGGAGGGCAACCGTTCCGCCTCTTGATGCTGTGCGGCAGCTGTTCGAACGCCGCCGCATCGCGCGGAACGTTACCGTATCGCGATCAGATGACCACTTCGACGCCCTCGCCCGGAGCTTTACCTGACGCCCGTTCGGACTCCAGGGCCTGCTGAAGGATGATGACGGCGGCCGCCTGATCGATGACAGACCTGCCCTTTTTGGACTTCACGCCCGAGGCGCGCAGGCCCTGACTCGCCGTCACTGTGGTCATCCTCTCGTCCAGGAGGCGCACCGGTACGGGTGCCACCAGGCGGGCGAGGTCCTGGGTGAAGGCGCGGACCTTGACGGCCGCCGGGCCCTCGCCCCCCTTGAGGGAGCGAGGGAGGCCGACGACGATCTCGATCGGCTCGTACTCGTCGACGAGCTGCTTCAACCGGCGCTGGGCGGCCGGGACATCGCGCCCCGGCACGGTCTCCACCGGAGTGGCGAGGATCCCGTCGGGGTCGCACGATGCGACCCCGATGCGAGCGTCACCGACGTCGATCGCGAGGCGTCGGCCCCGGCGCATGCCGCCCGTCGATTCGGACATCAGGCCGTCTCGGTGACGAGGCGCTCGACGGAGGCCATGGCGTCGCCGATGGCGGCCGGGTTCTGGCCGCCGCCCTGGGCGACGTCCGGCTTGCCGCCGCCACCGCCGCCGAGGGTCTTGGCGGCCGTACGGACCAGGTCGCCGGCCTTGAGACCGCGCTCGCGGGCGGCCTCGTTGGTGGCGATGACCGTCAGCGGGCGGCCGTTGGCCGTGGTGAACAGGGCGACGACGGCCGGGCGGTCGCCCGGGATGCGGCCGCGCACGTCGAGGACCAGCTTGCGCAGGTCGTCGGCGCCCGTGCCGTCCGGCACCTGGCCGGTGACCAGGGCGACGCCGCGTACGTCCTTGGCGGAGTCGACGAGACCGGCGGCGGCCGCGAGGACCTTCTCCGCGCGGAACTTCTCGATCTCCTTCTCGGCGTCCTTGAGCTTGCCGAGCATGGCGGAGACCTTCTCGGGCAGCTCCTCGGGACGGCCCTTGATCAGCTCCTGGAGCTGGGCGACGACCGTGTGCTCCTTGGCGAGGAAGTTGTACGCGTCGACACCGACCAGGGCCTCGATGCGGCGCACGCCGGAGCCGATGGAGGACTCGCCGAGCAGCTTCACCAGGCCGAGCTGGGCGGTGTTGTGGACGTGCGTGCCGCCGCACAGCTCCTTGGAGAAGTCGCCGATGGTGACGACGCGCACGCGCTCGCCGTACTTCTCGCCGAACTCGGCGATGGCGCCCTGCTTCTTGGCGTCGTCGATCGACATGACCTCGGCCTGCACGTCGAGTTCACGCGAAAGCACTTCGTTGATCTTCTGCTCGACGTCCGTCATGACCACCGTGGGCACGGCGGACGGGGAGCCGAAGTCGAAGCGGAAACGGCCGGGCTGGTTCTCCGAACCGGCCTGGGCGGCCGTGGGGCCGAGCGCGTCGCGCAGCGCCTGGTGCGTGAGGTGCGTGGCGGAGTGGGCGCGGGCGATGGCATTGCGGCGGTGCCTGTCGATCGAGGCCCAGACCTGGTCGCCGACGGTGATCTCGCCGACCTGGACGACACCCTTGTGGACGTGCACGCCGGGGACCGGCTTCTGTACGTCGCGGATCTCGACGACGGCGCCGTTGTCGAGCCGGATGCGGCCGGAGTCGGCGATCTGGCCGCCGCCCTCGGCGTAGAAGGGGGTGCGGTCGAGGACGACCTCGACCTCGTCGCCCTCGCGGGCGGCCGGGGACGAGACGCCGTCGACCAGGAGGCCCACGATCACGGCCTCGTTCTCCGTGAGGGTGTAGCCGGTGAAGTCGGTGGCGCCGGAGGCGTCGGCGATCTCGCGGTAGGCGCCGAGGTCGGCGTGACCGGTCTTCTTGGCCTGGGCGTCGGCCTTGGCGCGCTCCCGCTGCTCCTTCATCAGGCGCCGGAAGCCGTCCTCGTCCACGGAGAGGCCCTGTTCGGCGGCCATCTCCAGGGTGAGGTCGATCGGGAAGCCCCACGTGTCGTGCAGCAGGAAGGCCTTGTCGCCGGCGAGGACCTTGCCGCCGGCGGCCTTGGTCTCGGTGACGGCGGTGTCGAGGATGTTCGTGCCGCCCTTGAGGGCCTTGAGGAAGGCGGCCTCTTCGGCGAGGGCGACGGTCTCGATGCGCTTGCGGTCGGTCTCCAGCTCGGGGTACTGGGGCGACATGGTCTTGATGACCGTGTCGACGAGCTCGGAGGCGACCGGGCCCGTGGCGCCGAGCAGGCGCATGTTGCGGATGGCGCGGCGCATGATGCGGCGCAGGACGTACCCGCGGCCCTCGTTGCCGGGCGTCACGCCGTCGCCGATGAGCATGACCGACGTACGCATGTGGTCCGAGACCACGCGGAGCGAGACGTCGCTGGTGTGGGCGGCGCCGTAGCGGACGCCGGTCAGCTCGGTGGCCTTGTCGATCACGACACGGGAGGTGTCGATCTCGTACATGTTCTGCACGCCCTGCAGGATCATGGCGAGACGCTCGAGGCCGAGGCCGGTGTCGATGTTCTTGCTGGGCAGCTCGCCGAGGATCTCGAAGTCCTCCTTCGAGGTGCCCTCGCCGCGCTCGTACTGCATGAAGACCAGGTTCCAGATCTCCACGTAGCGCTCGTCGTTGACGGCCGGGCCGCCCTCGACGCCGAACTCGGGGCCGCGGTCGTAGTTGATCTCGGAGCAGGGGCCACAGGGTCCGGGGACGCCCATGGACCAGTAGTTGTCCTTCTTGCCCAGGCGCTGGATGCGCTCGGCGGGGACGCCGACCTTCTCGCGCCAGATCGTCTCGGCCTCGTCGTCGTCGAGGTAGACCGTCACCCAGAGGCGCTCGGGGTCCAGGCCGTAGCCACCGTCCGCCACGGAGCTGGTGAGCAGCTCCCAGGCGTACTTGATGGCGCCTTCCTTGAAGTAGTCGCCGAAGGAGAAGTTGCCGCACATCTGGAAGAACGTGCCGTGCCGGGTGGTCTTGCCGACCTCTTCGATGTCCGGCGTACGCACGCACTTCTGCACGCTCGTGGCGCGCGAGAACTGCGGCTTGACCTCACCCAGGAAGTAGGGCTTGAAGGGCACCATGCCGGCCGGGACGAGGAGCAGAGTCGGGTCGTCCGCGATGAGCGACGCCGAAGGGACGACGGTGTGCCCGCGCTCCTCGAAGAAGCTCAGCCAGCGGCGACGAATTTCAGCCGACTCCATCAGTGGTCCTCATTCCGGTTGTACGAGAACTTCGTGTTCTCGGTGTTCTCGATGCCCTTGACGGACTTCGTGTTCTTGTCGCTGTGGTTCTCGATGACCGCGAAGCGGCGCTGCGCGGGGAGTTCGGCGTCGGGGTGGTGGTTCAGGCCCAGCGCCTCGCCGAGTTCGGACTCGCGCTCGACCATGCCGTCCCGGACGTCGAGTGCGAAGTCCTTCAAGCGGTGGCCGGTCTCGATCGCCTTGTTCGCGGCCTGCGCGGCGAGGCTCTCGGGGGTCAGCTTCTTGAGCTTGCGGTTGACCTTGGTGGTGGCCCACACACCGGCAGCGGCGCCCGCGGTGAACCAGAACGTACGGCGGAACATCGCTGCGTCAGTCCTTCTTCCGCTTGCCCCGTCGCCGCGCGGAGGGCACCGTGCGGCCCACGATCACGGTACGTCGGGCGGGCGCCGGGGGCACATTGTTTGATTCGGGTCCTGCCTTGCGGCCCAGGGCCCTGCGCACCCCGTAGCCGAACGCCGCGACCTTGACGAGGGGCCCGCCGAAGGTGGAGGCCACCGTCGTGGAGAGCGCGGACGCGTTCGACGTCACTTCCTGGACGTCGGACGCGATGGCGTCGACCCGGTCGATCTGGGTCTGCGCGGAGCGCACGGCGGTGGAGGCGTCCGCGAGGAGCGGGACGGCCTGCTCGGTCACTTCCGCGACGAGCTTGGTGGTCGCCCTGAGCGTCTGGGCCAGCCTCACCAGCACCACCGCCAGGAAGGAGACCAGGATCGCCCAGAAGACGGCCACGAGGATCCCGGCCACCTCTCCACCGGACACTGTGCACCGCTCCCTGAACATCGGCCCTGAACATCGAAAAGTCGTCCCCCGACCCTATCGCGCCGGGGCGACGGCTCCGCACCGCATTACCGCGTACGGTCAAGGGAGTTGCGCGAACCGATTGTACTGACTGCTTACGGATGAGTACGCTCCGTATCTCATGCGACGTGATCAGCGCCCAGTCGACCGCCGGCACGTTTCTCCTGCCGCCGCGGCGCGAACCGGCAACCTCCCCCTGGAGCTCAACGCCTTCATCGGCAGGTCGGCCGAACTCACGGATCTCGCCTCCGCGTTGGCGGCCGGACGCCTGGTCACGGTGACCGGTGTCGGCGGGGTCGGCAAGTCGCGGCTCGCCGCCAGGGCAGCCGCGGACGCCGGGCCGCGCGACGGTGCCTGGCTGGTGGAGCTCGCCGCCGTACGCGACCCGGATCTGGTGGAGCACGCGGTCGCCGACGCGCTGCGCCTCACCGACCACACGCATCGGCCGCCGCGCCAGGTGCTGCTCGACCATCTCGCGGAGCGGGACGTCCTGCTCGTCATCGACGGGTTCGAGCACCTGGTGGACGCCTGCGCCTCGCTGGTGCGGGATCTGCTGGTGCGCTCCCCCGGCCTGCGGGTCCTCGCGGTGGGGCGCCGGCCGCTGGACACCGGCGGCGAGCGAATCTTCCCGCTGGCGCCGCTGCCCACCGCGGACGCGGCCGCGCTCTTCGCCGACCGGGCGGCGGGCCTCGCCGGCTTCACGCTGAACGAGGAGAACGGCGCCGACGTGGCGGAGCTGTGCCGCCGCCTCGACGGGATCCCGCTGGCCGTCGAGCTGGCGGCCGGGCGGCTGCGGTCACTGGCGCCCGCGCAACTGCTCGATCGGCTCGACGACCGGTTCGGGCTGCTCACGGGGACCCGGCGGGACGCACCGCCCCGGCACCAGACGCTGCGTACGGCCATCGGCTGGAGCCATGAGCTCTGCACGGCCGACGAGCGGCTGCTGTGGTCGCGGCTCTCGGTGTTCTGCGGCCCCTTCGACCTGGAGGCGGCCGAGTACATCTGCAGCGGCGACGGGCTGCGCTCCGACGACGTCCTCGACGTGCTCGGCGAGCTGCTCGCGCAGTCCGTGGTGACCCGCGAGGAAGGACCGGCGGGTGTGCGCTACCGCATGCTCGACACGGTCCGGGCGTACGGCGCCGAGTGGCTGGCGGCGACGGGCGACGACGCCCGGATGCGGCGCCGCCACCGCGACTGGTACATGGGGCTCGCCACCTGGTGCGAGCTGGACTGGTTCTCCCCCAGGCAGGCGCGGGTCGCCGCCCTCGTCGACTGCGAACTGCCCAATCTGCGGGGCGCGTTGGAGTACTGCCTGACCGAGCCGGACGAGACGCATCTGGGCCAGTACCTGGCGGGCAGCCTGTGGTTCTACTGGGTCGGCTGCGGACGCCTCGCGGAGGGCAGGCACTGGCTGGACCGCGCCCTCGAGCTGGACGGCGGCCATGACGACTCGCGGCTGAAGGCGCTGTGGGTCCTCGGCTATGTGGCGGTCCTGCAGGGCGACACGGTCGCCGCGCTCGCCGCGCTGCAGGAGTGCAGGGACGAGGCGGAACGTACCGGCAGCGCCGTCGCCGCCGCGTACGCCGTGCACCGCATCGGGTGCCTCGCGCTCCTCGGCGACGATATGCCGCGCGCGGAAACCTTGCTGCGCTCGGCTCTCGACCAGTACCGCGAGATCGGCGAGCTGAACAGCAATGTCCTGATGGGCCAGGTCGAGCTGGCGATGGCGCTGGCCTTCCGGGGCGATCTCGCCGACGCGGTCGAGCTGTGCGAGGACGTGCGTCGGGTCTGCGAGGACCACGGCGAGCGCTGGACTCTCGCGTACGCCCTGTATGTACTCGGCTTCGCGGCCTGGACGCGCGGCGACGCGGACACCGCCCGTGACCTGGTGAAGCGGTGCCTGGCCCTGGACCATGCCTTCCACGATCTGCTGGGCTCGGTGCTCGCGATCGAGCTGCTCGCCCTGTTCACCGTGGCGGACGGCGATCCCGCCGAGGCGGCGCTGCTGCAGGGCGCCGCGTCCCGCATCTGGCCTTCGGTGGGCCAGCCGCTGTTCGGCTCCGAGTACTTCGGCGGACCGCATGTGCTGTGCGAGTCGCAGGCCAGGGAGCAGCTGGGCGACGCACGCTACGAGGAGTGCCGGGACGCAGGGTCGCGGCTCACGCCCGACGCGGCGGTGGCGCGGGCCCTCGGCAGCGGCACCGAGCACGCAAAAACCCGCCGCCTGCCCGCCCACGAGGGGCGGACGGGCGACGGGTTGAAGCAGGGAGAGCTACGTCCGGGTCAGCGGGCGTAGTACTCGACGACGAGCTGCTCGTCGCAGATCACGGGGATCTCCTTGCGGTTCGGGTCACGGTCCAGACGGAAGGCCAGGGCCTTCAGGTTGACCTGGAGGTAACGCGGGGTCTCGCCGTCGGGGGCGAAGCCACCCTCACGCGCGACCTGGAACAGCGGCTTCTCGCGGCTGCGCTCGCGGATCATCACGACGTCGTCGGGACGGACGCGGAACGACGGCTTGTCGACCTTGCCGCCGTTGACCTCGACGTGGCCGTGGCTGACCATCTGACGGGCCTGGTAGATCGTGCGGGCGATGCCCGAACGCAGAACCAGGGCGTCGAGACGACGCTCCAGCTCGATGACCAGGGCCTCACCGGTCTTGCCTTCGGCCTTCTTGGCGCGGTCGTAGGCACGGGCCATCTGCTTCTCGCTGATGTCGTACTGCGCGCGCAGACGCTGCTTCTCGAGCAGACGGACCTTGTAGTCCGAGTTCTGCTTGCGCCCACGGCCGTGCTCGCCCGGCGGGTAGGGACGGGCCTCGAAGTACTTGACGGCCTTCGGGGTCAGCGCGATGCCGAGGGCACGCGACTTCTTGACCTTGGGGCGGGACTGGTTCGGCATGAACCAACCTCTCTGTTCTCTGTGAATACGGCTTCACCAGGGTTAAGGGAGGTCGCAATCCGCAGCCTGGGAAACCCATCGGATCCGGTGGATCTGGATCCGGCGGGCAGCCGCTCCCTGGTCTGGGCACATACGTGCAGCACGCGAGTGGCCCACCGACCGTTTCCCGGAGTACGGGATGGTGGTGGGCTGCCCGCGACACCTTCGACGGTGCGCGACGCTCCTGGAGATTCCTGGACCGTGAGGTCCGGGGCTCCGGCTGGATGTCCCGTTCTGGTGGTGCCGGCAGAAGACCGGACACGGGACGCAGCACTGCGGGCAAGTGTACCGGGTGGGCGCGGGTGCCTCAGCCGCAGGGCACGGGACCTGGCCAGGCCTCGGGCTGCACCTGGCTAAGCCTCGGGCTGCTCGCCCTTGAGGCGGGCGCGGACCCGGTCGACCACGTCGGCGTACCGCGCCTCTCCGCCGTACCTCGTGGGCTGGTAGTAGCGCTTGCCCTCGATGGCGTCCGGCGCGTACTGCTGGGCCGCGATGCCGCCCGGTACGTCGTGCGGATACACATAGCCCTGGGCGTGGCCGAGCTTGGCCGCGCCCTTGTAGTGGCCGTCGCGCAGATGGGGCGGGACGGGTCCGGCGAGGCCCGCGCGGACGTCCGCCTGGGCCTGCTGTATCGCGATCGTCGCGGCGTTCGACTTCGGGGCGAGGGCGAGGGCGATCGTCGCGTGGCTGAGGGTGAGCGCGGCTTCCGGGAAGCCGATCATGGCCACGGCCTGGGCGGCGGCAACCGCCGTGG
This sequence comes from Streptomyces sp. NPDC086554, assembly GCF_040686095.1. NCBI lineage: Bacteria > Bacillati > Actinomycetota > Actinomycetes > Kitasatosporales > Streptomycetaceae > Streptomyces > Streptomyces sp. NPDC086554. Next base: position 155,657 of record NZ_JBFBJK010000011.1, read on the forward strand.
GCAGGGCCGTGGGGTCGGCGAGGCCGATGTCCTCGCTTGCGGAGATCATCAGGCGCCGTGCGATGAAGCGGGGGTCCTCGCCCGCCTCGATCATGCGGGCCAGATAGTGCAGCGCCGCGTCCACGTCCGAGCCGCGGATGGACTTGATCAGGGCGCTCGCGACGTCGTAGTGCTGGTCGCCGTCGCGGTCGTACTTCACTGCGGCCCGGTCGACCGACTCCTCCAGGGTCTGAAGGGTGATCTCCTTCTCGCCCTTGGCGAGGGCCGATCCGGCGCCCGCCTCCAGCGCGGTGAGCGCGCGCCGGGCGTCGCCGCCGGCGATGCGCAGCAGATGCGCCTCGGCCTCGTCGGGCAGCGTGACGGCGTCGCCGAGGCCCCGCTCGGCGCTGAGCGCCCGGCGCAGCAGGCCGCGCAGGTCGTCGTCGGTGAGCGGTTCGAGGGTGAGGAGCAGGGAGCGCGAGAGCAGCGGGGAGATGATCGAGAAGTACGGGTTCTCGGTGGTCGCCGCGATCAGCGTGACCCAGCGGTTCTCGACCGCCGGGAGCAGGGAGTCCTGCTGGGCCTTGCTGAAGCGGTGGATCTCGTCGAGGAAGAGGACGGTCTCCTTGCCGTGGCCGCCCATCGCCCTGCGGGCGCCGTCGATGACGGCGCGCACTTCCTTGACGCCCGCGGTGATCGCGGAGAGCTCGACGAAGCGCTTGTTCGTGGCCTTCGATACGACGTACGCAAGGGTCGTCTTGCCGATGCCGGGCGGGCCCCACAGGAACACCGATGAGGGTCCTGCCGGGCCTCCCCCGCCCTCGCCGACCAGGCGGCGCAGAGGGGAGCCCGGCTTCAGCAGGTGCTGCTGGCCGACGACTTCGTCGAGGGTGCGCGGGCGCATCCGGACGGCCAGGGGACTGCTGGACGGGTCCTTCTCCTGGCGGTCTTCGGCTGCGGCGGTGAACAGGTCGGGCTCCACGTCCAGAACCCTATGTCACCCCACTGACAATCCCTCCGGGCGCCGGTCAGGCCCAGAGGTCGGCGCCCCAGCGCGTGAGGATCAGCATCGCGATGACGCCGGTGTGCATCACCGGCAGGGCCCAGCTGAAGTCCTCGAAGAAGCTCTTGACCCAGCCCGGTGCGGGCAGGAAGCCATTGCGGACATTGAAGGACGTGACGTACCAGAACATCAGCAGCGTGGCGACCCAGGCCAGGCAGCACCACAGGCAGAGCGCGTTGATCTCGTACAGCGACTGGATCATCAGCCAGGTGCAGAATCCGACGCCGAAGAGCATGCCGGCGTTCATGGTCAGCCAGTACCAGCGCGGGAAGCGGGCCCCGGCGAGCAGGCTCATGCCGACGCCGATGACGATGGCGTAGGTGACAAGGCCCAGCATCGGGTTGGGGAACCCGAAGGCCTCGGCCTGCTCGCTCTTCATGATGCTGCCGCAGGCGACGATGGGGTTGATGCTGCAGCCCGGCGTGAAGTTCGGGTCCTTCAGGAGCTCGAACTTGTCGATGGTGATCACCCAGGAGGCGAGCAGACCGGCCGCGCCCGTGATCACCAGGAGCAGGGCGAGCGCACGGCTCCCGCCGGCGGCACCCGGAACGTCCGTCCGCTCCCCGCCGTCCAGGGCATCGTCCTTCGCTGACATCGTTTCGCTCATCACGCCGTTCCGTCGCTTGTGGGTGGCCTGCGGGCACGCACATTGTGCCGCACTCGACCGGGTGTCCACCGTTCGATGGACATAAGGAGGTACGCACGGAGGTCCCTGAGCGTTCGGTCGGCCGGGACGCTCGACCCGGGCGTGGAGGTGGTCGCCCTGCGCTCCTGCCAGGAAGCCGTCGCCAACGTACGCAAGCACGCGGGGCCCGGCGCATCTGCTGCGGGTCTTCGGGAAGTTGGGGGTTGATGACCGGACGGCGGCGGTGACGCATGCGCTGCGGCAGGGGTTGCTGGAGTGAGGTGCTCGAACGCCGGACGGGCTGAATTTTCAGCCCGTCCGGCGTTTGAGGAGCGGGGTCTTGCGACCCCGCGTTCAGCTCAGCCTGGACTTCAGCTCCGCCACGATCTCGTCCACCGCGACAGCACTCTGCTCCCCGGACTCCATGTCCTTGAGCTGCACCACGCCCTCGGCGAGATCCCGCTCACCGGCGACGACCGTGAAGCGCGCGCCCGAGCGGTTGGCGTTCTTCATCGCGCCCTTGAGCCCCTTCCCGCCGTACGAGAAGTCCGCCGCGACGCCCGCCCTGCGCAGCTCCGTCACCTTGGAGAACAGGACCCGACGCGCTTCCTCGCCCAGCGGCACCGCGAACACACTGGTCGCCGATGGCAGTTCGAGCTCCACACCCTCCGCCTCCAGGGCGAGAACCGTGCGGTCCACGCCGAGCGCCCAGCCGACGGACGGCAGCGAGGGGCCGCCGATCATCTCGGACAGTCCGTCGTAGCGGCCGCCGCCGCCCACCGCGGACTGCGAGCCCAGGCCGTCGTGGACGAACTCGAAGGTCGTGCGCGTGTAGTAGTCCAGGCCGCGGACCAGCTTCGGGTCGTCCTCGTACGCGACGCCCTCCGCCGCCAGGAGCTCGCGCACCTGCTCGTGGTACGCCTTGCACCCGTCGCACAGGTAGTCGCGCAGCATCGGGGCGCCGACCAGCTGCTTCTGGACGTCGTCACGCTTGTCGTCCAGGACGCGCAGCGGGTTGATGTCGATACGTCGACGTGTCTCCTCGTCCAGGTCGAGCGCGCGCAGGAAGTCCTGCAGCGCGGCGCGGTAGACGGGGCGGCACTCCTTGTCGCCGAGCGAGTTGAGGAGAATGCGGAACTGGCGCAGGCCGAGCGCGCGGTACGCCTGGTCGGCGAGGATGATCAACTCGGCGTCCAGGGCCGGGTCCTCGGCGCCGATCGCCTCGGCGCCGACCTGCGAGAAGTGCCTGTAGCGGCCCTTCTGCGGGCGCTCGTAGCGGTAGTACGAGCCGGAGTACCAGAGCTTGACGGGGAGGTTGCCCGCCTTGTGCAGGTTGGCCTCCAGGGCCGCGCGCAGCACGGACGCGGTGCCCTCGGGGCGCAGCGCGAGCTGGTCGCCGCCCTTGGTCTCGAAGGCGTACATCTCCTTGGAGACGATGTCGGTGGACTCGCCGACGCCCCGCGAGAACAGCTCTACGTTCTCGAAACCGGGCGTCTCCACATAGCCGTACCCGGAGTTCCGCAGCGGCGCGGCGATCGCCTCGCGGACCGCGAGGTACTTCGCGGAGTCCGGCGGAAGCAGGTCGTAGGTGCCCTTGGGGGCCTTGAAGGTGCTCACGGGAGTTCTCGTCACATTCCTCGTCGGGGAGCCGCGTCGGCTCCCAGGCCGGCGGCCACCTGGCGCAGATACGGGTTGGTGGCGCGCTCACGGCCAATGGTCGTGTGCTCGTTGTGACCGGGCAGGACCACGGTCGAGTCGTCGAGCGGCAGGCACACACGCGCCAGCGACTCGAGGATCTCGGTGTGCGATCCGCCGGGCAGGTCGGTGCGTCCGATGGAGCCGGCGAAGAGCAGGTCGCCCGAGAAGAACACCGAGGGGCCCTCGGCGGACTCGGGGAGCTGGAAGGTCACCGACCCCTTCGTATGGCCCGGCGCGTGCGCGACGGAGAAGTCGAGTCCTGCCAGCTTCAGCTGCGCGCCGTCGCTCAGCTCCCTGAGGTCGGCGGGCTCCCCCACGGTCAGCTCGCCCATCAGCTGCGCCCCGAAGGCACGGCCTATGGCCTTCTCCGGGTCGCTGAGCATGTACCGGTCGTCCGGGTGGATCCACGCGGGTACGTCATTGGCTCCGCAGACCGGGACGACCGAGGCGACATGGTCGATGTGGCCATGGGTGAGGATGACCGCGACGGGCTTGAGCCGATGCTTCTTGAGTGCGTCCTCGACTCCCTGGGCGGCCTGGTGGCCCGGGTCGATGATCACGCACTCCTCGCCTGCGGCGGGGGCGACCAAGTAGCAGTTGGTCCCCCAGGCCCCGGCGGGAAACCCGGCAATGAGCACGATCGTCCTTCGTTCGTCGTCCGGCGGAGGTGACCGCGCGGATCGCGGCAGATCAGAGCCTACCGGCGCTGCCGATTCCACAGGTAACCCATATACGGTACGGGGCACACAGAGCGGTCCCCACACAGGTCCACGCAGAGGAGAGAGAACCCGGTGGTCAGCAACGATCAGCGGCGGCGTCAGCTCGCCCGGGAGAAGTTCTTGCGGCAGCAGCAGCGCCGGGAGGCCGCGCGGCGCAGGGCGCGGATGCGCAACGCGGTGATCGCATCGGCGCTCGCGGTGGTCGTGGCCGGCGGCGCGGTGTCGTACGCGGCGGGAGCCTTCGACGACGACGGCAAGCCGAAGGACGAGGCGAGCGCGAGCCCCACCAAGCAGCCGGACCCCTGCGAGAAGCCCGCGGGCGGCAAGGTGAAGCCGCTGAGCTTCGAGAAGGAGCCGAAGCTCACGATCGACAAGTCGGCCGAGTACACGATGAAGCTGGACACCACCTGCGGCGCCATCGACCTGAACCTGTCGGCGGCGAAGGCCCCGCACACGGTCAACTCCTTCAACTTCCTGGTGAACAAGGGCTACCTGGACCACACCAAGTGCCACCGGCTCACCGCGGGCGGCATCTTCGTCCTGCAGTGCGGCGACCCGAAGGGCACCGGCGAGGGCGGCCCCGGCTACTCGATCCCCGACGAGAACCTCAAGGACAAGAGCCTGAAGGGGAACGTGTATCCGGCGGGCACGGTCGCGATGGCGAACCAGTACAACGCCCAGGAGAAGAAGGGCCGGGACACCGGAGGCAGCCAGTTCTTCCTGGTCTACCAGGACAGTCAGCTGCCGCCCGACTACACACCGTTCGGGACCATTTCCGATTCCGGGATGAAGGTGCTCAAGAAGATCGCCGACGCCGGGGAGAGCACCGGGCAGGGTGACGGCGCACCGAACGCAACGGTCGTCATCGATAAGGCGACCGTGTCGAAATCCTGACCGCCTGCGGGCAAACTTCGGACGCGCGGGATGCGGACAGCCGCCCCGCCGGTCGCCTATGTTGGCGGTGACGAAACTGTGGACGATGCCGGGGGCCCCGAGGCCCTGCGCAGGCATCATGTGGAGGAGGCGCTGTGAGCAGCGACCCGTGGGGCCGCGTCGACGAGACGGGGACCGTGTATGTGCGCAAGGCCGACGGCAGCGAGCGCGAGGTCGGTTCGTGGAAAGCGGGGTCGCCTGACGAGGCGCTCGCCTACTTCGAGCGCAAGTACGACGGTCTGGTCGTCGAGATCGGACTTCTCGAGCGCCGGGTGAAGACGACCGACCTGTCGGCCAAGGACGCCATGACCGCCATCGACCATCTGCGCCAGCAGGTGGACGAGGCGCACGCGGTCGGCGATCTGGACGCCTTGAGCACGCGCCTGGACAAGCTCGTCGAGACCGTCGAGGCGCGCCGCGAGGAGCGCAAGGTCCAGAAGGCCAAGCAGTCGGACGAGGCGCGGCACGCCAAGGAAGCACTGGTCGTCGAGGCCGAGGAGCTCGCGCAGAGCGAGCAGTGGCGGGCGGCGGGCGAACGCCTGCGCGCCCTGGTGGACACCTGGAAGGGTCTGCCGCGCCTCGACCGCAAGTCGGACGACGAGCTGTGGCACCGCTTCTCGCACGCCCGCTCGGCGTTCTCCAAGCGCCGCAAGGCCCACTTCGCCTCGCTGGACGCCCAGCGCGAGGAGGCCCGCAAGACCAAGGAGCGTCTGGTCGGCGAGGCCGAGGCGCTCTCCGGGTCGACCGACTGGGGTCCGACGGCCGCGCGGTACCGCGATCTGATGACCGAGTGGAAGGCCGCGGGCCGCGCCCAGCGCGAGCACGAGGACGATCTGTGGAACCGCTTCCGCGGCGCCCAGGACGTGTTCTTCGCGGCGCGCAGCGCGGTCTTCGCCGAGCGGGACGCCGAGCAGACGGAGAACCTGAAGCTGAAGGAGGAGCTGGCCGAGGAGGCCGAGAAGCTCGTCCCGGTGACGGACCTCAAGTCGGCGCGTGCGGCCTTCCGTTCGATCAACGAGCGGTGGGAGGCCATCGGCCACGTCCCGCGCGACGCGCGGCCGAAGGTCGAGGGCCGGATGCACGCGGTGGAGCGGGCCCTGCAGGACTCCGAGGAGGCCGAGTGGCGCCGTACGAACCCTGAGGCACGCGCGCGTGCCGAGGGTCTCACCGGCCAGCTGCAGGCGGCAGTCGACAAGCTGACCGACCAGATCGAGAAGGCTCGCGCCGCGGGCAACAACGCCAAGGCCGACAAGCTCCAGCGGGAGCTCGACGGCCGCCAGGCGCTGCTCGACCAGGCGCTGAAGGGCCTGCACGAGTTCGGCGGCTGAGTTTTTCACTGTCTACGTAGAGGGGCTCCCGTACGCGATGTACGGGAGCCCCTCTACGTAGTGGACCGTTTATGGTCTGCGCGCCGAGGTCACGCGGTAGACGTCGTAGACACCCTCGACTCCCCTGACCGCCTTGAGCACATGGCCCAGGTGCTTGGGGTCGCCCATCTCGAAGGTGAAGCGGGACGTGGCGACGCGGTCGCGGGAGGTCTGGACGGCCGCGGACAGGATGTTCACGTGCTGGTCCGAGAGGATGCGCGTGACGTCCGAGAGCAGCCGCGAGCGGTCGAGGGCCTCCACCTGGATGGCGACCAGGAAGACCGACGACTGGGTGGGCGCCCACTCGACCTCGAGGATCCGCTCGGGCTCGCGCGAGAGCGAATCGACGTTGACGCAGTCGCTGCGGTGAACCGATACGCCGCTGCCGCGCGTGACGAAGCCGATGATGGGGTCGCCAGGGACGGGCGTACAGCAGCGGGCCAGCTTGACCCAGACGTCCTCGACGCCCTTGACCACCACACCCGGGTCGGCGTTGGCCCGGCGCTTGCTGCGGCCGCGGGCGGGCGGCGCGCTCTCGGCGATGTCCTCGTTGGCGGCCTCCTCGCCGCCGAGCGCCTGGACGAGTTTCTGCACGACGGACTGCGCGGTGACATGGCCCTCGCCGATCGCCGCGTACAGCGAGGAGATGTCGGGGTAGCGCATCTCGTGGGCGAGGGTGACCAGTGAGTCCCCGGTGAGGATCCGCTGGATCGGCAGGTTCTGCTTGCGCATGGCCCGCGCGATGGCGTCCTTGCCCTGCTCGATGGCCTCCTCGCGGCGCTCCTTGGAGAACCACGCACGGATCTTGTTGCGCGCCCGCGGCGACTTGACGAAGCCGAGCCAGTCGCGGGACGGGCCCGCGCCGGCCGCCTTGGAGGTGAAGACCTCCACCAAGTCGCCGTTGTCCAGGGTCGATTCGAGCGGCACGAGCCGTCCGTTGACCCGCGCTCCTATGGTGCGGTGGCCGACCTCGGTGTGGACCGCGTACGAGAAGTCGACGGGGGTCGCGCCCGCCGGGAGCGCTATGACGTCGCCCTTCGGCGTGAACACGAAGACCTCGTTGCGCGACAGGTCGAAGCGCAGCGACTCAAGGAACTCGCTGGGGTCCTCGGTCTCCTTCTGCCAGTCGAGGAGCTGGCGCAGCCACGCCATGTCGTTGAGGTGGTCGTCCTTGCCACCGGCCTTCTTCGGTACGTCGGTACGCACCTTGGAGGCGCCGGCGACGGCCTCCTGCTTGTACTTCCAGTGCGCGGCGATGCCGTACTCGGCGCGGCGGTGCATGTCGAACGTACGGATCTGGAGCTCGACGGGCTTGCCGTTCGGGCCGATCACCGTCGTGTGCAGCGACTGGTACATGTTGAACTTGGGCATCGCGATGTAGTCCTTGAACCGGCCGGGGACCGGATTCCATCGCGCGTGCACGGTGCCGAGGGCGGCGTAGCAGTCCCTGACCGTGTCGACCAGGACACGGATGCCCACCAGGTCATAGATCTCGGCGAAGTCGCGGCCTCGCACAATCATCTTCTGGTAGACGCTGTAGTAGTGCTTCGGCCGACCGGTGACCGTGGCTTTGATGCGGGCGGCGCGCAGGTCGGCCTGGACCTCGTCGGTCACTATGGCCAGGTACTCGTCACGCTTCGGGGCGCGCTCGGCCACCAGGCGCACGATCTCGTCGTACATCTTGGGGTAGAGGATCGCGAAGGCGAGGTCCTCCAGCTCCCACTTGATGGTGTTCATGCCCAGGCGGTGCGCCAGCGGAGCGTAGATCTCCAGCGTCTCGCGGGCCTTCTTCTCCTGCTTCTCGCGCTTCAGATACCGCATCGTGCGCATGTTGTGCAGGCGGTCGGCGAGCTTGATGACCAGGACGCGGGGGTCCTTGGCCATGGCGACGACCATCTTGCGCACGGTCTCGGCCTGCGCGGCCTCGCCGAACTTGACCTTGTCGAGCTTGGTGACGCCGTCGACGAGCAGCGCGACCTGGTCGCCGAAGTCCCGCTTGAGGGTGTCGAGGCCGTACTCGGTGTCCTCGACGGTGTCGTGCAGCAGACCCGCCATGAGCGTGGCCGGGTCCATGCCGAGCTCGGCGAGGATGGTCGTCACGGCGAGCGGGTGCGTGATGTACGGGTCGCCGCTCTTGCGCTTCTGGCCGCGGTGCCAGCGCTCGGCGACCTGGTAGGCCTTCTCGATCTGGCGCAGCGTGGCCGTCTCGATCTTGGGGTCGTTGCTGCGCACTATCCGCAGCAGTGGCTCCAGGACCGGGTTGTACGGGTTCGAGCGCTGGACGCCGAGGCGGGCCAGGCGGGCGCGGACGCGGTTGGAGGAGCCGGAGCGCTCGTTCTTGGCCGCCGTGGGGCGGATCGCCGGGGGCGTGCTGCCGGGGCGGACCTCGGTGGGGGGCTTGGGGCGCGGCTGGTCGGCGGGCCTGTCGCCCTTGGCGCTGCCGCCGGGCGTGCTCGGTGCGGGCTTGGTGCTGGGGGCCGCGCTCTCCGACTGCTTCGCGGGCGTCGCGCTCTGCGCGGTCTTCGCGGGCGTCGCGTTCTGCGCGGGCGCGGCAGAGCTCGCCGCCGCGCGCTCGGCCTGCTCTGCGGCCTTCGCGGCGGTGAGTGCCTTGGACTCGTCTGGCAAGAGCGCTCCCTGTGCGCGATCCGGGTCCCCCGGTCAGGCCCCGAAGAGCCCATGGTATCGATCCTGGACCTTCGGCTCGCCCTCAGCCCGTGAGACAGGTCTCAACGGGAGAAACACCTGAGGTTCTCCACACGGCGAACCCGAGGCCTCTACGGGGGAAACACCCGAGGCGGGCACCGGATTCCTCCGGGCCCGCCTCGGGGTGTGCGTGGTGCGGCTCAGACCGTGATCAGGGCCTCCAGCGGGGCGCCCTCCAGGGCCGTCTCCAGCTTGGCGCGGCCGCCGAGGAAGCCGAGCTCCATCAGCACCGCCACACCGGCGACCTGCGCACCGGCCCGGCGGATCAGCCGCAGCGACGCCTCGGCGGTGCCGCCGGTCGCCAGGACGTCGTCGATGACCATGACGCGGTCGTCGGCGGCGAGGTCCTCGGCGTGCACCTCGATCTCGGCGCTACCGTACTCCAGGTCGTAGGCCTGGCTGAGCGTCGCTCCGGGGAGCTTGCCCGCCTTGCGTACGGGGATGAAGCCGAGCCCGGCGCTGAGCGCGACGGGGGCGCCGAGGATGAAGCCGCGGGCCTCCAGGCCGACGACCTTGGTGGCGCCGTACCGCACGGCGAGGCCGGCGAAGGCCTCGGTGAGCGCCGTGAACGCCGCCGGGTCCGCCAGGAGCGGGGTGATGTCCTTGAACATCACGCCCGGCTCCGGGTAGTCCGCGACGTCCCGGATGCGGCTGAGCAGCAGCTCCGTGGTTGCGGTGGTCTCGGTCATCGGCGCTTCCCCGAGGGACGGCCGCGGCCCCGGCCCCGCGATGCGGGCTGAGTGCGCGGGCCGACGACGCCCGCGGGAGCGGCGTCCTCAGGCAGTTCGTCCTGCGGTCCGGAGTCGTCCTGGTCCGGGCTCTCCACCGACTCGCCCTTGGCCGACGCGGCGGCACGCTTGGCGAGGACGCGCTTCTTGAGCGCCTTCATCTGCGGCTCGGTCTCCTTGAGATCGGCGACGAGCGGCGTAGCGATGAAGATCGAGGAGTACGCACCGGCCGCGAGGCCGACGAACAGCGACAGCGAGATGTCGTTGAGCATGCCCGCGCCGAGGAAACCGCCGCCGATGAAGAGCAGTCCTGCGACCGGCAGGAGCGCGACGACCGTGGTGTTGATCGAGCGGACCAGGGTGCCGTTGATGCTGCGGTTGGCGATCTCGCTGTACGTCCAGCGGGTCTGCTTGGTGATGTCCTTCGACTGCTCCTTCAAGCTGTCGAAGACCACGACCGTGTCGTAGAGCGAGTAACCGAGGATGGTCAGCAGACCGATGATCGTGCCCTGGGTGACCTCGAAGCCGACCAGGGCGTACACACCGACGGTGATCGTGATGTCGTGCACCAGGGCGATCAGCGCGGCCAGCGCCATCCGCCACTCGAAGGCGATCGCCAGATAGATCACCACGAGGACCATGAAGATGATCAGGCCCGTCCAGGCCTTCTGGCTGATCTGCTCACCCCAACTGGGGCCCACGAGGTCGGCGTTGATGGTGTCGGACTCGAGGTCCATGTCCTTCGCCAGGTCGGCCTTGATCTGGTCGGACTTGGCGGTGTCCACACCGGCGACCTGGATGCGCAGACCGCCCGAGCCGAGCTCCTGCACGACCGCGTCGTGGCCGGAGGCCTCTTCCGCGTACTTCTCCGCCTGAGCGACCGAGGCGCTGGTCTTCGGGGTGCTGAAGACCGCGCCGCCCTCGAACTCGATGCCCATGTTCAGGCCGCGCACCGCGAGGCCGACGATCGCCGTGATGGTGATCAGTATCGAGATGCCGTACCAGATCTTGCGCTTGCCGACGAAGTCATAGCCGACCTCGCCGCGGTAGAGCCTGGCGCCGAGATTGCCGAGCTTCGACATCTCACGCCTCCTTCGGGTCGACGGGGGCGGTGGTACGGCGCGTGCGGCGCAGCGGGGGCTTGGCACCGAGCCGCTTCGGGTCGAGGCCGGACCACTTGTGGCCGTTCGCGAAGAACGGCTTGCGTGCCATGAGCGTCATCAGCGGCTTGGTGAAGAAGAAGACCACGACGACGTCGAGCAGGGTGGTCAGGCCGAGCGTGAACGCGAAGCCCTGGACCTTGCCGACCGTGACCACGAACAGCACCGCGGCCGCGAGGAACGACACGAAGTCGGAGACCAGGATGGTGCGCCGGGCACGCGGCCAGGCACGCTCGACGGCGGGCCGCAGCGTGCGTCCCTCTCGGACCTCGTCCCTGACGCGTTCGAAGAACACGATGAACGAGTCCGCCGTGATGCCGATCGCAACGATCGCACCACACACCGCGGGCAGGTTCAGCGTGAACTGGATGGCCGGGCCGAGCAGCGTCATCAGGGCGTACGTCAGAGCCGCCGAGACCAGGAGGCTCGCGATGGCGATCAGCGAGAGGCCCCGGTAGTAGACCACCAGGTAGATGATGACCAGCGCGAGGCCGATGGCGCCGGCGATCAGACCGGCGTGCAGCTGCTCGCCACCGAGGGCCGGGCTGACCGTGGTGACGCTCTGCTCGTGGAAGGTGAGCGGCAGCGCGCCGTACGACAGGATGTTGGCGAGGTCCTGGGCCGACTCCTGGGTGAAGCTGCCGGAGATCTCGGCGTTGGCGCTCAGGGTGGTGCCGACGCTGGGCGCGGAGGCCACCTCGCCGTCCAGGACGATAGCGAACTGGTTCATTGGCGACTGCTGCTGCGAGAGCTTGCTAGTGGTCTTCGCAAACTTCTTCGAGCCGCCGCCCGTGAAGTCCATGTTGACGACCCAGGCGCCGCTCTGCTGGTTGATGGTGGCCTTGGCGTCGTCGACGTCCTTGCCGTTCAGCTCGGCCGGGCCGAGCACGTACTTCTCCCACTGCCCGGCGTTGTTCTTGCCGCAGGCGATGGTCTGCTCGGACGGCTTGATGCCGTCACCGACCTTGCCGCGCTGCGCCTTGTCGGTGCAGTCGAGCGCGGTGAACTTCTTCTGCAGGGCCGCGGTGGCCGGGTCGGTCGACGGGGTGGGGGTCGGCGCCGCCTTGTCCTTGTCGCCGCCCTTGTCCGAGGACTTGGGGGACGGGGTGGCGTCGGCCTTCAGGCCGTCGGTGACGGCACGGCCCTGGGAAGTGGGCGTCGCCGTGGGAGTCGAGGAGGACGTCGCCTTGTCCTCGCCCTTCTCGGTCGCCTTGTCCTTGTCCTTGTCCGTGCCCTTGCCGGACGAGGAGGCGGACGGCTCGGGGGTGGGCTCGCCGGGGGCCACCGCCAGGACCGGACGGAAGTAGAGCTGAGCGGTCGTGCCGACCTGCTCGCGCGCCTGCTTCTCGTTCGTGCCCTTGGGGATGTTGACGATGATGTTGTCTGCGCCCTGGGTCTGCACCTCGGCCTCGGACACACCCAGACCATTGACGCGGTTGTTGATGATGCTGACCGCGGTGTTCATGTTGGTCGGGTTGATCGCGTTCTTCTGGCCGGGCTCGTTCTTCGCCTGGAGCGTGATGCTCGTACCGCCGGCGAGGTCGATGCCAAGGCGGGGCGTGGTGTTCCCGGAGAGGAACATCCCCCCGGTGAGCGCCACGAGGGCGATCAGGATGAAGACCAAAGAGCGGCCCGGCTTGCCCGGGGCGCTCTGCCTTCGGCCCTTCTTAGGTGCTGCCACCTTCTCGTTCTCCCTGTCCAACCGCCCGGCGTCCGGTGCCCTGCCCCGTCACTGAGCGGGGAGTTCCCAGGTGGGCGGCCATGAAATGGTGTCGAGACCCGTCACGAAACCTACGCACTGCGGGGACCGTGGCAGCGCGAGCGGCGCGCCCCACGGACCCCGGTGGTGGCTACTTCGCGTCGGACTCGCCGTCGGTCTTCTTCGGCTCGGCGTCGTCGCCCTCGGGAGCGGTCTCCGCGTCCTTCTTGCCGAGGTCGATGGGCGAGTCGTCGGAAGCGTCGGCGGCGGGCTCGTCGGTCTCGGTCAGGGAGGAGGCGTCGTCCGGGACGATGGGGGTGTTCGACTTCAGGTCGGCACCCACGCCGTGGACGATGCGGTTGTACTCGTCGTCCTCGAGGACGGCGCCGACGGCGTTCTTCGCGTAAAACGCGTGCACGCCCGGAGCCACCTCAAGGAGGACCGCGTCGTCGTGAACCTCCTTGACGGTGGCGTACATGCCCCCGATCGTGCGGATGCCGGTGCCGGGCTGCATCTCATTGCGCATCGCCGCGGCCGCCTGCTGCTTCTTCTTGGCGGAGCGGGTCATCAGGAACATGGCCCCGATGAGCACGATGAAGGGGAGGAGGGTCACGATATTCACGGGACGGAGTTTCCTTCGCATGACCGCGCAGGTAAGCGGCCTGATGGACGGGGGTGGGCACGCCGCCCGCAAGGGACGGCATCGGCGGAGTCTAAGCGAGTCCGCACCTAACGAACAACGCTCAGCATGGCACCGCAGTTCCTGACCGTGCGAGTACGCGCGCCGTCACGCCCCGAACAGGTCCCCTTGTCCGATTCCGCCCGCCTGGCGGGGGGGAACAAGGCCGAGATGCGCCCATGCCGCGGGCGTCGCGACGCGGCCGCGGGGCGTGCGGGCGAGGAGTCCCTCCCGTACCAGGAAGGGCTCGGCCACCTCTTCGACCGTCTCGCGCTCCTCCCCCACGGCGACGGCGAGCGTCGACAGACCCACGGGTCCGCCGCCGAACAGTTTGAGCAGGGCTTCAAGGACGGCCCGGTCGAGCCGGTCGAGGCCGCGGTCGTCGACCTCGTACACCTTCAGGGCCGCGCCCGCGATGTCCTTGTTGATCTCGCCGTCGGCCTTGACCTGCGCATAGTCGCGTACGCGGCGCAGCAGACGGTTGGCGATACGGGGCGTGCCACGGGAGCGGCCCGCGATCTCGGCGGCGCCGGCCGGGTCGATGGCCACGTCGAGCAGCTGTGCGGAGCGGTGGACTACCCGCTCCAGCTCGGCCGGCTCGTAGAACTCCATGTGGGCGGTGAAGCCGAAGCGGTCGCGCAGCGGCGGGGGAAGCAGTCCCGCGCGGGTGGTGGCGCCGACCAGGGTGAAGGGGGGCAGTTCCAGCGGGATGGCGGTGGCGCCGGGGCCCTTGCCGACGATGACGTCGACGCGGAAGTCCTCCATCGCCATGTAGAGCATCTCCTCGGCGGGCCGCGACATCCGGTGGATCTCGTCGAGGAAGAGGACCTCGCCCTCCTGGAGGGAGGAGAGGATCGCCGCGAGGTCGCCCGCGTGCTGGATGGCCGGGCCGCTGGTGATGCGGATCGGGGCGCCCATCTCGGCCGCGATGATCATCGAGAGGGTGGTCTTGCCGAGGCCCGGGGCGCCGGAGAGCAGCACGTGGTCGGCGGTGGCGCCCCGCGCGCGTGCCGCCCGCAGGACGAGGTCGAGCTGCTCGCGGACCTTCTCCTGGCCGATGAACTCGCCCAGGCCCTTGGGGCGCAGGGCCGCCTCGACCGCCTGGTCCTCGCCGTCGGCGGACGCACCGACAAGACGGTCGGCCGCACTCGCCGGTGCGGTCGTGTCGTCGGTGGTCTCGTCCCAGTTCATGAGGTCGCCTCGCGGTGTGGTTCTGGTGGTCGGTGGGCTAGCGGGTGCGGTTCAGCGTCTGCAGGGCGGCCTTCAGGAGCTGGCCCACCTGCGGCGCCGTCCCGGACGCCTCGGCCTGCGGGGTGACGGCGGCGACCGCCTCGTCGGCCTCGCGGGTCGCGTACCCGAGGCCGATCAGCGCGGCGTGCAGCTGGTCGCGCCAGCCTGCGGTGACGGCCTTGCCGATCGCGGGGCCGCCCGTGCCGAGGGGCTCGCCGAGCCGGTCCTTGTACTCAAGGAGCAGCTTCTGGGCGCCCTTCTTGCCGATGCCGGGGACGGCGGTGAGCGCCTTCTCGTCACCGGTGGCGACCGCGCGGCGCAGGGCGTCCGGGCTGTGTACGGCGAGCATCGCCTGGGCGAGGCGCGGTCCGACACCGCTCGCGGTCTGAAGGAGCTCGAAGGTCTGCCGCTCGTCGTCGTCCGCGAAGCCGTACAGGGTGAGCGAGTCCTCCCGTACGACCAGGGACGTGGCGAGCTTGGCCTGCTGGCCGACGCGGAGTGTGGAGAGCGTGTTCGGCGTGCACTGGACGGCCATGCCGATGCCGCCGACCTCGACCACCGCGGCATCGGGGGCGAGCGCGGCGACGGGGCCGCTGACGAAGGCGATCATGCGGTACGGCCTTTCTGGGCTGACGGTGCTGACCGTGCTGTCGGGGTCTTTGCGGCGTGCAGGGCCGCGGCCTGCTGGAGACGGTTCTGGGCGACGGCCTGCTGCAGGCGGTTCTGCGCCGGGGCGCGCCAGATGTGGCAGATGGCGAGGGCGAGTGCGTCCGCGGCGTCGGCGGGCTTCGGGGGCGCGTCGAGCCTCAGGAGCCGGGTCACCATCGCGCCGACCTGCGCCTTGTCGGCCCGGCCGCTGCCGGTGACGGCGGCCTTGACCTCGCTCGGCGTGTGCAGGGCGACGGGGATGCCGCGGCGCGACGCGCACAGCATGGCGACGGCGCTCGCCTGGGCCGTCCCCATCACCGTACGGACGTTGTGCTGGCTGAACACCCGCTCCACGGCGAGGACTTCGGGCTCGTGCTCGTCGAGCCACTGCTCGATGCCCCGCTCGATGGCGACGAGGCGATGGCCGAGCTCGGCATCGGCGGGCGTGCGGACGACGCCGACTCCGCGCATGGTCAGCCGGCGTCCGGCGACCCCGTCGACGACGCCGACGCCGCACCGGGTCAGCCCGGGGTCCACCCCCAGTACGCGCATGCGCGCCCTCCCCTCGTCGCGGCGGCGATCTTCGAACTTCACGCCAGGCTATCCGCTGCCACTGACAACAGCGGCGGGCCGGTGGACGTGTGTCCCACCCGGCCCGCCGAAACTGCTCAGCTCGCGGCAGCGTTACGCGTCGACCTTCTCCATGACCTCGTCGCTCACGTCGAAGTTGGCGAAGACGTTCTGCACGTCGTCGCTGTCCTCGAGCGCGTCGATCAGCTTGAAGATCTTGCGCGCGCCCTCTTCGTCCAGCTCGACCTGCATGGTCGGGACGAAGTTGGCGTCGGCCGAGTCGTACTCGATCCCGGCGTCCTGGAGCGCGGTGCGGACCGCGACCATGTCGGTGGCCTCGGAGAGCACCTCGAAGGACTCACCCAGGTCGTTGACCTCTTCGGCGCCCGCGTCCAGGACCGCGCCCAGGACGTCGTCCTCGGACAGCTCGCCCTTGGGGACGATCACGACGCCCTTGCGGTTGAACAGGTACGAGACGGAGCCCGGGTCGGCCATCGAGCCGCCGTTGCGGGTCATGGCGACGCGGACGTCCGACGCGGCGCGGTTGCGGTTGTCGGTGAGGCACTCGATGAGCACCGCGACACCGTTGGGGCCGTAGCCCTCGTACATGATCGTCTCGTAGTCGGCGCCGCCGGCTTCGAGACCGGCGCCGCGCTTGACCGCGGAGTCGATGTTCTTGTTCGGAACCGAGCTCTTCTTGGCCTTCTGGATGGCGTCGAAGAGGGTCGGGTTGCCGGACACATCGGCGCCGCCCGTGCGGGCCGCGACCTCGATGTTCTTGATCATCTTCGCGAAGAGCTTGCCGCGCTTGGCGTCAATCACGGCCTTCTTGTGCTTCGTCGTAGCCCATTTAGAGTGGCCGGACATCTGCCTGTCTCCTTCGCGTTACCCAACCAGTACGAACTCCCCGACACCTTAAGGCCCGGGGAACCCCCGGAGATCCTACAAGGATCCCGCCGCCGCGTTCTCGCGCACCATCCCGACGAACAGCTCGTGCATCCGGTGGTCACCCGTCAGCTCGGGGTGGAACGACGTGGCGAGCGCGTTGCCCTGGCGTACGGCGACGATGTGCCCCTCGTGCTCGGCGAGCACCTCGGCGCTGGCGCCGACGGACTCCACCCAGGGGGCGCGGATGAAGACGCCTTCCACGGGGGCGCCCTCGATGCCGGCGATGTCGACGGCCGCCTCGAAGGACTCGTTCTGCCGCCCGAAAGCGTTGCGCCGCACGATCATGTCGATGCCGCCAACCGTCTCCTGTTCCGAACGCGGATCCAGGATCTTGTCGGCGAGCATGATCATGCCCGCGCAGGTGCCGTACACCGGCATACCGGCACGCACGCGTGCCCGCAAGGGCTCCAGGAGGCCGAACAGCGCGGCCAGCTTGGAGATCGTGGTGGACTCGCCGCCGGGTATGACCAGGCCGTCCACCTCGGCGAGCTCCTCGGGGCGCCGGACCGGCCTGGCCAGGGCGTCAGCCGAGGCCAGGGCGATCAGGTGCTCCCGTACGTCCCCCTGAAGGGCGAGGACGCCCACTACAGGAGTGGTCATTACCAGCCCCGGTTCGCGTAGCGCTCGGCCTCGGGCAGGGTGTCGCAGTTGATGCCGACCATGGCCTCGCCCAGGTTGCGGGACGCGTCGGCGATGATCTTGGGGTCGTCGTAGAAGGTGGTGGCCTTCACGATGGCGGCAGCGCGCGCGGCCGGGTCGCCCGACTTGAAGATGCCGGAGCCGACGAAGACGCCCTCGGCACCGAGCTGGCGCATCAGCGCGGCGTCGGCGGGGGTGGCGACGCCACCGGCCGAGAAGAGGACCACCGGCAGCTTGCCAAGATCGGAGACCTCCTTAACGAGCTCATACGGGGCGCGCAGCTCCTTGGCGGCGGCGTACAGCTCGTTGTTGTCGAAGCCGCGCAGCTTGGCGATCTCGTTCTTGATCTGGCGCAGGTGGCGGACGGCCTCGACGACGTTGCCGGTGCCGGCCTCGCCCTTGGAGCGGATCATGGCCGCGCCCTCGGCGATGCGGCGCAGGGCCTCGCCCAGGTTGGTGGCGCCACACACGAAGGGGGTCGTGAAGGCGAACTTGTCGCTGTGGTTGACCTCGTCGGCCGGGGTCAGGACCTCGGACTCGTCGATGTAGTCGACGCCGAGGGACTGGAGCACCTGGGCCTCGACGAAGTGGCCGATGCGGGACTTGGCCATGACCGGGATGGAGACGGCCTCGATGATCTCTTCGATCATGTTCGGGTCGGACATCCGGGCCACGCCGCCGTCCTTGCGGATGTCGGCCGGGACCCGCTCCAGGGCCATGACGGCGACCGCGCCGGCGTCCTCGGCTATCTTCGCCTGCTCGGCGTTGACCACGTCCATGATGACGCCGCCCTTGAGCTGCTCGGCCATGCCGCGCTTGACGCGCGCGGTGCCGGTCTCGGGCGACTGGTTGCTGCTGGAGAGGGTGCTGGACACGGAGTTGACCTCGATTGCTGAAGACGGGTTCCTGCGCTAAGAGGAAACGCCCGGCGACCAGTCCACAGCAAGGGCCAATGATTGACCGGTGGCTCATTTTTCCCGTACGCCCCTGGTCAGCGGCGCGCGCCGGCGTTATGTGGTCGCGCGGTCGGCGAGCGCCACCGGCGGCTCGTCGTCCATCTCGAAGGCCATCGGGAACGGCGCGTGTCCTGCCAGGCGGAACCAGCGGACCTTGCGGTGCCTGCGCAGGGCGCGGGCCGCGCGTACGGCGTCGTTGTGGAAGCGCCTGGCCATCGGCACCCGGCGCACGGCCGCGGCCAGCTCGCTCGCCGCCTCGTCGCCGCCCGGCGCCTCGCGCACCGCCTCGACCTGCTGGGCCTCGCCGAAGATCGCGCGCAGCGCCTGGCTGAGCTCGCTCTCGGCAACCTCGCGCTGCTCCTCCTCCGCCTGCCGTGCGGCGTGCGCCGCCTCGTAGAGCACGATGGAGGCCGCGGGGTCGAGCACCCCCGATGTGGCCAGCTCCTGGGCCACCGAGGCGCGGCGCAGCAACTGCGCGTCCAGGGCGGCGCGGGCGGCGTCGATGCGCGCGTGCAGCCGGTCGAGCCGTCCGGCGGTCCAGCTCAGGTAGAGGCCGATCGCGAAGAGGGCTACCGCGATCCAGATCAGTGTGGAGGTCACCGGCCTGAGGCTAGTCGAGGCGGCAGGGCCGCTTCACCGCCGGGCGCCCCGAACACCCGGCGATGCCTGGGCGTTCAGTCCCGCGCGAGTCCGAACCGCGCCCGCAGGCCCGTCCGTTCGTCCGCGGCGACCGCGGCCGCGCCGTCCGTCACCGTCTCGTACACGGAGAGGATGTCGGCACCGACCGTCGACCAGTCGAAGCGGCGTACGTGCTTGCTGCCGCGCTCGCGCAGTTCCTCGCGGCGCTCGGGGTCTCCGAGCAGCCGCAGGGCCGCTGCGGCCAGCGAGTCGGCGTCCTCGTTCGTGAAGAGGTCGCCCGCCGCGCCCTGGTCGAGGACCTGCGCGAAGGCGTCCAGATCGCTGGCGAGGACGGGAGCCCCGGCCGACATCGCCTCGACCAGGATGATCCCGAAGCTCTCGCCGCCGGTGTTGGGCGCCACGTACACGTCGACGCTGCGCAGCAGCCGCGCCTTGTCCTCGTCGCTCACCATGCCGAGGAACTCGACGCGCGAGCGCATCTCGGCGGGCAGCGAGGCGACGGCCTCCTGCTCGTCGCCGCGCCCCGCGACCAGAAGCCGGGTCCCCGGCCGCTCGGCGAGGATCTTCGGCAGCGCCCGCATGAGCACCGGAAGGCCCTTGCGCGGCTCGTCGATGCGCCCGATGAAGCCGATCGTGCCCCCCTGCCACTCCGCCTTGGGCTCGACGTTGGCGAAGAAGTCGACGTCGACGCCGTTCGGAATGACGACCGCGTCGCCGCCCAGGTGCTCGACGAGCGTGCGCCGCGCGTACTCGCTCACCGCGATGCGCGCGCTGATCTTCTCAAGGGCGGGCTGCAGGATCGGATACGCCGCGATCATGGCCCGGGAGCGCGGATTGGACGTGTGGAACGTCGCGACGATGGGCCCCTGGGCCGCCCAGCAGCTGAGCAGCCCGAGCGAGGGCGAGGTCGGCTCGTGGATGTGGATCACGTCGAACGTGCCGTCGTGCAGCCAGCGGCGCACCCGCGCGGCCGACAGGAACCCGAAGTTGAGCCGGGCCACCGAGCCGTTGTACGGCACCGGGACGGCACGGCCCGCCGACACGACGTACGACGGAAGCGGTGTCTCGTCGTCCGCCGGGGCGAGCACGGACACCTTGTGCCCCAGGCGGATCAGGTGCTCCGCGAGGTCGCGGATGTGGAACTGGACGCCGCCCGGGACGTCCCACGAGTAGGGGCAGACGATCCCGATCTTCACGGCGTCGCCTCGTCAGACCCTTGACCGGGCCCCTTCGCGGGGTCCAGATCAGCGAGCCACAAGCGTTGCAGCATGTGCCAGTCCTCCGGATGGTCGGCGATACCCGTGGCGAAGGCGTCTGCCAGCGCCTGCGTCATGACAGACGTCTTCTCGGTACGGGTACCTGTCTCGGGGACATCGATGGGCGGATGGACGCGCCCCTTCATGATCGGGGAGTCGTCGTACCAGAGCGTGACCGGAAGCAGCAGCGCGCCGGTCTGCTGGGCGAGCAGCGCGGGCCCCGCGGGCATCCGCGCGGTGTCGCCGAAGAACTTCACCTCGACGCCCGAGGCCGAGAGGTCCCGGTCGGAGACGAGGCAGACGAGGCCGCCCTCGCGCAGCCGCCGGGCAAGGGTGCCGAAGGCGGAGCCGCCCTCGTGCGGCAGGACCTCCATGCCCAGGCCCTCGCGGTAGGCGACGAAACGGTCGTACAGCGTCTCGGGCTTGAGCCGCTCGGCGACCGTCGTGAACGGGGTCTCCAGCTTGGTCGTGACCCATGCGCCCGCCAGGTCC
Source organism: Streptomyces sp. NPDC086554 (assembly GCF_040686095.1). NCBI lineage: Bacteria > Bacillati > Actinomycetota > Actinomycetes > Kitasatosporales > Streptomycetaceae > Streptomyces > Streptomyces sp. NPDC086554. The sequence goes on from NZ_JBFBJK010000011.1 coordinate 176,388, forward strand.
CAGTTGCCCAGGTGCGGAAGGGCGAGGATGACGCCCTTGCCGGAGGCGAGGCCGTCGGTCAGATGGTGCACGTCCTTGGGGACGAAGCCTTCCTTTATGCGCTCCCGGCTCCAGGACGGCAGCCGGAAGGATTCCATCCAGTAGCGCAGATACGAGCGCATGCCCGCGCGGGACAGCTCGGCGAGGCGCTCAGGGCTCGCGTCGGGCACCACGCGCGCGTAGTTGGCCTCAAGGCGCAGGACACCCCTGCCGCGGCGCTTCCACACGGCGTCGGCGATGGTCCGGCCGAGCCGTACGGCCACCGGTTCGGGGAGCTTCTTGAGCGTGCTCCAGCCTGCCCCGTAGAGCGCGTCGGTCAGCCGGTCCTTCACGACGTCGCCTCGCTGCCCTGTGCCTCGGCCCCGGTCCCCGGCTCGGCGGCCGCCGCGTCCGCCTCCGCGGACTCCCGGCGCACGGTCACCATGCGCTGGACGAGGGTGACGAGGCTGCCGACCGCGACGACCCACAGCGCGATGGGCAGCAGGATGTCGATGCCGGGGACCCCGAACTTGTGCAGCCCCGCGAAGCCCGCGGCGACCAGCGAGATCACCAGACGCTCGGCGCGCTCCACCAGGCCGTTGACCGCGACGGGCAGGCCGATCGCCTCGCCGCGCGCCTTCGTGTACGACACCACCTGGCCGCTGGCCAGGCAGAAGATGGAGACGGCGCACAGGATGTTGTTGTCGCCCGAGCCCGCGTACCAGAGGGCGAGACCGCCGAAGATCGCGCTGTCGGCGACCCGGTCGAGCGTCGAGTCGAGGAAGGCGCCCCAGCGGCTCGAGCGGCCCAGCTGCCGCGCCATGTTCCCGTCGACCAGGTCGGAGAACACGAACAGCGTGATCACGACCGTGCCCCAGAAGAACTCCCCGCGGGGGAAGAAGACCAGCGCTCCCGCCACCACACCGGCCGTGCCGATGAATGTGACCGCGTCGGGGCTCACCCCGCGGCGGATGAGAAACGCGGCGAACGGCGTGAGAACACGCGTGAAGAATGCACGCGCGTACTTGTTCAGCATGGCCTTCCCGAGGGGTCGGTGAGCCGCGCGGCCCTGTTGGCCACCGGCTGGCCCATCGTAGTCACGCCCTTGACGGGCCGGCTCGCCCCCTCACGATCGCGTACGACGTATGGACGCACCGTGACCCGAGTGGAAAGCTCGAAAGCACAGCGGGCGTCGCCGGAGCCGACCCGCACGCGGCCCCGCGTGTCCGACAGCAGCCAGCATCCCCGAGGGGGCTGAGCCTCCTCTTCGAGCACGTGACCGGGAGGCCTAGGCATGGGCGACAAGGCACACGCACACCCCGGAGCCGCCGGCAGGGCAGCGACGGCCGACCAACCCGCGTCCGTACGGAATGTGGTGCTGGTCGGCCACAGCGGATCCGGCAAGACGACTCTGGTGGAAGCCCTCGCGCTGACGGCGGGGGCGGTGAACCGGGCGGGCCGCGTGGAGGACGGCGGCACCATCTCGGACTACGACGACATCGAGCACCGGCAGCAGCGCTCCGTACAGCTGTCGCTGGTCCCCGTCGAATGGGGCGGCTTCAAGATCAATCTTCTGGACACACCCGGATACGCCGACTTCGTCGGGGAGCTCAGGGCCGGTCTGCGTGCCGCGGACGCGGCCCTTTTCGTGGTCTCGGCGGCCGACGGCGTGGACGGCGCGACCCGCATGGTGTGGGAGGAGTGCGCGGCGGTCGGCATGCCCCGGGCCATCGTGGTGACCCACCTGGAGGCGGCCCGCGCCGACTTCACCGAGATGACGCGGACCTGCGCCGAGGCCTTCGGGGCCGACGACCCCGATGCCGTGCTTCCGCTGTATCTGCCGCTGCACGGCGCCAAGGGTCCTGACGGGCACGCGCCCGTGACGGGCCTGGTCGGGCTGCTCTCGCAGCGCGTCTTCGACTACGCGTCCGGGGAGCGCAAGGAGTCCGAACCGGGCGAGGACCAGCTGCCGCTGATCGAGGAGGCCCGCAACAAACTGATCGAAGGGATCATCGCCGAGAGCGAGGACGAGTCCCTCATGGACCGCTATCTCGGCGGCGAGGACATCGACTTCAAGACACTCGTGGACGACCTGGAACGGGCCGTGGCACGCGGCATCTTCCACCCCGTGCTCGCGGCGGCGCCCGCCGCCGAAGGCGCCCGGCAGGGCATCGGCACGGTCGAGCTCCTCGAACTGATCACGGGCGGCTTCCCGACCCCCCTGGAGCACCCGGCGCCCGCCGTCACCACACCGGACGGCAAGGCGCGGCCCGCGATCGGCTGCGACCCCGCAGGACCGCTGGTCGCCGAGGTCGTGAAGACCGCGTCCGACCCCTACGTAGGACGCGTCTCGCTCGTCCGGGTCTTCTCCGGCACCTTGCGCCCCGACGAGACCGTGCACGTGTCCGGGCACGGTCTCGCTGACCGCGGCCACGAGGACCACGACGTCGACGAGCGGGTGGGTGCGCTCTCCTCGCCCTTCGGCAAGCAGCAGCGCGTCCTCGCCCAGTGCGTCGCGGGCGATCTGGCCTGCGTCGCCAAGCTGAACCGCGCCGAGACCGGCGACACCCTGTCGGCGAAGGACGACCCGCTCCTGATGGAGCCATGGGACATGCCCGACCCGCTCCTTCCGCTGGCCATCCAGGCGCACAGCAAGGCCGACGAGGACAAGCTCTCCCAGGGGCTCTCGCGGCTTGTCGCCGAGGATCCGACGATGCGCCTGGAACAGAACCAGGACACCCACCAGGTGGTCCTGTGGTGTCTGGGCGAGGCACACGCGGATGTCGCTCTGGAGCGGCTGCGCAGCCGGTACGGCGTGCAGGTCGACGTCGTCGCCCACAAGGTCTCCCTACGGGAGACGTTCGCGGGCAGGTCCGGGGGACGCGGCCGTCATGTGAAGCAGTCCGGCGGCCACGGGCAGTACGCGATCTGCGAGATCGAGGTCGAGCCGCTGCCCGGCGGCAGCGGCATCGAGTTCGTCGACAAGGTCGTGGGCGGCGCCGTGCCCCGGCAGTTCATACCGTCCGTCGAGAAGGGCGTACGGGCGCAGGCCGCGAAGGGCGTGGCCGCGGGGTACCCGCTCATCGACGTACGCATCACGCTGCTCGACGGCAAGGCGCACTCGGTGGACTCCTCCGACGCCGCGTTCCAGACGGCGGGCGCGCTCGCCCTGCGCGAGGCCGCGGCCGACGCCAGGATCCACCTCCTGGAGCCGGTCGCCGAGGTGCAGGTCCTGGTCGGCGACGACCACGTGGGGTCGGTGATGAGCGACCTGTCGGGGCGGCGCGGCCGGGTGGTCGGCACCGAGCAGGCTCCCGGCGGGCGCACGCTCGTACGGGCCGAGGTCCCCGAGATCGAGATCGGCCGGTACGCGGTCGACCTGCGGTCCCTCTCGCAGGGCACCGCACGTTTCAGCCGCAGCTACGCACGGCACGAACCCATGCCCCCGCAGCTCTCCGAGAGGATCCGTGAACAGGCCCAGGACGTCTCCTAGTTGAGGTCCCGTCAGGGATCCGGCCGCCGGATGCCGCTGGCTCTCTCCCCTCCGGGCGAGCGGCATCCGGCCGCCCCATGACGGATGTCGGTGCGCACCGATACGCTGATGACCTGATCAACAGGTGTGCCAGGGACGGAAGTCGGGAAAAGCCGCAGAAGCGAGGTTCTTGCGGCGATGGGGGCGGCAGTGGCGGACGACGTATTCGACTTCAAGCCCGGCGCGCAGGTCCCGCTGTCGGGAGCCGCGGGCCAGACAGCGGCGACGCACGCCCTCGCGTCGGCCGCGTACCGCGACAGCAAGGCCGACAAGATCCTCGATGCCAACAGCGAGTGGCACAAGTCCGAGGTGAAGAGCGGTCTGTTCAAGCTCTTCGCACCCAACCTGGGCGAGGCGTTCGCGCGCGCCGTGCAGATGCGGATGCTCGGCGGCGCCCGCAAGCCGCTCATCCAGTCCTTCGGGACGGAGCCGCAGTCGATCGTCGAGCACTGCCTCGCGGCGAACAACATCCGCAAGGACCGCGACCGCTGGCTCACGGCCGTGATGGCGCTGTGCGGGCTGCTCTTCCTGCCGGGCCTGCTGGCCTGGCTCCTGGTCTTCGCGGGCCGCCAGGCGGTGGTCAAGAAGGACGACAAGCGGGCGAACGCGATCGCGACGGCCGTCCTGGTCGCCGTGGGCGTGCTCGCCGTGATCTTCCTCCTCAGGCTGCCGTTCGGCGGCTTCTGGGCCTGGTACGTACGGGCCGCGATCGTCGTCCCGGTGGCCGGCTGGTTCTGGGCCAAGCTGATCGCCGAGCGCACAGCACGGGATCTGCGCGAGCGCTGGGACAGTCTGCTCGCGGGCGGCGGCATCGGCGCCAAGATCCCCGAGGCGGTGCCGGGCAGCCCGGGCGAGACGGCGGCCGAGCGGCTGCGCCAGGGCCTCGCGCGCCTCTCCGCGGAGCAGCAGAGCAACTCGGTCTTCTACGCGGGCCCGAAGGGCATATTGGGCATGGGCACCCGCTGGGGCAGCTGGCAGCTCGCCGAGGAGCTGGTCGCGGAGAAGGACGGCACGGAGATCCACCCGTTCCGCAGCTGGGACGTCATACGGGCGGTGCACGACCAGCTGCGCATGCTGGAGCGCGGCCCGCTGCACACCGGCGGCTTCCCGACCCCGTCGATAAAGCACTGGATCGTCTCCCCCATCGGGGAGAACGCGAAGGCGGTGGCCCGCCCCAGCGGTACGGACGTCGAGGCCTTCCAGGTCCGCGGCCACGAGATACAGCGGATCTGCAACGAGCAGCAGTTCGGCAGCGGCGACCGCCACTATCTGGGCGTCCAGTTCACGCTCTGGGACGGCCAGTTGGTGATCACGATGCTGATCACGGTGACCGTTCTGCACGAGACCCTGCGTATCGAGGTCACCGGCCACGCGCTCGGCCCGGTGCACTCCCTGTTCACCAGCAAGCCCGACCCCAAGACAAAGACCGTCGCCAAGCCGATCAAGTTCTGGGAGACCACCGACCGCAAGCTGCCGCTGGTCGACGCGGACGAGGTCGTACGCCTCGCGGTCCGCGCCCCCTTCACCTGGTACCCGCCGCTTCTGGACTACCTCGGCGGCAAGCTGGTCCTGCCCGAGCCCTTCGGCCTGCGGCACGCCTGGGCGGACAAGCCGTGGCGGCACCGCTTCATGGCCGACGACGCGCTGCGCGCGGCCACACCGGTGCTGCGCGTGGTGCACTCGGCGGCCATCAAGGTCCTTCAGGAGAACGGCGTCAACACCGAGAAGTTCGGTGCGCGCTCCGGCTTCCTCAGCGGCGCGGTGCAGGACCCGATGCCGAGGAAGGCGGACGTCTACGACGCGTGAGTCGCCCTACAGGGCGGTGGGCCAGGCGTCCGCAAGCATCTTGCGGGTGTCCGCGAGCAGCTGCGGCAGCACCTTCGTGTGCCCGACGACCGGCATGAAGTTCGTGTCCCCGCCCCAGCGCGGCACGATGTGCTGGTGCAGGTGCGCGGCGATACCGGCGCCGGCCACCGTTCCCTGGTTCATGCCGATGTTGAAGCCGTGCGCTCCGGACGCGGTCCGCAGCGCCGTCATCGCCTGCTTGGTCTGCTCGGCGAGCTCGGCCGTCTCCAGCGCCGTCAGCTCCGTGTAGTCGGCGACGTGCCGGTAGGGCACGACCATCAAATGGCCGCCGTTGTACGGGTAGAGGTTCAGGACCGCGTACACATGCTCACCGCGCGCGACGACGAGGCCGTCCTCGTCGGACTTGGCCGGGATGGAACAGAAGGGACAGCCGTCGTCGGCCCCCGGACCGCTCGGCTTGTTCTCGCCCTGGATGTACGCCATCCGGTGGGGCGTCCACAGGCGCTGGAACGCGTCCTGCGTCCCCACTCCGATCTGCTGCTCCGGCTCACTCGTCATGCTGTGCAGCATATGACTTCGCCCGTTCGGAACGTGTCGGCGGGGCGGCCGCCCGATGCCTCGCGGCGAAGCTGGGCCGATGACCGATGACAGCCGTCAGGCACGCTGGGAGAACCGCACCGAGGCCCCGCTGGCCATGGCATCGGTGCTGTTCCTCGCCTCGTACGCGGTCCGGGTCCTTGCCCCTGGACTGCCCGAGGCCTGGCAGGACCTGTGCCTGGCGCTCACCCTGGCCGCCTGGGCGGCGTTCGCCGTGGACTACGCGGTGCGGTGGCGGCTGAGCGGGCAGCGCCTTCGCTTCGTACGCAGACACTGGCTCGACACACTCGTCCTCGCGCTGCCGCTGCTGCGGCCGCTGCGGATCGTGCGGGTCTACGACGCCGTCCAGCGCCGGCGCGCGCAGCCGCGGCTCGCCCTGCACGCGCGCGTGATCGCGTACGCGGGGTTGTCCGCGCTGCTGCTCGGCTTCGCGGGTTCGCTAGCCGTCTACCAGGCGGAACGTACGGCACCCGGCACGACGATCCCTACGTACGGCGACTCCGTGTGGTGGACCTGCAGCACGCTGTCGACGGTCGGATACGGCGATCTGGCGCCGGTGACACCGCTGGGGCGGATCGTCGCGGTAGGCCTGATGTTCTGTGGACTCGCGCTGCTCGGCGTGGTGACCGGGTCGTTCTCGTCCTGGGTGCTGCAGATGTTCACGCGCGAGGACGAGAAGAGGCCCCCGGGAAGCTGAACTTCCCGGGGGCCTCGAACCCCGCATCTGCCTCGAACCCCACGCCTGCGGGGAGGGGTCACACCTGCTCGCGGCGCTCCACCACGTCGGCGAGCTTGGCAAGCGCGTCCTCGCGCGGAATGCCGTTCTCCTGCGAGCCGTCGCGGTAGCGGAAGGAGACCGTGCCCGCGTTCATGTCGTCGTCACCGACGATGATCATGAACGGGACCTTCAGCTTCTGCTGCGTCCTGATCTTCTTCTGCATGCGGTCCGAGGAAGCGTCGACCTCGACCCGCAGGCCCTTCTTCTTGGCGTCGGCCGCGAACTCCTGCAGGTACGGGACGTGCGCGTCGCCGACCGGGATGCCCACCGCCTGGACCGGGGCCAGCCACGGCGGCATCGCGCCCGCGTAGTGCTCCAGGAGCACCGCGAAGAACCGCTCGATGGAACCGAACAGCGCGCGGTGGATCATGACCGGACGCTGCTTGGTGCCGTCAGGGCCGGTGTACTCCAGGTTGAAGCGCTCCGGCAGGTTGAAGTCGAGCTGCACGGTCGACATCTGCCAGGTGCGGCCGATGGCGTCCTTGCACTGCACGGAGATCTTCGGGCCGTAGAAGGCGGCGCCGCCCGGGTCAGGGACCAGCGGGAGACCCTGCTTCTCGGCGACCTGCTGCAGCGTCTCGGTGGCCTCTTCCCAGATCTCGTCCGAGCCGACGAACTTCTCCGGGTCCTTGGTCGAGAGCTCCAGGTAGAAGTCGGTCAGGCCGTAGTCGCGCAGCAGGTTCAGGACGAAGGTGAGCGTCTTGTCGAGCTCGTCCGCCATCTGCTCCTTGGTGCAGTAGATGTGCGCGTCGTCCTGGGTGAAGCCGCGGGCACGGGTCAGACCGTGCACGACGCCGGACTTCTCGTACCGGTACACGGTGCCGAACTCGAAGAGACGCAGCGGCAGTTCACGGTAGGAACGCCCGCGCGCATCGAAGATCAGGTTGTGCATCGGGCAGTTCATGGGCTTGAGGTAGTAGTCCACGCCCTCGTCGAGCTGCATGGGCGGGTACATGCCGTCGGCGTACCAGTCCAGGTGGCCCGAGGTCTCGAAGAGCTTCCCCTTGGTGGCGTGCGGGGTGTAGACGAACTCGTACCCCTCCTCCTCGTGGCGGCGCCGCGAGTAGTCCTCCATGACCCGGCGGATGATGCCGCCCTTGGGGTGGAAGACCGCGAGGCCCGAGCCGATCTGCTCCGGGATGGAGAAGAGGTCCAGCTCGCTGCCGAGCTTGCGGTGGTCGCGCTTCTCGGCCTCGGCGAGGAACTCCAGGTGGGCCTTGAGCTCGTCCTTGGTGGGCCAGGCGGTGCCGTAGATGCGCTGGAGCATCGGGTTCTTCTCGCTGCCGCGCCAGTAGGCGGCGGCGTTGCGCATCAGCTTGAACGCCGGGATGTTCCGGGTGGTGGGCAGGTGGGGACCGCGGCAGAGGTCCTTCCAGCACAGGTCGCCGGACTTCGGGTCGAGGTTGTCGTAGATGGTCAGCTCGCCGCCGCCCACCTCGACGTCCGCGCCGTCGTCGCTGGACGCGGAGCCCTTGATGCCGATGAGCTCCAGCTTGTACGGCTCGTCGGCGAGCTCCTCGCGGGCGGCCTCGTCGGTGACGACGCGGCGCGAGAAGCGCTGGCCGCGCTTCTGGATCTCCTGCATCTTCTTCTCGATGGCCTTGAGATCCTCGGGCGTGAACGGCTTCTCGACGTCGAAGTCGTAGTAGAAGCCGTCCTTGACCGGCGGGCCGATGCCCAGCTTGGCATCCGGGAAGAGCTCCTGCACGGCCTGCGCCATCACATGCGCGGTGGAGTGCCGCAGGATGTTCAGGCCGTCCTCGGAGGAGATCTCGACCGGCTCGACCTCCTCGCCGTCCTGCACGGCGTACGCGAGGTCCTTCAGCTCGCCGGCCACGCGGGCGGCGACGACGGTGCGCTCACCGGGGAAGAGTTCCGCGGCCGTAGTGCCCGTCGTCACCACGCGCTCTTCCCGCTCGGAATCGCGTTGGATGATCACACGGACGTCTGACACCGGTCTCTCCTTGCTGAAGGGGTCGCGGCAGATCTGCTCCTGCGCGCGAAACGAATCGTACCGAGCCGGGGGCGCCCATCGCGAAACGGATATCCCCGGGCCCCGGCCGCGCCCCGCCCCCCAGACGCCCCTAGTCGCCGCTGCACGCCTCCTCGAAGAAATCGAGATTCTCCTGGAGCGACTTCATCAGGCGGTCCTTCTCCCCCTCGTCGACCTGTACGGGCACCACCCCGGACGCCCCGGTGAGCCGCCGGAAGCCGCCCCGGCTCTCCAGGCGTCCGTGCACCCGGATCGGAAGGCCCACCAGGTGCGCGTGCCCGGCGATGCGGTAGGCCTCCTCGTCCAAGGTCATCCGTACGTGGTGGACGTCCGCCCCGGCGAGCACGCGGACCCGCACCGTGCCGTTCCCGCGCGGCCCCGACCGCCGCATCCGCACCACGGCCCCCGTGATCCGCACCGCCAGCGCCGGCTCGTCCCGCAGATAGCGGGCGCCCGCCTCCCGGAGCACCGGCAGGTCACCGGGCGAGAACTCGACGGGCTCGGCATGCTGGGCGCAGCCGTCGGGCACCCCGGCGGCGGGCGCCCACGCCACGGCGATCCGCGCGCCTTCTGTGCCCCGCACCAGGGCCACGATCGCCTCCGTCAGCTCATGACTGACGCCCGCCTCGACCGCCCCGTCGAAGGCGTCCATGCCGCCGGTGGCGCGCTGATAGTCGACGGCCTCGCGGGCGGCGTACAGCGCCTGATGCAGCCGCACGGCGAGCTGCCGCCCGGTCAGGACGGGCACGAACGCGGTCAGCTGCCGCCCGCCCGGGGCGGGGCCGACAAGGACGTTCTCCAGAGACGTGGCGGCAGGACCGCGGTGCCGCGCGCCGTAGTACCCGGCGCGGCCGCGCGCCGCCAGGGCGCCCGCGAGCAGCATCTGCCGTGCCGCGGACCGCAGTTGCTCCTCGACCGTCCAGGTCGCGGCGCCGGCGGGCCCGGCCGGGACATCCCGCCACCAGCGGATCTCGTCGCTGGGCACGGTGAGCCCGACGAGCACGTCGCGGGCGGACGGTGACGCGCTGCGGGAGAGCGCGACGAGCGCCTCGCCGATCAGGTCCTCGCAGTCGGGGAAGGCCCTGCTCTCCGGCACGAGCAGGCTGGTGCCGCCGCCTCCCGGTCCCGGCGGCGTCCACCGGGCGTAGCGGCCCGCCGCTCCCCCGCGCCGGTGCCAGCCGTGCCGGTCGAGCAGCGCGCCGAGCACGGCGGGGTCGACCTGGGCGGGGGCGGGCACGCCGGACGGATCGGGCCAAGGGCCCGCAGCCTCGATGGGGTGCGGGCGAACGGGTCGTACTGGCTCATCGATCGGGCGGTGCATCAGGGTCTCCCTCCCGTCCCGACCCGCGTCATGATCTCGCAGAGGGCCCTGTCGTCGAAGATCCGCGAGGTCGGGACGCGCACGGTGGTCCTGCGCCGGCCGGTCACCTGGTGTCCGGCGAGGTTGGTCCAGTAGCAGCAGTGCCGCAGGTCGAGGCGGTCGTGGCCGGCGCGCAGCCAGTCGTCCTGCGACCGGGGCACGAGCATCACGACCAGGATCTTGTGCACCGAGACCGGTGTGCGGGCGAGCTTCTCCAGGTGCGGGTTGTCGAGCGTGAAGGAGAAGGCGGGCCCCGGAGGGTTCGGGGCTATCTGGTACGTGCACTTGAGCTGCACCTTGATGGTGACTTCGTCGTCGACCGTGTGCCCGGGGGCGCTGTGGCTGACGTGCCAGTCGATTCCGTTGTCCGGAAAGGGCTGTGAGAGCGAGCACCCCGCGGCTGCGGCGACGGCGTGCAGATAGCCCACCTGAAGGGTCTCCATACAGGCGGTGGTGGCGAGTGTGCCGCGCGGCGGTGCGATCCGCTCGGGCAGCAGCCCACCCTGTTCGGGCTGCGCGAGCGCCATGTCCAACGAGCCTTCCGAACCGGTGAATCCCGCTTCGGGCCGGTCAACTTACGGGCCCTGTACCTCTGTTGTCTCCGGGCCGCGTACAGCGCAAACGGCCCGGGTATCACCGGTGTGGGCAGGGGAGGAAAGCCATCTGCCGGACATGAACGAGGAGTTGCGTCACTATGGCGTGCTGGTACGAGGGGCCCTTGGCCGCATTCGACACGGAGACTACGGGCGTCGACGTCGAGACCGACCGCATTGTGTCGGCCGCCGTCGTCGTCCAGCAAGGCGCGGGCACCCGCCCGCGCATCACCCGCTGGCTGGTGAACCCGGGCGTCCCGGTGCCCGAGAGCGCCACCGCGGTGCACGGCCTGACGGAGGATCATCTGCAGCGCAACGGCCGCTGGCCCGCGCCGGTGATGGAGGAGATAGCGCGGGAGCTTGCGGAGCAGGGTGCTGCGGGCCGCCCGATCGTCGTCATGAACGCGCCCTTCGATCTGACGATCCTGGACCGGGAGTTGCGCAGGCACCGCGCGTCCTCGCTCGGCCACTACATGGGAGGTTCACCGCTGTGCGTCCTGGACCCGCGGGTCCTTGACAAGCAGCTCGACCGCTACCGCAAGGGCCGCCGCACGCTGACGGATCTGTGTGCGCACTACGCGGTCGAGCTGGACGAGGCGCACGACGCGGCGGCCGACGCGCAGGCCGCGCTCGATGTCGTCCGCGCGGTGGGACGTCGCTTCGCGTCCCGTCTCGAGCGGCTCTCGCCGGCCGAGCTGCACGCGCTGCAGGCGGTGTGGCACGCGGCACAGGCGCGCGGACTGCAGGCGTGGTTCGCCCGCAGCGGCACTCCGGAGGCGGTGGATCCCGCGTGGCCGCTGCGGCCCGAACTGCCTGCGGCAGCTTGACCGTCGACGCCGTACCGGCATGAAAAAACCGGTCCGTCGGTGACGGACCGGCATTCTCCGGGTGGGCGATACTGGGTTCGAACCAGTGACCTCTTCGGTGTGAACGAAGCGCTCTCCCACTGAGCTAATCGCCCGGGAACGGACTGAACAATACAGGTCCTCGCGGGTTTCCATCAAACCGCTTCCGGGTGAGCGGTCAGCTCCGCCGCAAGTACCCCTTCAGACCCCGCTCGCCCGCGCGCATCATCAAGGCGTGGTTGAGGAGGAAGACGGGCCGCCCGGGCACGGCGAGGCGCCTCATCAGCGGTTTGCGCACGACCACTTCCTGGTCGTAGAGCGCGCGCGTACCGCCCGGCACGGTCGTGACCGTCCAGCGCGCCCAGCCCTCCAGGTCCCCGGTCATCGCGATCTCCAGGACCCCGGCACCGGGGTCGCGCCGCCGCTCCTTGCCCGTGACATACAGGTCGTACGGCAGCAAAGAGCGGAAGCGGGCGGTGCCGCTGCGCTCGTCGACCGGCGTCACCGCGCGGACCTGCGGCCACCACTGCGGATAGTCCTCGGCCCGTTCCAGGGCGGCGAACACGTCGGCGCGCGGCGCGGGCAGATTCCAGACGCTGCGGAAGCGGTAGTGGCACCAGTCCATGGACCGAGTCTGCCGTGCGGGAGCACGACCGTCCGGCACCTCGGCCGATCCGATGACGTCGTGATCCGAGTACGCCGTGACCTGCGTATGTCGATCTGAGTACGTCGTGATCTGAGTACGTCCTGAGTATCCGTACCGATGTCCGGCACTGTGTCCCGGACCACACTCCACAACCATGACGAACATTCCGCCCCCGGCCGAGGAGCTGCGGATCCTCGACCTGGAGCTGCACCGGCTCGACGCGCGCAGGGCGCAGTTGCTGCACCGCCGCGCCTGGCTGCTGAGCGCCCTGCGGGCGACGGCCCCACCGCCGCCGGCCCCGCCCCGCCCGGGGCACACGCCCGAGGCCACGCCGCCAAACGTGCAGAACGCGCTGCTCACCCTCGGGGGCATCCTCCTGACCGTCGCGGCGATCGCCTTCACGCTGGTGAGCTGGGGGCACTTGGGCATCGGCGGCCGCAGCGCCGTACTGGCCCTCCTTACCCTCACGGCTCTCGGCACACCGGCGCTGCTCCTGCACCGCTCGCTGCGTTCCACGGCGGAGACGGTGGCGGCCCTGGGTCTCGCCCTGACCGTCCTCGACGCGTACGCCCTCCATGTCGTCGCCCTGCCCGACGCGGACCCGGTGGGGTACGCGGCGGCCGCGTCGGCGGTGCTGGCCGCACTGTGGGCGGCGTACGGACGGGTCTTCGGCGAGCTGCGACTGCCACTGCCGGTGGCCGTGCTGACCGCTCAACTCCCCCTGCTGCTCTGGGCGTCGGACTCCGGCACCCATGCGATCGCGGCCGCGCTCCTGGTGACGGCGGCATTCGACACGGCGATCGCGCTGCGGGCCACCGACGCGGTGGTACGCGTCGTCGCCACGGTCGGAGCATGCGCGACGGGCCTGTGGGGCGCGCTGAGCGCCGGCTGGCTGTCCTGGTCGGCCACGGACGTACCGGAGGCGGCACGGGCGGCCGCGCTGCTCGCGCTTGCCACGTCGATCGCCCTCGTCACGGCGTGGCTGACGTCGCGCTCCTCGCCCGCGACGGCGACGGGCACGGCGTTCGCCGGCGCGCTGACCGCGGTGGCCGCGGTAGGCGGTGTCGCCCGGGAGGTGCTGCCCACCGGCTGGTCGGTCCCGGCCCATCTGGCGTGCGCCATCGCCCTGTTGGCGGCGACACGGATCACTCTGCCGCACCCTCTGCGCAAGGGGATCGCAGGGTCGGCCCTCCTGGTGCACGGCCTCGCGGTGCTGTGGACGCTGCCGGCGGTCATCACGACACTGCTCGGCCCCACACGCTGGGCCACCGACCCCTGGTCGACCACCCCACCTCACACCGCCCACGGCCTCTCCTCCCTGACCGACCTGCCGGTGTCCGAACCCGCCATGGCTTCACTGGTGTTGGGGGTTGTCGCGGTCGTGGCCTTCATCGTCGGGGAGAAGGGTGCGGCTTGGGCCGCGGAGACGACGGGGAGTGGGCCGGCCGGGACGGGCGAAGGCATCGGGGGCGTGCGAGCAGGCGGAACTGCCGCAAGCGCCCGGGCCGGAGGACCGACCGGCACGACCGGGGCCACGGGAGCCGCCGGAACCACCCCTGCCGCGGAGACGGGCCAAGCCACCCCGACCCCCGGAACTGCCGCAAGCGCCACATCTGCGGGCCCTGTCGGAGCCGCGGGAGCCACCCCCGCCGCCGACACAGGCCGAGCCGCCCACACCCCCGCAAGCCCCCAGGCCGCAGGGCCGGTCGGAGGCTCCGGGATCGCCGGGCCCCCTGGCGCCGACGCAAGCCGCGGTATCGGCGTAGCCGCCGCGCTCCCCTCCCCCGCAGCCTCCCTGCTTGCCGTCGCACGCCCCATCGCCCTCGCCCTCGCCTGGGCCGCGGTCTTCACCCTGCCGTTCGCGTTCGAACTCCCCTACACCGCCGGGCTTTTCGTCCACTGCGCCGTGACCGCGGTGCTGCTCGGCCTCGCGGTACGGGGCAGCGATTCGGGGGTGCTCGCCCGTACTTCGCTGGGTCTTGGGCTCGTCTCCTCCGTGAGTGTCGCGTTCCTCTCCCTCGCCACCACGCCTGCGACCCTCGGCACGCTCGGCGCCCTCGCCGGGCTGTTCCTGGCCGCCGCCGTCCTCGCCTCCCGGCGCTCGGCGACCGGCGTGGCCGCCACCGCCGTCGGTGCGGGCATCGCGTACGCCACCGCACTCGTCTGCGCCACGGGCGCCGCCCTGGACCTGCGCCTTGACCACACCGGACTCCTGGTCCTCGTCGTCCCGGCACTCGCCGCCGGGGGCGCGGCGCGGCTCGGTCGGCACGCCTTGACGCCGATCGTCGAGATCACCGGGGCAGCGGCGGGCGGGCTCGGGATCGTGCTCACCGTGGGGCACGCCCCGACCCTGGCCACGGCCCTCGCCCTCGGCGGTGTCATCGCCGCGGGCACGGCAGTGCGCGCGGACCGTCGCCGGGTCGGGTACGCGGCCGGGGTGCTGTTCCTCCTGGCGACCTGGGTACGCCTCGCGTCCTGGGACGTCACCACGCCGGAGGCGTACACGCTGCCCGCCACCGTCCCGGCCCTCGCCGTCGGCTTCCTACGCCGCCGCAGCGACCCCGCCGCGTCCTCCTGGACGGCCTACGGCCCGGGCCTCGCGGCGACCCTGCTGCCCAGCCTCGCCGCCGCGTGGGGCGACGCACACTGGCAGCGGCCGCTGCTCCTCGGCACCGCGGCACTCCTGATCACCCTGACCGGCGCACGGCACCGGCTCCAGGCGCCGCTCGTCATCGGCGGCACGGTCCTCGCCCTGGACGCACTGCACGAACTGGCGCCCTACATAGTCCAAGTGGTGGACACACTGCCCCGCTGGCTGCCACCCGCACTGGCCGGACTGCTGCTCCTCGCCATCGGCGCGACGTACGAACAACGACTGCGCGACGCGCGCAAAGTCCGCGACGTACTCGGCAGAATGCACTGATCCGTTTTCCGTCCACTTTCTCGGACGGTCCGTCAATTCCCGTAAAACTCAAGGGAACTACGAGCGAATACGACTGCGGCCCGGAGGCTTAAAGCCTCCGGGCCGCAGTTCCGGGGTGGGCGATACTGGGTTCGAACCAGTGACCTCTTCGGTGTGAACGAAGCGCTCTCCCACTGAGCTAATCGCCCCGGGCGCACGGAGAACATTACCGCATGTCAGCGGGTGCCTCCGACCGCCCCGGAGTCACCCGTGGGTCACTCCTTGATCTTCCATGGCATCTCGAGGCCGAACTTCCAGACGTAGACCGCGACCAGCACGGCGACGATCACCAGGCCGATGGTCGTCAGGATGATGTTCCGGCGGCGCACCTTGGGATCAAGGGCACGCTGCGCAGCCTCGGTGACCTTCCGCTTCGTCCAGCGAAGCACCAGCTGGGCCCAGACGAACTCGGTGGCCCAGATCGCCATGCCACCGAAGATCACCAGCCAGCCGGGGCCGGGCAACGGCAACATGACGATGCCCGCGGCAACCACCGCGAGCCCCACGATGAACACGCCCACCTGCCAGCTGAGGTGCAGCGTCTTGCGGGCCTGGACGAACGCAGGAGCGCGTGATCCAAGCGGCTGTTCGGCCTTCTCACCGTCGGTCGCGGACGCGACCCCCGGCTCGTTACTCCCCGTATTCATACGGCCAAACCCTACCGGACGGAAACCCGTCACCGGAATGGCCGCACGCTCCCAACAAATACCCCGCCGTACGAGCTACCTAAAGACACGCAAAACCCTCAGAGGGGTTTACAACGGCACCGTAGGTGGCATGTCGATTTCGCCGACGTGCGAATCCCCGAGCGCACACTGAGCGAAAGGCCCTGGCGCTTATGAACACCACGGTCAGCTGCGAGCTGCACCTGCGCCTCGTTGTGTCGAGCGAGTCCTCACTGCCTGTACCCGCAGGACTGCGGTATGACACGGCCGATCCCTATGCCGTGCACGCCACCTTCCACACCGGAGCCGAGGAAACCGTCGAGTGGGTGTTCGCCCGCGACCTCCTCGCCGAGGGCCTGCACCGGCCCACCGGTACCGGCGACGTCCGAGTCTGGCCGTCCCGGAGCCACGGTCAGGGTGTTGTCTGCATCGCCCTGAGTTCCCCCGAGGGTGAGGCTCTGCTCGAGGCCCCGGCGCGGGCACTGGAATCGTTCCTCAAGCGAACCGACGCGGCCGTGCCACCCGGCACAGAACACCGCCACTTCGATCTCGATACGGAGCTCTCGCACATCCTGGCCGAAAGCTAGATCCAGGCGGCGTGAGAGCGCCCGGCGCCGTCCGACTCGGGGCGACGGCTCGGGCACGACAACCGCATAGGCCAGGCACCGGCGCCGTCGCCGCGGATTCCCGCGGGGACGGCGCCGGTGCTGTGTGTCGGGAAGCCGCTAGCATCGGCCAGCATCGACGGGCACACCTGCCCGACCCCCAGGCCAGGGAGCGAATCGTGCTGATCACCCACGACACCCGGTGTGCGCTCGACGCCGTGGTCGATCTGGTGAACACCGCACCGGACGACGAGAGCGCCGAGACCGAAGGGCTCGCGGACGTAGCGGCGCTCGGCGAGTTCGTACGAAGCCACGACATCAGCGACGTCGGGGTGCTCACCGAACGGGACCTCGCGGGCGTGCGGCAGATCCGCAGCCGCTTCTACGAGGTCTTCGCCTCTCCCGAGCCACAGGCCGCGGCGGCGGTGATCAACGAACTGGTCGCGGCGGCGGGCACCACGCCCCGGCTCACCGACCACGACGGCTACGACTGGCACGTGCACTACTTCGCGCCGGGCGCGTCCATCGCCGACCACCTGGCGGCGGACTGCGGGATGGCGCTCGCGTTCTTCGTGGTCGCCGGTGAGCAGGAGCGGCTGCGGCGCTGCGAGGCACCGGACTGCCGGCGCGCCTTCGTGGATCTCTCCCGCAATCGCTCGCGCCGCTACTGCGACAGCAGGACCTGCGGGAACCGGCTGCACGTCGCCGCCTACCGGGCCCGTCGCAAGGAGGCGGCGGGCTGAGCCCCCTGCGCCGGCGGCTACAGCCGCAGCAGATCGTGCAGCGAGCCCATCAGGAGCAGGAAGCCGATCACCGCCAGGAAGATCATCAGGGGTGGCTGGGAGAGCGCGAAGAGACAGCCCTGCGGCTCCTCGGTCGGCGCGACTCGCTCATCGGTCGGCGGGGCGGCATCGCCCGGTGTGGTGGTGTCCAGCATCTCGCGGCGATGATGACGCAGTCGGCGCACCTCCGCCGACCAACACGCCCGGAAAGGGCGGGAGTTCGCTGAATTCCGTGACCTGAAAAGTCCAGCGCCCCGCGCGTTCCGTCCATGGCTCACCAGCGTGGCACCTCGTCAGACTCGGCCCCGCCGCCGTCCGCACGAACGAGGGAGCCACACATGCGCATGGAACGCAGACGGCTGTTGACGACCGCGCTCGGCACGGCCGCGGCCGCGATGGTCCCGCTCGCCACGGCGTCCCCCGCCCGCGCGGCCGGCTGGCAGCGAGTCCCGCATCGCGGCATCCGGCCGGATGATCCGGAGGGCCGCGCGCCGCTGGCCAATCCGCGCCGCGGCTTCCGCTACGAGATGTCGTACAACGCGATCGACCTGACGAGCCCCTGGCCGAACGAGGCGGACCACTCCCCCGACGCCGCGAAGACCCTGGACCTCCTGGAGCGCGAGTACGGGCCCGGTGCGAACCTGACCCAGCTGTACTTCTACCTCTGGGACTTCGCGACGACCACCATCCCGCAGAGCGCGCTCGACAACATCGAGAGCGTCTTCCGCGGGCTGCGTCGCAAGGGATACGCGGCGGTCCTGCGCTTCGTGTACGACGACGGGGTCCGGGAGAACCGGCGCTACACCGTGCAGGACATCCAGCGGCACATCGGGCAGCTGGCGCCGCTGGTTGCGCGGGGCAGCGATGTGGTGGCCGTGTGGCAGGCCGGGTTCCTTGGCGCCTGGGGCGAGTGGCACGGGAGCTACTACAAACACGAGACGTATCCGGACGCCGTGACCGCCATCATGACGACGCTCGTCGGGGCGCTCCCGCCGGGCATGCACACCCAGGTCCGGTACGCGGAGAAGCGCGACATGATCACCAACGAGGCGATCCTGGACCGGGTCGGCTTCCACAACGACTACGTGACGCTCGGCGAGGGCCTGTGGGACTACTACGTCCCGGACAACCCCGGCTGGCCCAGCTATCTCGACGTCTCGCCGACGCGGATGATGGACGGCGAGATGCCCTGGGACAAGGGCCAGAGCGCCGATCCGTACGCCTGGAGCACGGTGATCCCCGGGGTGCCCGCCGCGCGGCGGCTGCAGACGCTGCGCTTCGACAGCCTGTCCCTGGTGCACAACGCCACGGTCACCGTGCCGGCCTGGCAGGCGGCGGAGCTGACCGAGCGGCAGACGGCGGACGCGCTGCTTCCGGTCTCGGACGGCTACTTCCGGGGGCGTGACGGGCGGCCGGTGGCGCGCACACAGTTCGAGTATCTGCGGGACCACCTGGGCTACCGCATCGAGGTGCGCGAGGCCCTCTACGACCTCTCCGGCGCCCGTGGCGGCCGCATCCCCGTGGAGGTCGACGTGGTCAACCGCGGCTTCGCGGCGCCGAAGCATCCGCGTCCCGCACGGCTTGTGCTCCTCGACGCGGACGGGCGGACCATCGCCTCGGCGGACACGGGGGCGGACTGGCGGGACTGGCGGCCGCAGGGGCGTGCGGAGACCGGCGACGACCACTCGGGCCCGAAGGTCACGACCGTGCGCGGGGAGCTCGCCCTGCCGTCCGGCGTGCGCGGCCGCCACCGCCTGGGACTCGCCCTGCCCGACCCGTCCATTCCCGGGAAGGGGCGCGCGGTGCGGTGCGCCAACGGGTCCGTGACCTGGGTCGACGGTGTGAACGTCCTCGCCGAGATGCGGCTGGGCGGCTAGCCGGCCGCCCAGCTCTCGCAGCCCGCC
Organism: Streptomyces sp. NPDC086554; assembly: GCF_040686095.1. Taxonomy (NCBI): domain Bacteria; kingdom Bacillati; phylum Actinomycetota; class Actinomycetes; order Kitasatosporales; family Streptomycetaceae; genus Streptomyces; species Streptomyces sp. NPDC086554. The sequence continues at coordinate 195,474 of NZ_JBFBJK010000011.1, forward strand.
CTCGGGGGTTCGGGGGGTGTCAGATGCCGTGCTTCTTCAAGATGGCCTCGATGTCGCTGAAGTCCTCCGTGGGCGCGGCCGCCTTCGGCTTGGCCTTGGCCTTCGGCTCGGGCTTGGCGGCCGGGCGTATGCCCTGGCCGAGCGAAGGCGCCGACGCCGCGGGGGCGACGGCCTCGCTCTGGGCGGCCTTGGCCGCCTTGCGCTCCTCGCGGGTACCGACGCGGCGGCGCTCCACGGCCCGGGTCGTCATGAAGAGCAGCCAGGCGACACCGAGGACGCCGAAGCCCGCCCACGCCTTCACGCTGAAGGCGGTGTCGGCCAGCCATCCCACGACGCCGGTCATCACGAGGCCGACGGGGACCAGGGAGTACGCGGCGAGGCGCGTCGCCGCGAGGAAGCGCTTTCGGTACGCCGTGACGGCGGCGATGCCCAAGCCGGCCGCGGACACGGCGGAACAGACGGTCTCGGCAATCATCCGGTCCTCCAGGGCATGCGGGCTTGAACGGTGACAATGTCGTCCCTTCCATCCTGCACCGGGTGGCCCCTCCCGAGCCACGTCCTGGGCGGACCTCAGGGACATATCCGGGTCCGGCATCCTCCGCAGGTCCCGGTCGGTGGAAGACTGAACCCATGAACGACTCCTCCCCCGCCGACCTCACCGGCCCCGCAGGACCCGTGGTCATCGACGTCTGGTGCGAGCTCCAGTGCCCGGACTGCACCCGCGCCCTCGACGACGTACACGCCCTGCGGGCCCGCTACGGCGACCGCGTCGAACTACGCCTTCGCCACTTCCCGCTCGAGAAGCACAAGCACGCCTTCGCCGCCGCCCAGGCCGCCGAGGAGGCCTTCGAGCAGGGCAAGGGCTGGCCGTACGTCGAGGCCGTGCTCGGGAAGGTCGCGGACCTGGACAAGAAGGGCGAGTCCGTCCTCGTCGAGACGGCCCGCGAACTGAGCCTGGACTCCGAGGAGTTCGACACCGCCCTGATCGACGGCCGGCACATCCTGATCGTCGACGCCGACCAGGCGGAGGGCAAGGCGATCGGCGTCACCGGCACACCGACGTACGTCGTCGGGGGCGAGCGCCTCGACGGCGGCAAGAGTCAGGAAGGCCTGCGCGAGCGCATCGAGGAGATCACGGACCGGCTGCTGTCCGCCTCCGGGCAGGACGGCTCCTAGGGCCTGTCCGATGGGTCCTGCCGGGGTCGCGACCCCTGGCACGCGCATCTGCGGCGTTGTCGTCGGTTGCCAACGCTCCGCGTTGTCGCCCTCCTCCGCCTTGCAGCTGCACGCACCAGGGCCCGCTCGGCCCTGCTGAATCGGCACCCGGCGCGAAGACCGGCCTGACCCATCGGACAGGCCCTAGAGCAGCTGCTTGTACACGTAGTACGTGAGCGGTTCGTAGCCCAGCGACTCGTACAGGCGCAGCGCCGGGGTGTTGCCCGCGAAGACGTTGAGACCGATGCGGCTGCGGCCCGCCGCACGGGCCCGGGCCTCCGCGAGGAGCATCAGGGACCGCCCGTGGCCTCGCCCGCGGTATGCCTCGTCGACCTCGACCTTGAAGACGAACGCACTGTCGTCGCGCAGCGCGAGCCAGAGGGTGCCGACCCTCGTGCCCTCGTGGTTGAGCACGCTGAGGAAAGTGCCGGGGGTGGCGAGGCCCTGCCCCAGGAAGTCGGCATGGTCCGCCTCGGACTTGGCGCGCGCCTGGGCCTCGGGGACGCCGCGCTCCATCCAGGTCCGCGCGTAGTCCTCCTTCTGGTGCGCGAGCCACACCTCGAACTCGGCCTCGGTCATCGACCGTCCCTCGACGCCCGCGGGCAGGGCGGGCGGCTCGGCGGCCAGCACCTTGGCCATCTGGCGGTTGCGCTCCACATAGCCGAGGGACGTGACGAGACGGTGGGCTGCCGTGGCCTCCGCGGGGACCACCGTCTCGATCCGCTCGCAGCCCCAGCCGCGCGCCACCTCCTCGGCGGCGAGCGCGGCGACGGTGCCGCGGCCGCGCCTGCGGTCGGGCTCCTCGATGCGCAGATCCCCGATCTGGGCGACCGTGGGACCGAACACGGGGTGCGTGGCGAGTTCTATCCCGCCCACCGGACGGCTGTTCACACACACTTCGTACGTGCGTGACTTCGCGCCGTCAGCGCTCTTCCGGAGCGGCCCGGTCGGCCGCAGGGTCGTGGTCATCAGTGGTGTTGTACCCGCCCCGCGGCCGCTCCGTCACCAGGATTTCACCGGTTCTCGGGGCTCACGGATCGAGGTCGTCCGCCGCACGCTCGTCGAAGATCCGCATCGCCTTGGCGGTCACCGGGCCCGGCGCGCCCGGCAGTTCGCGTCCGTCGATCCGGTGCACGGCCTGGACGTCACGGAGCGTCGAGGTCAGGAACACCTCGTCGGAGCGGTCCAGGACGTCGAGCGGCAGATCGGTCTCCTGCGCGCCCGTCCAGTCGACGGCCAGCGCGCGCGTGATGCCCGCCAGACAGCCGGAAGCGACCGGCGGCGTGTGGATCTCGCCGTCGAGCACGACGAAGACGTTCGATCCGGTGCCTTCGCAGAGCTGCCCCACGGTGTTGGCGAACAGCGCCTCCGAAGCGCCCTGTTCGTGGGCGCGTGCCAGGGCGACGACGTTCTCGGCGTACGACGTGGTCTTCAGGCCGGTCAGCGCGCCGCGCTCGTTACGGGTCCACGGCACCGTGATCACGGCGGTCGCGTCGGGACGCCTGTCGGCCTCGCCGAGGGCGACGACCAGCGTCGGACCCTGGTCGCCGCGGTCCGAACCGAGCGGCGAGAGGCCCCCGGTGTAGGTGATGCGCAGCCGCCCCAGCAGCATCGGGTTGGCGTCGATCACGGCGGCGCAGGCCGCGCGCACCTCGTCCAGGTCCGGCTCGGGAAGGCCGAGGCCGCGCGCCGAGCGGGCGAGCCGGTCCAGGTGCCGGGTCAGCGCGAAGGGCCGCCCCTCGACCGTCTTCACCGTCTCGAAGATGCCGTCCCCCACGGTCAGACCGTGGTCGAGCACGGAGACGCGGGCGGTATCGAGGTCCTGCAGGCCGCCATTGAGCCAGATCTTCACTAAGGGGTCCCTCCACTCACTTCGTACGCCCCCGACGCTACCGCCAGCAGCCTTTCCGCCTTCAGCTCGGTCTCCCGCCACTCCCCCTCGGGGTCCGAGCCCCAGGTGATGCCCGCCCCGGTGCCGAACCGCAGCACGCCTTCGGCGCGGTCGATCCAGAAGGTGCGGATGCCGACGGCCAGTTCACCGGTGCCCCGGTCGGCGTCGACCCAGCCGATGCCGCCGCAGTAGGGGCCGCGCGGCGCGTTCTCCAGGGCGTCGATGATGCCCAGGGCGCTGGACTTGGGGGCGCCGGTCACGGAGCCGGGCGGGAAAGCGGCGGCGAAGAGTTCGGGCCAGCCCGCGTCGGGCCGGAGCTCGCCGCGGACGGTGGAGACGAGATGGACGAGCCCGGGGTGCTTCTCGACCACGCACAGATCAGGAACGGTCACGGAGCCGGTCACGCAGATCCGCCCGAGGTCGTTGCGGACGAGGTCCACGATCATGACGTTCTCGGCGTAGTCCTTCTCAAGAAGATCCGCTTCGGTGCGGCCCGTGCCCTTGATGGGCCCCGACTCGACGACGCGCCCCTCGCGACGCAGGAACAGCTCGGGGGACGCCGTGGCTATCTCCACGCCGTGCTCGGGCAGGCGGATCGTTCCGGCGTACGGAGCGGGGTTCCCGCGCGCGAGGAGGGCGGTCAGGGCGTCGATGTCCGCACTGTCCACGCCGCCCGGGACCGGCGCGGACAGCACGCGGCAGAGGTTCGCCTGGTAGACGTCGCCGGCCGCGATGTGCGCGCGCACGCGCCGCACGCCTTCCGTGTACGCGGCGCGGTCGAGCGAGGACGTCCAGTCACCGGCGTCGGGACCCCGCCAAGCCCCCGGCACCGGGGCGGGCACCGGCTCTTCACGTACGTCGTCGAAGCGGGCGCAGACGAGGCCGCCCTCGAAATCCGCGGCGACCGCCCAGAAGCCGCTGGAGTCCAGGGCCGAGGGATCGCTGGTCACGTCGGTGAGGCCGGTCGCCACCAGGCCGCCGAAGCGCGCCATGGGCAGGGGCGCCCCGGAGGGCCGCTGGGAGGACGTCTGAGGGGGGCTGTGCACGCTTGCGAGTCTATGACCGGCGTCCTGGTGGCGCCCCGGGCCGGTGACAGCGCAGCACGCTGCGCAAACGCGTTTTTGTACTGGCCCAGGAATCCGCTAGAGTTCAACACGTCGCCGGGACGCGCAAGCGGACCGGGAAAGACAAGCGGACGTAGCTCAGTTGGTAGAGCGCAACCTTGCCAAGGTTGAGGTCGCCAGTTCGAACCTGGTCGTCCGCTCGCAGGAAAGTGGGGGATCTTCCCGAGACCCCGCACTCCTGGTGGAGTGGCCGAGAGGCGAGGCAACGGCCTGCAAAGCCGTCTACACGGGTTCAAATCCCGTCTCCACCTCCAAGCGCGATTAGCTCAGCGGGAGAGCGCTTCCCTGACACGGAAGAGGTCACTGGTTCAATCCCAGTATCGCGCACGCAGAACTGAATAACCCCTGGTCCCGTATGGTGTGGGACCGTCCCGCGCGATTAGCTCAGCGGGAGAGCGCTTCCCTGACACGGAAGAGGTCACTGGTTCAATCCCAGTATCGCGCACGCAGTACGCAGCACACGCAGGTTGACCTGCGCGATTAGCTCAGCGGGAGAGCGCTTCCCTGACACGGAAGAGGTCACTGGTTCAATCCCAGTATCGCGCACCATCCGTACGAAGCCCCCGGTCGTCTCCACGGCCGGGGGCTTCGTCGTTCCTCGGTCAGGAGGAGAAGAGCATGTGCCCGAAGCTCTTGTGGCGCTTGTTGTGGCCGTAGTGCCCACCGTGGCCGCCGTGGTGGCCGCCGTGCTGGGGAGCGCCCCACTGCGGGGCGGGAGCGGCCGGGTACGCCTGCGGGGCGGGCGGCGGGGGCGGAGCCTGCTGGCCGCCCCACTGGGACTCGACCCGGCTCAGGGCCTCGAGCTCGCCGTAGTCGAGGAATATCCCGCGGCAACCGCTGCACTGCTCGATCTGGACGCCATTGCGGTTGTACGTGTGCATCGGTGCATGGCACTTGGGACACTGCATGGTCGGCTCAACTCCTCGCCGGTCGTGACTGCTTCGCCGGATCTCTGCCCGGCTTCGGTGCGTTGCACCCTACTTCGTGGAGGTGGGAGCCAACTCCGGCGGGAGGGCGGCCATTCGATCACAGGCGTCGACGACGGCCTGCTCGATGTCGTCGAGGGGCCGTTCCTCGGTGACGGACTTCGCGACGGCCAGTGCGGCGGTCTGTGCGGTGAGGGCGCGGGCAGGGATGTCCAGGGCGGGCCAGGGGTCGGCGCCCGCCGCGGGGATCGCGGGGCCGCCGGCGCCTTGGTAGGCGGTCAGGAAGCGGGTCCACTCGTCGGGGCCGAGGAGGCCGCAGGCGTACCAGGCCGCGGGGCGGGCCAGGTCCCAGGCCGGGTCACCGAGGCCGAGGTCGTCGACGTCGATGAGCAGCCACCGTCCTTCGGGGGTGCGGACCAGCTGGCCCAGGTGCAGATCGCCGTGGCACAGGAGCTTGCGGGAAGGCGCGGGGGCCTCGGCCCGGGACCAGGCCGGGAGGGTGGCCCAGGCGCGCTCGACGGGAGCCGCGGCGGGGTGCGGGCCCGCGGCACGCATCCGCTCCAGGGCGCGGGCGGCCTTCGCCGGGCCGCGCATGTCCGGGATCGGGTGCGGGAGCCTGGCGACGGGCGCCTTGTGCAGGCGGGCGAGGAGGGTGGCTGCGGCTTCCCAGGGGGCGGCGTCGGGGTTGTCGCGGTCCACGGGGGTGCCGTGGGGCCAGAACGTGACGAGGCGGCCGTGGAGCTCCACCGGCGTCGGCCTGAGCGGGGGGAGCAGGGTGCCGCCGAGGGCGGCGGCGACGTCCAGGCGGGCCGCCAGCTCTTCCGGGTCCGTGCCGGGGGCGTGGGCCTTGGCCACGGTGTCGCCGTGGCGGATGACGGTCGCGTCGTCACGGTCCGCCAAGACGCCTTCAGGGGTGCAGACGCAGGGTGTCGTGTGCGCCGTGGAGCGGGCCGTGGCGGTGAGGGCGGGCAGCAGTGCGGTCACAAGTCCCTCGGGGTACGTCGACGGGTCTTCCCAAGAGCGTACGCATTGGCAGCGGGCACTTCCGGGGGCCTGATGTCCGCAACCATCAATTGAGCAACCCCCACGGCGACCAGCCACCTACGCGAGAGCGGCGCCGGTTTAGGCGCAAAGAAAGGCCCGCGCAGCTCCCCAGCTGCGCGGGCATTTCTCGTGCCGTCCGCCGCACCCCCGTCCCCACGGGGTTTCCTGGCCGGATGTCCCCGCCCGGACCGCTCATCCGGGCCCGGGGCGCCGCTCAGCGCCCCAGCATCACGCCCACGGACGACGCCTGTGTGACCACCGCTTCCCAGCCGCCGAAGACGACTACGAGCAGGGCCGCCAGGGGAAGAACCATGGCCGTCGCCACCAAGGGATGGCGCGTGCCGGACGGGCGGACGCCGAACGTGGCGAAAGCCTTACGTCCCTGCGTGCGGATCATCGTCCGCGATGCCGTGTCCGCCATGGTTCCTCTCCTGACCGAGTCTGTATGAACTTGGCAGCGGCGGGTGTCTGACCTCGGGGGACGAGTGCTGCACCCGCCGCTTGACTTCAAATTTAGGTGCGCGGAGCGTCCTGGGCGTCATGCCCTCGTACCGATTGCCGGGCCTCCCGGAGGATGACCGATCGCCGCCCATGTACTCCCATGGGTGGAGACGGAGTCCTAGGTCTCAGGGTCTTCCCGGAGGGGCCGGACGGCCTGCTCGGATGTGTCTTCTCGGGGCACCGGCTGCTCGACCAGTGCCAGGACGCGGGTCGCCATGAACCGCGCCGTCCGCACGACGGAGCCGCTGCGGGTGACTTCGCTCACTTCGACCACTCCTCTGCGGACCGCCGTCTCCACCCTCCGGCCCGCTCGGCTCGCCACCACCTCGTACGTCCGCGTCGTGTCCCCGGCGTCCACGACTATCTCCACGCGATCACCCTTCACGGGATCAATCCCCCTTCAGCGATGGATGGTTGGGAGTGACGGAACCACCAACAGCCGTTCCTCCCCGGTCCCCTGAGCACTCTTCAAGTTTCCCACCCGGCACTGACAATCGGTCGGGCCGCGAGGGCGCGGCCTCTGCACCTGCCCGGCCGCGGAAACGTAAGCTGTGGCTCGACAACGGACCGGGCAGCGGGGATGGACATGGCGATGATGCGGCTCCGGCGCGAGGACCCGCGTGTCGTCGGCTCGTTCAGACTGCACAGGCGGCTGGGCGCCGGCGGCATGGGTGTCGTCTACCTGGGGTCGGACCGGCGGGGGCAGCGCGTCGCCCTGAAGGTGATCCGGCCCGATCTGGCGGAGGATCAGGAGTTCCGTTCGCGCTTCGCGCGGGAGGTCTCCGCGGCCCGCCGGATCAGGGGCGGCTGTACGGCCCGCCTCGTCGCCGCCGATCTCGACGCCGACCGGCCGTGGTTCGCCACGCAGTACGTTCCCGGGCCCTCCCTGCACGACAAGGTCGCCGCCGAAGGGCCGCTCACCGCGGCCGAGGTGGCGGTGGTCGGTTCGGCCCTCGCCGAGGGGCTCGTCGCCGTGCACGAGGCCGGTGTCGTACACCGTGACCTCAAGCCGTCGAACATTCTGCTGTCCCCGAAGGGGCCGCGGATCATTGACTTCGGGATTGCTTGGGCGACGGGTGCTTCGACGCTGACCCATGTCGGTACGGCCGTCGGGTCGCCCGGCTTTCTCGCGCCCGAGCAGGTGCGCGGCGCTGCCGTCACCCCCGCCACCGACGTGTTCGCCCTGGGCGCCACGCTCGCGTACGCGGGGATGGCGGACTCGCCTTTCGGGCACGGCAGTTCAGAGGTCATGCTCTACCGGGTCGTGCATGAGGAGGCGCAGCTCGGCGGGGTGCCCGACGCGCTCGCCCCGCTCATCCGGGCCTGCCTCGCCAAGGACCCGGAGGAGCGGCCCAGCACGCTCCAACTGTCGCTCAGGCTCAAGGAGATCGCGGCCCGTGAGGCCCAGGGCGGACTGTCGGACGTGAGACCGCCCGCACCCCGGCACGATCAGGACCGGCCCACGGGGCGGTTCGCCGAGGAGTACGCGGACCAGCGCACCCAGCGGCCTCACCCGCAGGGCACTCCCCCGCCGCGGCCCAGCTCGTCGCGGCCGGGTGCGTCACGGACCGGTTCCTCGCGTGCCGGTACCGGTTCCTCCCGGTCGGGTTCGCGTCCCGCGCCGTCCAGGAACAGCACCCGCTCCGGCAGCAGAACCGGTCCCCGGACCACCGGCACGGGCCGCAGGCCCGCCAATCCGCGCCTGCTGCGGCAGCGGCTCTTCGTGTTCGTCGTCGTGACGCTCCTGGTGGCCCTCGGCATCGCGGCGGCTCAGGGGTGCCAGGGGCCCGCGCGCGGGCTCGGCGACAGCGGCGTACAGCAGAGTCCGCAGAGCCGGCAGCTTCCGGGTCCTCAGGGTCCTCAGAGCTGAGGGCGGCCCGTCGCCACGGCGTAGAAGGCGACTGCGGCCGCGGCTCCCACGTTGAGCGAGTCGACTCCGTGGGCCATCGGGATGCGGACCCATTCGTCGGCGGCGACCAGCGCCTGGGTGGAGAGGCCGTCGCCCTCCGCGCCCAGCATCAGCGCCACCCGGTCCATGCGGTGCGGCGCCGCCTCGTCCAGGGTCTTCGCCTTCTCGTCGGGGGTGAGCGCGAGAAGGTTGAAGCCCGCTTCGCGTACGCCGTCCAGACCCTTGGGCCAGGATTCAAGGCGGGCGTAGGGGACGGAGAAGACCGCGCCCATGGAGACCTTCACCGAGCGGCGGTAGAGGGGGTCGGCGCAGTCCGGTGAGAGCAGGACCGCGTCCATGCCGAGGGCGGCGGCGCTGCGGAAGATCGCGCCGATGTTGGTGTGGTCGTTGACCGACTCCATGACCACGACGCGGCGGGCCGCGGTCAGGAGTTCGTCGGCGGTCGGCAGCGGCTTGCGCTGCATCGAGGCGAGGGCGCCGCGGTGCACGTGGTAGCCGGTGACCTGCTCGGCGAGGTCCGGGTTGACCGCGTACACGGGAGCCGGGACCTCGTCGATGACGTCGCGCATGACGTCGACCCACTTCGCGGAGAGCAGCATCGAGCGCATCTCGTAGCCCGCCTGCTTGGCTCGCCTGATCACCTTCTCGCCCTCGGCGATGAACAGGCCCTCGGCGGGCTCGCGCTTGCGGCGCAGTTCGACGTCGGTCAGGCCCGTGTAGTCGCGCAGGCGCGGGTCGGCGGGGTCGTCAACGGTGATGAGATCAGCCACAGGGTGATACTGCCTTGTCCTGGGTGTGGTGCCAACGCCCGGGGGCGGGTTGGGTTACCGGTGGTTACGTTGGGGCTCGTGGTGGTTACGCGGGGCTGTGCAGTGTCACGCGGAGCGGCCCGGGCCCACGTTCACCACGTCACCGATGACGATGACCGCCGGGGGCTTCACCTCGTGCGCCGCGACCTGGGCGGCGACCGTGGCGAGGGTGGCGTCCACGCGGCGCTGGGCCGCGGTGGTGCCCTCCTGGATGAGGGCGACGGGGGTCTCGGGCGACCGGCCGTGGGCGGTGAGCGCCTCGGCGATCTTGCCGATCTTGTCCACGCCCATCAGGACGACGAGGGTGCCGCGCAGCTTGGCCAGGGACGGCCAGTCGACCAGGGAGCGCTCGTCGTCCGGGGCCACATGGCCGCTGACGACCGTGAACTCGTGGGCGACACCGCGGTGCGTGACGGGGATGCCCGCGGCGCCCGGGACCGAGATCGAGCTGGAGATGCCGGGGACGACCGTGCAGGGGATGCCGGCCTCGGCGAGCGCCTGGGCCTCCTCCATGCCGCGGCCGAAGACGAAGGGGTCGCCGCCCTTGAGGCGGACGACCGACTTGCCCTGCTTCGCGTGCTCGATGAGGGCGTTGTTGATGGCCTCCTGCGCCATGAAACGCCCGTACGGGATCTTCGCGGCGTCGATCACCTCGACGTGCGGCGGCAGTTCGTCGAGGAGGTCGCGCGGGCCGAGCCGGTCGGCGATGACCACGTCCGCCTCGGCGAGCAGGCGGCGGCCGCGGACCGTGATCAGGTCCGGGTCGCCGGGGCCGCCGCCGACCAGCGCGACGCCGGGGGTGCGGGTGCGGTGGTGGGGCGCCACGAGCGTGCCGTCGCGCAGGCCCTCGACGACCGCGTCGCGGATGGCGGCGGTGCGGCGGGGGTCGCGGCCGTGGATGTCCGTGGTGAGGACGGCGACCGTGACGCCTTCGGAGCGGCCGGTCGCGGGGGTCAGGGCCGTGGCCGCGTCGGCGTCGTCGGAGCGGACGCACCAGACGCGGTGCGCTTCCGCTTCCGCGGAGGCCGCGGTGTTCGCCTCGGTGTCGCCGGTGGCGATGAGGGCGTACCAGGCGTCCTTGAGGTCGCCGTCCGCATAGGGGCGGCGCTCCCAGGTGATCTCGCCCGCGTCCGCCATCGCCTCTACGGAGGGTGTCGCGGTCGGCGACACGAGGAGGACGTCGGCGCCTGCCGCGATGAGGGCGGGGAGGCGGCGCTGGGCCACCTGGCCGCCGCCGAGGACGACCGCGCGGCGGCCGGTGAGGCGGAGGCCTACGGGGTAGGCGGGGTTTTCTGCCATGGCGTTGCGGCTCCTCGCGAGGCGGGGGGTTGTGCGGGCCGCTGCGGCGGTGGAGCGGCGCTGAGGTGCGGGTTCTGGGTGCGGTTCACTTTACGGCCCCGTTCGTCTGCGGGCCGTGGGCGTTTGTGCCCCGTTCCGCCCTGCGGAACGCCTGCCCACAAACTCGATGCATGTGGGCAGGCGTTGGGTGGAGCTACTTCTCGGTTACGCCCGCCGAGTCGAACGTGGCCACCTCGTGCATCGCGCGTGCCGCGCTCTGGACCACCGGGAGGGCCAGGAGGGCGCCTGTGCCCTCGCCCAGGCGGAGGTCCAGGTCGACCAGGGGGCGCAGGCCCAGCTTGTTCAGGGCCGCCACATGGCCCGGCTCCGCGCTGCGGTGGCCCGCGATGCAGGCCGCGAGGACCTCGGGGGCGATGGCGCGGGCGACCAGGGCCGCCGCGCCGGCGCTCACGCCGTCCAGGATGACGGGGGTTCGGAGGGAGGCTCCGCCCAGGAGGAGGCCGACCATCGCCGCGTGCTCCAGGCCGCCGATCGCCGCGAGGACGCCGATCGGGTCGGCCGGGTCCGGCTTGTGGAGGTCCAGGGCTCGGCGGACCACCTCGACCTTGCGGGTGTGCATCTCGTCGTTGATGCCGGTGCCGCGGCCGGTGACCTCCGCCGCGTCCACGTCCGTGTAGACGGAGATGAGGGCCGCGGACGCCGTCGTGTTCGCGATGCCCATCTCGCCCGTGAGCAGCGCCTTGTTGCCTGCCGCGACGAGGTCGCGGGCCGTCTCGATGCCTACCTCGATCGCGGCCTTGACCTCCTCGCGGGTCAGGGCGGGACCGGTCGTCATGTCCGCCGTGCCCGCGCGCACCTTGCGGGGCAACAGGCCCGGCGTCGCCGGGAGTTCACTGGCCACGCCGACGTCGATGACGCAGACCTCGGCGCCCACCTGGTTGGCGAAGGCGTTGCAGACCGCGCCGCCGCCGAGGAAGTTGGCAACCATCTGGGCCGTCACCTCCTGGGGCCAGGCGGTGACGCCCTGGGCGTGCACGCCGTGGTCGCCCGCGAAGATCGCGACGGCCGCGGGCTCCGGGATCGGCGGCGGGCACTGCCGGGACAGGCCGGAAAGCTGCGCGGAGATGATCTCCAGCATGCCGAGCGCGCCCGGCGGCTTCGTCATCCGCTTCTGCCGCTCCCACGCCTCGCCGAGCGCCTTCGCGTCCAGCGGGCGGATGTTGGAGACGGTCTCGGCCAGCAGGTCGTGCGGCTCCTCGCCGGGCAGCGCGCGGCGGCCGTACGTCTCCTCGTGCACGACCCAGGAGAGCGGGCGGCGCTTGGACCAGCCTGCCTGCATCAGCTCGGGCTCCTCCGGGAACTCGTCGACGTATCCGACACAGAGATAGGCCACCACTTCGAGGTGCTCGGGAAGACCGAGGGTTCTGACCATCTCGCGTTCGTCGAAGAAGCTGACCCAGCCGACGCCGAGACCCTCGGCACGCGCCGCGAGCCAGAGGTTCTCGACGGCGAGGGCGGAGGAGTACGGGGCCATCTGCGGCTGCGTGTGCCGGCCCAGGGTGTGGCGGCCGCCACGGGTCGGGTCGGCGGTGACCACGATGTTCACCGGGGTGTCGAGGATGGCCTCGATCTTCAGTTCCTTGAACTGCTTCGCGCGGCCCTTGGGGAGCGACTTCGCGTACGCGTCCTTCTGGCGCATGGCCAGCTCGTGCATCGTGCGGCGGGTCTCCGCCGAGCGGATGACGACGAAGTCCCAGGGCTGGGAGTGGCCGACGGACGGCGCCGTGTGGGCCGCCTCCAGGACGCGGAGCAGGACCTCGTGCGGGATCGGGTCGCCGCGGAAGCCGTTGCGGATGTCGCGGCGCTCGCGCATGACCCGCAGGACGGCCTCGCGCTCGGCGTCGTCGTAGCCGGGGGCCGCGGCGGAATCCGCCGGGTTGGTCGGCTGTGCCGGGTCCACGGGCTCGGCGGGCTCTGCCGCCTGGACGGGAGCGGCCTCGTCCGTGGGCTCCACTGGGGTGGCGGGCTCGGGCTCGACCGCCGCTTCGGCGTCGGCTTCGGCTTCGACCGCCGATTCCGGTTCTGCTTGCGGTTCTGCCGCCTCCGCCACGGGGGCCGGCGCCTCGGCGGCGACCGGCTCATCTGCCGTGTCCGGTACGGGAGTTGCCGCAGCGTCCGGTACGGGCATCCCTGCCATGGACTCCGCGCCGTCACGCGGAGCCGGAACGGTGGCCACGGGCTGGGGTGCGGGCTCGGGGGCCTCGGCGGTCGCGATGGCCTCGGGGATCTCGGGGACCTCGACGGCCTGGGGGGGCTCGGCGGCTTCCACGGGGGCCGGGGGCTCCGGGGTGCCCAGCGTCTCCGGGGCGTCGGGCTGCGGTACGGCCTCGGGGGTGGGTGCCTCGGCCTCTGCGGCCGGCTCGGGCTGCGGGGCCTCGAAGTGCTCCGGGGACACGGCCACCGGGTGCGGAGGCGTCGGTGCGAGGTGCGGCGTCGTCGGTACCGAGCCCTCGACCGGCACGAACTGGCCGAGCGGCGCGGGCGCCGGGGCCATCGGGGCGTCCGCGCCCTGTACGGCCTGCGGGATCTGCGGGCCCTGCCCGGCGTGCGGGAGGTGCCCGCCGCCCGGAACAGGTGCGTCCGCCCAGGGCTGCGCGGCGGCCACGGCGAACTGCTGACCGGCGGCGGCCTCGTGGGCGGGCATGCCGACGGCTGACAGCTGCGCGTCGTCCGGGAGCGGGAACTCCTGGCCGGCTTCCGGCGCGGACGTCTGCTGGTCCGCGACCGGCGGCAGCATGGCCTCCGGGGCGGGCACGGCCTGGCCGGTGGCCGACAGCTGATCGTCGTCCTGCGGACCCGGGACGTCCAGGGCCTCGGCGGCGAACACGGCCTCACCGCCGTCCGCGGCCTGCGGGAAGGCGGCCGCGGGCGTGCCGGTGGCGGGGGTGCCGGCGGCGGGGGTGGGTTCGGGCAACTCGGCGGCCGGTGCGGGCTGCGGGGCCTCGGGCGCGAGTACGTCCGGCGCGCCCTGCGTGACCTGCGCGTCCTGCGCCACCGGTGTGGCCTGTGTGTTCTGCGGTGCGGGTGTGGCGTCCGGGACGACCGTTTCTGCTGGTGCGACCGGCTGCTCGTGCTGCCCGGACTGCGAAGGCTGCGCGAACTGCCCGGCCTGCCCGGCCTGCCCGGCCTGCTCAGAATGCGCCACCTGCGCGACCTGCTCGGCCTGAGGCTGCGGCAGCGGCGTCCACGGCGTCGCCCCCTGCGGCGGGATGTCGCCGAGCTGCGGACCCGGCAGCATCCCCTCGCCGTCGCGCGGGATGTCGAGGTACTCGGGCCCGATGGTCGGCGGCCCCGCGTGCCGCACCGGCACGGCGTGCTGCGGCGCTCCGGCGGGCCCGCGGTCGGCGAGCGACCGTACGGGGCTGCCCGCGCCGTCGGGCACGGCGGGGCCCGAGGGCCCACGGTGCAGCGGGCGACGGGCGGGACCGGGGTGCGATGCGGGCGCGGGGCCCGTCGCGCCGGGCAGCTGGACGCCGTTCAGGTCGACCGAGCCGCTGTCACGGCCCGCCGTCTCGTGCGGGCCCGGCTGGTGCGCGGCCTGCTGCTGCGCGGCCTGCGACCTGCCGTCCGTCTGTCGGCCCACGACGTTCTGACCGGCCACGGACTGGCCCCCCAGGGACGGATCGGCATAGGCGGCGGCAGCCGGAGCCGACGCGTGCTGCGCGGCCACCGGCTGGGCAACGCCCTGCTGTGCGGCCGGCTGCTGTTGCGGTGCCGTCTGCGGCTCGCTCCAGGCGCCCTGCGCGCCCGGCATCAGGAGCAGGTCGTCGTCCTCGGCGGAGGCGATGCCCTCGGCGGGATTCTCGGAGGGGTCGAGGTAGGTGTACGCACCCGGGGCGGCGACGCCCGGCTGCTCCACCAAGCCTGCGTTCTCCGGCAGTCCCTCGGCCGGGACCTGGCCGGTGTCGGTCATGCTTAACCCCTCGCCCATCGGTTAGTGCTTCTTCGACCGCCCCTCGGCCTTCGGCCGGGGAAGCCCCATTGCCCGGAGCGGCGCACCAACCGCCCGTCATTCTCAACGAGCGTGCGCGCCGCGCGGCACGAACCGCGTACGGACAACAGGCATTGTCCCGGTCGGCCAGCCGTCATGGCAGCTTGATCCGCAACGGCCCGCTGTGGACTGCGCCACGTTGCGCGCCCTCCGGTCATGCCGTACCACACACCCCCCAAAACGGGCGAGCTTTCCGGACATTGACCAACCATTTGCCGGACACCCTGGTGCGGTACAACGATCGGCCAGCCTACCTCGCGCCTTGCGGTGGCAGGGTCACGGGGCGCGATCGGCCAACTGTCCGGAGAGGACGAAGACGACGGTCCGCTCCCGCTCCGTCCACGCGCGCGTGTCGAGCTCGACGGACTGCAGCAGGGCGCACTCCACGACGTATCCGTGCTCCGTCAGGTCCCTGCCGATGAGTTCGGCCTCGTCGCGCGTCGACGCGTGCGTCACGATGCGCGCCGGCCTGCGGTCGGCGACGGCGGAGACCACCGCGGCTCCCCCGCCCCCGACGCGTACGACATCGGGTTCGGGCAGGTCTTCCAGGATGTGCGGGGCAGTTCCGTGCACGATCTGTGGCTGTACGCCGAAATGGCGGGAAACGGCCGTGGTGCGGGCGCAGGCGTCGGGGTCGCGGTCGACGGCGATGACCGCGGCGCCGAACCGGGCGGCCTCCGCGGTGAAGGCGCCGCTGCCGCAGCCGATGTCCCAGACGAGGTCGCCCACACGCGGCCCGATACGGGCGAGTTGGGCGGCCCGCAGCCGGTCGCTCTCGCCCTCGCCGAGCTGGGCGTCGCCGCCGTACGCCGAGGCGGGCAGCGCCCAGCCGCGCGGGGTGCCCGGGTCGCGCCCGGCGATCCAGCCGGTGTCGGACGCGGCGACCGGGCCGCCGATGACGATGACGACGTTCGGGTCGCGCCAGGTGTGGTCGGCGGCCTTGTCCGAGGTGAGGACGGTGACCTGTTCGCGCTCGGTGCCGAGCTCCTCGCAGATCACGAAGGTGCGGTGGACGCCCTGGAGGAGCAGGCCGAGTTCGGCGGGGCCCGCGCCGGGCGAGGTGAGGACGGCGACCTTGGTGTGCGCGCGGCAGACGTTCACGGCCCGGCGCAGGGTGCGCGGGTGGGCGACGACGACCTGGGCGTCGTCCCAGGGCATCCCGGCGCGGGCGAAGGCCTGGGCGACGGAGGAGACGGCGGGCACGACCTCGACCTCGAGGCCGAATTCGGGGGCGCGCAGGGTGCGTACGACGCCGAAGAAGCCGGGGTCGCCGTCGGCGAGGACCACAGCCGTGCCGCGGTGGGCCGCGATACGGCGGGCGGCCCGGCTCACGCTGCCGAGGCGGATCCTTTCGGCAGCCGCCGGTACTTCGGTGAGTGCCAGGTGGTGGGCGGCGCCCGCGACGAGGGTGGCGGCGCCGAGCGCCGAGCGCGCGGCGGCGGTCAGCGGCGAGCCGTCCCAGCCGATCACCGTGACGCGGTCGGCCATCTTCGTCGGTCTCCTGGGTTCTCGCGGGTCGGCAGTGCGGGCCGGGTCAGGTGCAGGGGGCGGCCGCGCCTGCGGCCAGGGGCGAGCGTACCTGGTGGGATCCGGCGGTGGCCGAGGGGTCAGTTCCAGTCGGAGAACGCGCTGAACCCGCTGTCCGCGAGCTGCTCGCCGACGCCCTCCAGGTCCTCGGGGAGCAGGCTCCACACGATGAGGTCGGTACGGACGTCGAGCCAGCCGCCGAACGGATCGCCGCCGTTCCTCGTACGCGCTATCCAGGCGCCCCGCAGGACGCCCTCGCTGATGCAGCCGATCTTCTGCGCGACCTGCTGGGCCGCGGTGTTGTCGGCGGCGGTGCGCAGCTCGATGCGCTCGAAGCGCTGGTCGTTGAAGAGCCACTGGGCGGTGGCGAGCGCCGCCTCCGAGGCATAGCCCTCGCCGCGGGCCCAGGGGGCGATGACGTAGCTGAGTTCGCTGGAGCGCACCCGCCAGTCGGTGTCCCGCAGTTGCACGATGCCGACCAGGCGCTGGGTGAGGAACTCGGTGACGGCGAGGACGATGCCGCGGCCCTCGGTGCGCTCGGCGGGCGCGATGCGGGTGATCCAGTCGCGGGCGTCGGCCTCGGTGTAGGGCTGGGGCACGGACGTCCAGGCGGTGACCAGCTCGTCGTTCATCATCTCCGCGTACGCGGAGACGTCGGCGTCCTCGAACGGGCGCAGCACCAACCGCTCCGTGCTGATGGAGATGTCGGGGAACACCGAGAAGGGTGTAGTCATGCGCTGCTCCGTAACCTGGAACCCTCGGGCCTGCTGAAGAGGCCAGCATGCAGCATGTCGCCGCGCAGACGCACCACGGGGTCCGCTCCTTCATCAGGAGAGGACCCCGTGGTGAGGGCGGAAACGGACTGTGCGTCAGCTCGCTTCGACGGGCAGGACGGAGCCCTTGTACTTGTCCTCGATGAACTGCTTCACCTCGGGTGAAGTGAGCAGCTTGGCCAGCTTCTTGACCCGCGGATCGTCCTCGTCGCCCTTCTTGACGGCGAGCACGTTGTTGTACGGGTTGTCCTTGGGCGACTCGAGAAGGATGGCGTCCTTCTTGGGGCTCAAGTCGGCGTCGAGGGCGTAGTTGTTGTTGATGACCGCGGCGTCGACGTCCTGAAGGGAACGCGGCAGCTGGGCGGGCTCCAACGGCTTGATGGTGAGCTTCTTCGGGTTGGACGTGATGTCCTGGGGCGTCGCCGTGCCGCCGACGCCCTTCTTGAGCCCGATGACGCCCTTGGACGCGAGGAGTTGGAGCGCCCTGCCCTCGTTGGTGGTGTCGTTGGGAACGGCGACGGTCGCACCGGCCGGCAGGTCGGCGACGTCCTTCGTCTTCTTCGCGTACACCCCCATCGGAGGCAGATAGACCTCGGTCACCGGCGCGAGATCCGTCTTCTTGGACTCGTTGAAGTCCTTCAAGTACGGGGCGTGCTGGTAGAGGTTGGCGTCGAGGGACCCTTCCTGGAGCGCGGTGTTCGGCGCGACGTAGTCGGTGAACTCCGTGATCCGGAGGTCGAGTCCCTCCTTCTTCGCGAGGTTGTCCTTGATGTACGTGAGGACCTCGCCGGCCGGGGTCGGGGTGGCGCCGACGACGAGCGCCTCGCCGTCACCGCCTCCCGAGCCCGAACCGGAGCCGCAGGCGGTCAGGCCGAGCGACAGGGCAAGTGCGCCTGCGGCAACCGCCATGACGGGCGTACGCATGATCAGAACGCCGCGACGACTGCGCCGTCGTACTTGTCGTCGATGAACTTCTTGACCTCGGGCGAGGTGAGGAGCTTGGCGAGCTTCTTCACGCGCGGGTCGTTCTCGTCGCCCTTCTTCACGGCGAGGAAGTTGCCGTACGGGTTGTCCTTGGCCTTCTCGGCGACGAGGGCGTCCTTGGCGGGGCTGAGCGCGGGCTTGGCCTCCAGGGCGTAGTTGCCGTTGATCACCGCGGCGTCGACGTCACCCAGGCTGCGCGGCAGCGTGGGGGCCTCGAGCTCCTTGAACTTGAGGTTCTTGGGGTTCTTGGCGATGTCCTTGGGAGTGGCCTCGTAGCCGACGCCCTTCTTGAGCTCGATGAGGCCGTTGTCCGCGAGGAGCTTGAGCGCCCGGGCCTCGTTCGTGGTGTCGTTCGGGACGGCGACGGTGGCGCCGTCCTTCAGGTCACCGAGCTTCTTGAGGCTCTTGGAGTACACGCCGAGCGGCTCCAGGTGAACCGTGGCCCCGGGGACGGGCACGATGTCCGTGCCGTTCTTCTTGTTGAAGTCGTCGAGGTACGGCTTGTGCTGGAAGTAGTTCGCGAAGACCTCGCCCTGCTGGACGGCGGTGTTCGGCGTGACGTAGTCGGTGAACTCCTTGACCTCGAGGTCGAGGCCGGCCTTCTTGGCGAGGTTCTTCTGGACGTAGTCCAGGATCTCGCCCTGCGGCGTCGGGGTCGCGGCGACGACGAGCGCGCCGTCCTTGTCGCCCGCGGCGGAGTCCTTGTCGGAGCCACAGGCGGAGAGCCCGAGGGTGAGGGCTCCGGCGGCGAGGACAGCGGTGGTGATCTTGGCGGTGTTACGCACGAAAAGTGCCTTTCTCCATGGATGGTGCTCTGTGGTGCAGCCCCGCGTGGGTGTGCGGGGTGGTTCAGGAAGCCTTCGCTGAGGTCAGGAGGCCTTCACTGAGTTCAGGAAGCCTTCGAGGGCGCGACCTTGAGGAAGCGCAGCCGCGGCGCGGCGCCGGATTTGCCGCCTCGCCGGTGCAGGCTGCGGGCCGCGTAGTCGCCCGCGAACTGGATGATCGAGATGACCACGGCGAGGATCGCCACGGTGATCCACATCAGCTCGGTCTCGAAGCGCTGGTAGCCGTAGCGCAGGGCGAGGTCGCCGAGCCCGCCGCCGCCGACCGTGCCCGCCATCGCGGAGTAGCCGATGAGGGCGACGATCGTGGTGGTGGCGCCGGAGATCAGCGAGGGCAGCGACTCCGGGACGAGGACCTTGCGTACGACGGTCCAGGTGGAGCCGCCCATCGACTGGACGGCCTCGACGAGCCCGCCGTCGACCTCACGGATCGAGGTCTCGACGAGCCGCGCGAAGAACGGGATGGCGCCGATGGCGAGCGGAACGAGGGCGGCCTCGCGGCCGATCGTGGTCCCGACGATCCAGCGCGTGAAGCCCATCAGCGCGACCATGAGGATGATGAAGGGCATCGAGCGCACGATGTTCACGATCTGCCCGATCGCCTTGTTGAGGAAGGCGTTCTGAAGGAGACCGCCGCGCTCGGTGAGGACGAGCAGGACGCCGAGGGGCAGTCCGGCGACGATGGCTATCAGCGTCGACCAGCCGACCATGTAGAGGGTGTCCCAACAGGCCTGCTCCAGCAGGGGCTGCGTCTCCGACCAGGTCACTTGGCACCTTCCTTGACCAGCAGCGTGGCGTCCTGCGGCACAGGCACCGCGTTGTTGTCGGTCCCGGCGACCTCGACCTGAAGACCCTGCTCGCGCAGGAAGCCGATCGGGACGACGTTCTCCTCGAAGCGTCCCGGCAGTTCGATCCGCATGCGGCCGACCTGCCGGCCCGCCACGGTGTCCATCGCGGCGCCGAGGATCGAGATGTCGATGTTGTACGTGCGCGACAGCTGGGAGATGACCGGCTGGGTCGCGGCCTCGCCGTGGAACGTCACGTCGACGACGGTGCGGTCCTCGCCCGTGGCGTCGCCGCTGACCGGGAAGAGCGCGGCGGCCAGCTGGGAGCCGGGCGTCGCGAGCAGTTCGGTGACGGTGCCGGACTCGATGATCCGCCCGTTCTCCATGAGGGCCGCGGAGTCGCAGACGCTCTTGACGACGTCCATCTCGTGCGTGATCAGCAGGACGGTCAGGCCGAGCTGCCGGTTGAGGTCGCGCAGGAGCTGGAGGATGGAGCGGGTGGTCTCCGGGTCGAGGGCGCTTGTCGCCTCGTCGGAGAGCAGCACCTTCGGGTCGCCTGCGAGTGCGCGGGCGATGCCGACGCGCTGCTTCTGGCCGCCGGAGAGCTGCGCCGGGTACGACTTGGCCTTGTCGGCGAGGCCGACCAGGTCGAGGAGTTCGAGTGCCTTGTGGGAGCGCTCGGCGCCGCTGAGGCCGAGGATCTCCAGGGGCAGCTCGATGTTGTCCTGCACGGTGCGCGATGACAGCAGGTTGAAGTGCTGGAAGACCATGCCGATGCGGCTGCGGGCGCGGCGCAGGTCCTTGCTCGCGCGGCTCCCGCGGCCTGCGAGCGCGGTGAGGTCCTGTCCTGCGACCGTCACGGTGCCGGCGGTGGGACGCTCGAGGAGGTTGACGCAGCGGATCAGCGAGGATTTTCCGGCGCCTGACTGGCCGATGACGCCGTACACCTCGCCTTCGCGGACGTGCAGATCGACGCCGTCGAGAGCAGTTACTTCACGACCGCGTGAGCGGTAGACCTTGGTGAGGCCGGAAGTGGTGATCACAGGGGTTTCCGTCACTGTCGAGTGCGCGGCCGGGTGGAGCCGGGCACGGGGCATTCGTGGGGAACGCGGCACGGTTTCTCGCGGTGGCGAAAAGAACCGGAGGACGTGTGCGCGGGGCAGGCTCGCTTCCTACGTCATGTACATCGGGCGTACGTCGCGTAGGGGCGTGGCACAGCGGCTTCGCTTCGGGGCGCGATGCTCAGGGGTGGTGCGGGGGCCCTCAGAAGGCGCACATTCGACACATACAACGAGCACCGGGCGTCGTGATCGCCTCGGTCGCAGGGGTGCGGTAGCTCGTCGTGGTCATGCGGAACAGTAAAACACGCGTGCGCTCGCCGTCCGCCACCGCTGTCCGGTATACGGACAGCCGGTGGACGGGCACGGACACCGGCGGTCCGGTGCTCAGTCCTGGGTGGTGATCTCCACGCCACCCGCGATGGCCTGCGCGGACACCGCCGAGAGGTCGTTGACCACGACGTCGGCGGAGAGCTCGTGGGCCTGGTGTGTTGTGGTCAACGCCACGGTCGTCATGCCGGCCGCGCGCCCCGCCGTGAGACCGGCGGGCGCGTCCTCGAACACCACGCAGCGGGCCGGGTCGACGCCCAACTTCCGTGCGGCGAGCAGGAAGGGCTCCGGGTCGGGCTTGCCGCGCGTGATGTCGTCGGCGGCTATGAGCATCTTCGGACGGATGCCGACCTCCGCGAGCCGGGCCCCGGCAAGGCGGCGCCCGGCGGAGGTGACGACGGCCCAGCGCTCCGGGGGCAGCGACGCGAGCAGTTCGAGGGTTCCGGGGAGCAGCTTGACGCCGCCCGCGACGTCCGAGACCTCGAGCTCCTCGATGCGTACGACGGCCTCCGCCACCCGCTCGGCGGGCAGCAGGTCGGCGATGATCTCGACGGCGGGGCGGCCGTGCAGCTCGACCCGCGCGAACTCCTCGGCGGTGATTCCGTACTCCTGCGCCAGGCGTGTCCAGCAGCGGTACACCGACTCCAGGGAGGAGACGAGGGTTCCGTCGTTGTCGAACAAGAGCGCTTCAGCCTGGATCTTCATGGTGTCCGAGCCTACGGGGCACCCCAGGGGCGGGCGCATCGGGTCGAAGGGCCCGTAATAAAGTCGACGGCATGCTTGTTGCCCTGACGATCGCGACCTCCGTGGCCGCGCTCGCGCTCGCCGCGTGGTGCGGTTTCGCCGCCTACCGGGACCAGCCGACCAAGGACTGGCACTTCATCGGGATGGGCGTGGTGACCTTGCTCGCCACCGTCCAGCTGATCGTCGGCATCGTCCAGCTGGCCCGCGGCGAGGAGCCCGCACAGGGCACGACGATCTTCGTGGCGTATCTGATCGGTTCGTTCGCCTGCATCCCGGCGGCGGGCTTCATGTCCCTTGCGGAGCGCACCCGTTGGGGCTCCATCACCGTCGCCGCCGGTGGCGTGGTCCTCGCCGTGCTCGAAGTGCGGCTCTACGACATCTGGGGAGGCTGAGGTGACGGTGACCGAGCCCGACAAGGACGGGGCGGCTCCCGCCCGCCGGAAGCTCATCACCGGACCCGGCATCCTCCTGGTCTGGCTGTACGGCGTGATGGTCGTCGGCGCCGTTTCGCGTTCCGCCGTGCAGATCTCGTCGGACTTCGACAAGGCCCCGCTCGCGTACACGCTGTCCGCGATCGCGGGTCTCGTCTACGGCTTCATCACGTACTCGCTCGTCCGCGGCGGCGAGAAGGCCCGCAGGGCGGCGCTGGTGTGCTGCGCCGCCGAGCTGGTGGGTGTACTCGCCGTGGGCGCCTGGACGCTGGCTGACCCCTCTGCATTCCCGGATGCCACGGTGTGGTCGGACTTCGGAATGGGCTATCTGTTCATTCCGGTGATCCTGCCGGTGACGGCGATGTACTGGCTGAACAGAGCTCGTAGGGCTGCGGCTTAGGGCCCCGAAGGGGCGCGGGGCTGTGACATTGTGCGGCTCCGCCGCGTGGGCGCGACCAGCCACAGACGACCTGCAGTCGCGCGAGCGCTCAAGCACTGGCCACGTAGGCGCTCGCGTCGACATCCTTGGCCAGAGTGACAAGCGTGAGCCGCTCATTCACCCGCTGGGTGCCAACAGCCGCGTACCCGTGCTTGCGGTACAGCTGCAGATTCTGCTCGCTCCGGTGCCCCGTGAACAGCTGGAAGCACTTCACCGTGCCGCCCGCCGCAAGGCGGTGCTCTATCGCATCCAGGAGCCGACCGCCCAGTCCATGCCGCTGCATCCTGGGGTGGACGATGAGCTTATTGATCCGCGCCAGGCCGTCGGCATCGACCTCGCCGCGCACAGAGGCCACCACTTCGTCGCCGAGCCGCGCCACCAGGACGTCGCCCGCGGCCAGTTCGGCCTTGATGGAGTCGAGGGTCTGTGTGAGCGGCTCGATGGAGTAGTCGCCGTACAGTTCGGCCTCGCTCTGGTAGCACAGGTACTGCAGTTTGAGGATCTTCTCGGCGTCCTGTCCGTCCGCCGCCGAGATCGTCACACTCATGCCCATGTGTGCATGCCTCCCGCTCACCTGCTCCGCCGGTTGTCTATCGCTCCTTTCCCCGCGGTTCAGGAGCTGCAACCTCCGCCGCGAGCATTCTGCGCAGGCATCCCAGGCATCGGGAACGTTCCGGCCCCAGACTGCCCTGTGACATTCCCAACTCGCCTGCGATCTCCCGGTAGGTGAGGTCCTCGGGGGACAGGAGTGCGGCCATGATGCCGGGGCAGCGGCCGGGCAGCCTGCGGACCGCCGCGTACAGGGTGCGGTCCCGGTCGGCCCGCAGGGCGCGCTGCTCGGGGCCGCACTCGATGTCGTCGGCGGGCTCGGTCGCGTACCCCACCTCGCGCTCCGCCGTACGCCGGCTGCGGCTCGCCTCCGCGGCGACGGCGCCGCGCAGCCAGGCGGCCGGGTCGGCGGGTGGGTCGTCGGCGTCCATCCGCTCCAGGAGGCGCAGCCAGACGGCCTGTTCGAGGTCACCGGGGTCGGCTCCGGAGCCGAGGGCGGCGGCGGACGCCTCTGCGGCGAGGAGCGGATGCAGCGCGGGGATCAGCTGAGTGGTCATGCCCGGCGTGACGCGGCCGCCCCGGCGGCAGGTTGCCGGAGCGGCCGTCTCTCACCCCAACCGGGGCCGGGCGATCAGCTGTTGACGAAGTCGGCGGCCGCGAGCAGCGCGGTGTCCGGGTTGTCCGAGAAGATGCCGTCGATGCCCGTCTCGAAGTACGCCTTGAAGGCACCGAAGGCGTCGCCGTAGGCGGCCGGGTCGGTGCCCTTCTTGAAGTTCGTGGGCAGGAAGGTGTTCTCGTTGCGCATCGTGTACGGGTGCAGGATCAGGCCCGCCGCGTGCGCGTCCTTGACCAGCGTGGACGGGGTGCCGAGGCTGCCGTCCGGGTTCTTCGGGATGACGAGGTCGAGGGTGGGGCCGATGCCCTGCGCGTACGACGCCATCCACTTCAGGCCGTCGGGCTTGATGAGATCGGCGACGGTGCGCGGGTCGCCCGCCTCGACGAAGTCCCAGGGGCGGGAGCTCGCGGTGGACAGGAGCACCACCAGCGGCGCGTCGACCAGCTTGTTCAGGCGCTGGATGCTGCTCGGCTCGAAGGACTGCAGGAAGTTCGGCGCGTCCTTCCTGTGCCGTCCGTACTTGCGCAGGAGCTTGGCGAGCGGCTCCTCCAGGCCGAGGCCCAGCTTGCGGAAGTACGTGGGGTGCTTGGTCTCGATGTGCAGCCAGACCTGCTTGCCGTGCTTGCGGCTCTGCTTGTCGGCCCACTGGAAGACCTCTTCCAGGGTGGGCACGTCCCAGCGGCCGTCGTAGAGGGTGTTGCGCTGGCGGGTGCCCGGGATGCGCTCCTTGGCGCGCAGCGTCTTCAGCTCGGCGAGCGTGAAGTCCTCGGTGAACCAGCCGGTGAGCGAGGTGCCGTCCACGGACTTGGTGGTCTTGCGGGACGCGAACTCGGGGTGCGCGGAGACATCCGTCGTCGCGGTGATGTCGTTCTCGTGACGGCATACGAGATGGCCGTCCTTGGTGGGCACGACGTCCTGCTCGATGACGTGGGCGCCCATGTCGAGGGCGAGTTGGTACGAGCCGAGCGTGTGCTCGGGGCGGTAGCCGCTGGTGCCGCGGTGCGCGACGACCGTCGGCACCGGCAGGGTCTTGTAACCCCCGTGACCGTGCTTCGCGTCGGCTCTCGCCACGCCGGGCAGTCCCACGACGGCTGCGCCCGCCCCGAGCACCGCCGCCCCGAGGACCGCGCGCCGCCCCGGCCGTTGCTCCCCCGGCTCCACCGACTTCGAATGCCTCGACTGCTGCGTAGCCATTGAGCGCTCCTCCCGATGTGCTGCCTTGCACCTGACAAAGCGGCACGATCGTAGGTGCCGCCGCGTGACGGATGGGAGACCCTGGGCCGAACGGAAGGGTGATGCGGGATGGCTACTGGTGTGCGGGGCCCGTCACGTCATGGCTGCGGGTGACTGCGGCGCGTGACAAGGACCACTAGTACGCGCCACTTGTCCCCCACGGGGATACGGTCGTCTCAAGGAGGACGCCCCGAGGGCAACACCACGCAAACTCAGGTCAACTCTGCGTATCGAGTGCATGAACCCGATGTGCAGTGAGCGGGGACCCGCGAGTATCGTCCTCACCTGCACATACTCGTCGTCGACCCGTTGACACCGGAGGGCCCGTTGTCCCGTCTCGCGCTCATCAAGGCAGTGCTCGGACCGATCTTGCGTCTGATGTTCCGCCCACGGGTGGAAGGCGCCGAGAACATTCCGGGCACCGGTCCGGTCATCATGGCCGGAAACCACCTCACGTTCATCGACTCGATGATCATGCCCCTGGTGTGCCCGCGTCCGGTGTTCTTCATCGGCAAGGACGAGTACGTCACGGGCAAGGGCATCAAGGGCCGCCTGATGGCCTGGTTCTTCACCGGCGCCGGCATGATCCCCGTGGACCGCGACGGCGGCCACGGCGGTGTCGCGGCGCTGATGACGGGGCGGCGCGTCCTTGAGGAGGGCAAGCTCTTCGGCATCTACCCGGAGGGCACCCGTTCCCCCGACGGCCGCCTGTACCGCGGCCGCACGGGCATCGCGCGTCTCACCCTGATGACCGGCGCGCCCGTGATCCCCTTCGCGATGATCGGCACGGACAAGCTCCAGCCGGGCGGCAAGGGGCTCCCCCGGCCCGGCCGGGTGACGGTCCGCTTCGGCGAGCCGATGGAGTTCTCGCGCTACGAGGGCATGGACCGCGACCGCTATGTGCTGCGGGCGGTGACGGACTCCGTGATGACGGAGGTCATGCAGCTGTCCGGTCAGGAGTACGTGGACATGTACGCCACGAAGGCGAAGGCTGCCTGACGGTTCAGCCCTGCCGGGGGCGCCCCGAAGGGGCGCGGGGCTGTGACATATGCGGCTCCGCCGCGTGGGCGCGACCAGCCACATCGGACCCGCAGCTCCCCACCCGGCGAAAGCACTCAGTGCTCGACGCCGTCCTCCAGCTTCGAGCCCTTCAAGAGGAACCACGCCGCCACCGCAGTGGCAAGCAGCACCGCCGCGCCCACGCCCGCCGCCAGGCGAAGCCCGTCAACGAAGGCGTCCTGCGCCGAGGCGAGGAGCGCCTGGGACTGCCCGGCGGGAAGCCCCGCCACCGATTCCACCGCGCCGCCAAGCGACTCATGCGCGGCGGACGCCACCTCCGGCGGGGTGCCCGCCGGTGCGGTGAAGTCCCGGTACACGCCGGTCACGATGGAGCCGAGCAGCGCGATGCCGAGTGCCGCGCCCAGTTCGTACGCCGTCTCGGAGACGGCTGACGCGGCGCCCGCCTGTTCCTTCGGAACGCTGGAGAGGATGACGTCGGCGGTCACCGTGAACGAGAAGCCCGCACCGACGCCGACGACCAGGAGCATGGCTCCCAGGAGCGGATAGCCGGTGGACTGGCTCAGGGTGGTGAGCGCGGCGAGCGCGATGCCGACCGCCGCGAGCCCGCCTGCGACCACCGCGCGGACGGAGAACCGTCGCGCGACCATGCCCGCGATCAGACCGGCGGCCACCGCGCCCACCGCGGCGGGCAGTTCGGCGAGGCCCGCCTCGAACGGCTGCCTCCCCTGCACCAGTTGCAGGAACTGGGAGAGGAAGAAGACCAGGCCGGAAAGGCCGAGGATGGTCAGCAGGTCGGCGAGCACCGCCCCGGAGAAGCCGCGGTTGCGGAACAGGCGCATGTCCAGGAGCGGCGCGGTCAGCGTGAGCTGGCGTCGCACGAACCACGTCAGCGCGGTCACGCCGAGCAGGCCCGCCACCGCGACGTCCCAGCGCAGACCGTGCGCCGCCGCCTCCTTGACGGCGTACACGATGGCGATCATGCCGATGAGCGAGAGCACGACGCTGATCAGGTCCCAGGGACCCGGCGCCGGGTTCTTCGACTCGGGCAGGAGCTTGATGCCGACCAGGACCAGGACGGCCATCACCGGCAGGTTGATCAGGAAGACCGAGCCCCACCAGAAGTGTTCGAGCAGGAACCCGCCGACGACCGGGCCGACGGCGGCACCGGCCGACGCCATCGCGCCCCAGATGCCGACCGCGAGGCTCCGCTCGCGCGGGTCGTGGAAGATGTTCCGGATCAGCGCGAGCGTGGACGGCATCAGCGTCGCACCAGCGACACCGAGCAACGCCCGGGCCAGCATGAGGAGTTCGGGCGTGGTCGCGTAGGCGTTGAGCACCGAGACCGCGCCGAAGGCGACGGCTCCGGTAAGGAGCAGCTTCTTGCGGCCGATGCGGTCGCCGAGGCTGCCCATGGAGACGAGCAGTCCTGCGATGACGAACGAGTAGATGTCGCCGATCCACAGCAGCTGCGTGCCGGACGGCTTGAGGTCCTCGCTGATGTACGGCGTCGCGAGGCCGAGGACGGTCGCGTCGACGGCGACGAGGAGCACGGCGAGCACCAGTACGGCGAGCGCGAGCCAGCGCCCGGGGCTTCGCTCCACCTCCGCCGAGGAGGTCCGCTGTTGGGTGCTGGTCATGATTCCACTCTCCGTTGCGCGCCGCCGATCAGCAGCTCGGCGATCATGTATGAGAAGTCCTTGGCGGCCACGCGGCCGTCCAGTACGGCCCAGGCGCCCGAGCCGACAAGTCCGTACAGCGCCTCCGTGAGCCACACGGGGGTCAGGTCGATGCGGAACTCGCCGCCCTCCTGGCCGCGCCGGAAGAGCGCGGCCACATCGGCGTCGAGGCGGGCCCAGCCCTCGTGCTGCTCCTCGCCCTCGAAGAGCTGGTTCTCGGTGACGAGGAACGCGAGGAGTCCCGCCGCGGGCTCGATCTCCTTCACCAGGCGGCGCAGTGCGTCGCTCGCACTGTCCTCGTCGAGCCGGGCCGCGTCGATGGCCGCCTCGAACTCCTGGATCCCGAGCTCTTCGAGGGCTCGTACGAGGGCGTCGCGCCCGGCGAAATGCCTGTGCAGCGTGGCGCGGCTGATCCCCGCCGCACGGGCCACCTCGTCCATCGTGGCGGAGCCTTTGCGGGTGAGGAGCGCCGCGGCGCTGCGCAGCACCTGGTCGCGATCGACTGACATGAGACAACCATAAGCCATGTGAGACAAATTTGTCTCATGAGATATGCGTGACTCTCACCGGTGAGCCGGGGGGCCGGTCACCGGTGGGGTCAGTCAGAGGCCAGTCAGCGGTCAGTCAGAGGTCGGTCAGCTCCAGGGCAGCTGCCCGCGCCGCTCCCAGTACGCCGCGGGCTCCTCCACGAGCCCCGCGAGCCGCTCCAGTTGCTCCGCGTCGAGGTCGACGGCCGCCGCGTGCAGATTGGAGACGAGCTGGACCGGGGTGGCCGCCCCCGAGAGGACGACGCCCGCCCACGGCTTGCGCAGCACCAGGGCGAGGGCCACCGCGTCGCAGCCGAGCCCGGT
The DNA here is from genome assembly GCF_040686095.1 of Streptomyces sp. NPDC086554. Taxonomy (NCBI): domain Bacteria; kingdom Bacillati; phylum Actinomycetota; class Actinomycetes; order Kitasatosporales; family Streptomycetaceae; genus Streptomyces; species Streptomyces sp. NPDC086554. The sequence continues at coordinate 224,101 of NZ_JBFBJK010000011.1, forward strand.
CGCGTCGGCGACCTCGCGCAGGGCCGCCGGTGCGTGCTCCCCCGCGAGGCGGCCGTTGGCCATGCCTTCCTTGACCAGGACGGTGAGCCCCGCGTCATGGGCCTCGGCGAGCGCGGGTTCCGCCGAGGTCTCCAGGGCGTTGTACGTGGCCTGGACGGTACGGAAGAGCGGCTCGCCGTCGACGGTCACGGCGAGTGCGGCGCGGATCGCGGCGGGCTGCTCCGGGCCGCTCACCGAGAGGCCCACCGTCACGCCTTCGGCCGCGAGTTCCGCGAGCCTGGCGTGCAGTTCCTTGTCACCCAGGGCCGGGCTCTCGGGTGTGACGGAGTGGATCTGGTAGAGGTCGAGCCGGTCGCCGAGCAGTTCGGCGCTCTCCTCGCGCTGACGGACGTACGCGGCGACGCTGTGGTCCTTGACCTCGTGCGGCCCGTCCACCTGGGTGTGCCAGGCGGCCGTGTACGTGTAGCCCCACTTGCTGCCGACGACGACGTCCCGGATGTCGGGCCTGGCGTGCAGCCAGTCGGCGAGGAACTCCTCGGAGCGGCCGTAGGAGCGCGCCGCGTCGAAGTAGCGGACGCCCGACGCGTAGGCGGCGTCGAGGAGTTCGAGGGTTCGTTCGCGCAGGGCCTCGACGCTGCGCGAAGGCGGCAGGTCGGCGTCCCGGCCGAGGGTGATGTAGCCGGGCCTGCCGACGGCGGCGAGGCCGAACCCGATGTGGGCGGTGGGGGTGGTCGCTGCGGCCAGACGTGCGAAGGGCATCGCGGGCTCCGTTCGGTCGGCTCCTTGCGGATGGCGACCAACGTAACCCGCGATGCCCACGTCAACGCGGCACGTGCCGCGGCGGCGTCACTTACGCGCCGCGGCCCACTCCTGCTGAACCGTCAGATCGGCCTTGACCTCGGCGAGCTGGGCGGCGACGGCCGAGGGCGCGGTGCCGCCGCGGCCATTGCGCGATGCCAGGGCGCCGGGGACGTTCAGGACGCTGCGCACCTCGGGCGTGAGGTGCTCGGAGATCTTGGCGAACTGCTCGTCCGTGAGCTGGTCGAGCTCGATGCCGTGCGTCTCGCACTCCTTGACGCACTCGCCCGCGACCTCGTGCGCGACACGGAACGGCACGCCCTGCTTGACCAGCCACTCGGCGATGTCCGTGGCGAGCGAGAAGCCGGCCGGGGCGAGCTCCTCCATGCGCTCGCGGTGGACGGTGAGCGTCGCCATCATGCCGGTGAAGGCGGGGAGCAGGACCTCCAGCTGGTCGCAGGAGTCGAAGACCGGCTCCTTGTCCTCCTGGAGGTCGCGGTTGTACGCGAGCGGGAGCGCCTTGAGCGTCGCCATCAGGCCCGTCAGGTTGCCGATGAGACGGCCGGACTTGCCGCGCGCCAGCTCGGCGATGTCCGGGTTCTTCTTCTGCGGCATGATCGACGAGCCGGTCGAGAAGGCGTCGTGGAGGGTGACGAAGGAGAACTCCTTCGTGTTCCAGAGGATGATCTCCTCGGCGATCCGGGAGAGGTTCACGCCGATCATCGCGGTGATGAAGGCGAACTCCGCCGCGAAGTCCCGGGATGCCGTGCCGTCGATGGAGTTGCCCGCGCTGCCGTGCTCGAAGCCCAGGTCCTTGGCGACCGCCTCCGGGTCGAGGCCGAGCGACGATCCGGCGAGGGCGCCGGAGCCGTACGGCGAGACGGCCGTCCGCGCGTCCCACTGCCGCAGCCGCTCGGCGTCCCGCGAGAGGGACTGGACGTGCGCGAGGACGTGGTGGGCGAAGAGCACCGGCTGGGCGTGCTGGAGGTGGGTGCGTCCCGGCATGGCGACGTCCGGGTGCGCCTCGGCGAGGCCCACGAGCGCGCCCTGGAGGTCGGCGATCAGACCGCCGATGATCCGGGCGTGGTCCCGCAGGTACATCCGGAAGAGCGTCGCCACCTGGTCGTTGCGCGACCGGCCCGCGCGCAACTTGCCGCCGAGATCCGGGCCGAGCCGCTCAAGGAGGCCGCGCTCCAGGGCGGTGTGCACGTCCTCGTCGGCGATGGTGCCGACGAACGAGCCGTCGGCGACATCGGCCTCCAGCTGGTCGAGCCCGGCCAGCATGCGGGTCAGCTCGTCCTCGGTGAGCAGTCCCGCCTTGTGCAGCACGCGCGCGTGGGCACGGGAGCCGGCGATGTCGTACGGCGCGAGGCGCCAGTCGAAGTGGACCGATGCCGACAGCTTGGCCAGGGCCTGAGCCGGGCCGTCCGCGAACCGGCCGCCCCAGAGCCGGACGTCACCGCCGTTGTTGTTGCTCACTTGCACGTGCTCCTTGATGAGGGTGGTTACGCGATACGAGGGTTGTTACGCGATCGCCGTTACGCCAGGTCCCGCTTGGCGGCGATCTTCGAGGACAGACCGAAGATCTCGATGAAGCCCTGCGCCTTGGACTGGTCGAACGTATCGCCCGAGTCGTAGGTCGCGAGGTTGAAGTCGTAGAGGGACGCGCCGGACTTCCGGCCTGTGACGACGGCGCAGCCGCCGTGCAGGGTCATCCGGATGTCGCCGGTGACGTGCTGGTTGGCCTCATTGATGAAGCCGTCGAGGGCGCGCTTGAGCGGGGAGAACCACAGGCCGTCGTAGACCAGCTCGCCCCAGCGCTGCTCGACCTGCCGCTTGTAGCGGGCGAGTTCGCGCTCGACGGTGACGTTCTCCAGCTCCTGGTGCGCGGTGATGAGCGCGATCGCGCCCGGAGCCTCGTACACCTCACGGGACTTGATGCCTACGAGGCGGTCCTCGACCATGTCGATCCGGCCGATGCCCTGGGCGCCCGCACGCTCGTTGAGCTGCTGAATCGCCTGCAGGACGGTGACGGGGCGGCCGTCGAGGGCGACCGGGACGCCCTCCTTGAAGGAGATGACGACCTCGTCGGCCTCGCGCGGCTCGGCGGGGTTCGAGGTGTACTCGTAGATGTCCTCGATCGGCGCGTTCCAGATGTCCTCCAGGAAGCCCGTCTCGACGGCCCGTCCGAAGACGTTCTGGTCGATGGAGTACGGGGACTTCTTGCTGGTCGCGATCGGGAGCTGCTTCTCCTCGCAGAAGGCGATCGCCTTGTCCCGCGTCATCGCATAGTCACGGACCGGGGCGATGCACTTCAGATCGGGGCCGAGCGCTGAGATACCGGCCTCGAAGCGGACCTGGTCGTTGCCCTTGCCGGTGCAGCCGTGGGCCACGATCCCGGCGCCGTGCTTCTGGGCGGCGGCCACGAGGTGCTTGACGATGGTCGGCCGCGAGAGGGCGGAGACCAGCGGGTAGCGGTCCATATAGAGGGCGTTGGCCTTGATCGCCGGGAGGCAGTACTCCTCGGCGAACTCGTCCTTCGCGTCCGCGACCTCGGCTTCCACGGCACCGCAGGCGAGCGCGCGCTTGCGGATGACGTCCAGGTCCTCGCCGCCCTGGCCGACGTCCACCGCGACGGCGATGACCTCGGCGCCCGTCTCCTCGGCGATCCAGCCGATGGCGACGGAGGTGTCCAGGCCGCCCGAATAGGCGAGTACGACGCGCTCGGTCATGGCTGTCTCCTCACAGTGCGTTCGCGTTTTACGGTGCATCCTCGATATGCATGAGTATGCAGAGCTCTGCATGTTTCGTCAATCCGCCCCGCGAGACGGCTCGCGGGGCGCCCGCGAGTCGGCTCGCGAAGTCGTTAGTTAGGCAAAGAATTAGACAGGCGAAGGATCTCTGACGAATAATCCCTGGACATGGGAAAGACTCACGAACGCATAGACGGCAGGCTCCGCACCTTCATCGAGGCACAGCCCATCTTCTTCACCGCGACCGCGCCGCTCGCGGCCGACGGCACGGTCAACCTCTCCCCCAAGGGCCTGACCGGATCCTTCGCGGTCATCGACGAACTCACCGTCGCCTACCTGGACTTCGCGGGCAGCAACGCGGAGACGGTGGCTCACCTCCGCGAGAACGGCCGCATCACGCTGATGTGGTGCGCCTTCCAGGGCCCGCCCAACATCGTCCGGGTGCACGGGCGCGGCGAGCCCGTCTTCCGCGACGACCCGCGCTGGGCGGAGCTGCTCGGCCACTTCCCCGACATCGACCCCACCCCGCACGGCCTGCGCGCGATCATCGTCGTGACGGCCGAACTCATCCGTGACACCTGCGGCTACAACGTTCCCTTCATGTCGTACGACGAGGACCGCGATCTGCACGCCAAGCGCTTCGGGCGCGAGGACGACGCGTCGCTGAGCGCGTACTTCACCAAGAAGGAGCACATCGCGCAGAGCATCGACGGCCTGCCGGGCCTGCCGTTGCCGCTGCCGCCCCTTACCGTCTGAACCATGCGCCTACGTGCCGCCGCCCTCGCGTCCGCAGCTGCCCTGCTCGCCACCGCCGCGACCGTCGCGTCCGCGCCCGGCACATCCGCCGCGGGACCGCCGCTCCCGGACCGCATGGCCGACACCGGCGGCGGCACCCAGCTCATCACCGCCTTGGCCGCACGCACCGGCTCCACCACCGGCACGGTCACGTGGTGGGACCGGCGCGCGGGGCGGTGGACGAAGGCAGGCTCGGCGGCCGCGCGCTTCGGCGCGCAGGGCCTGACGGAGGGCGGCTCGCGCAAACAGGGCACGAACACGACACCCACGGGCCTCTTCCGCCTGCCGTACGCCTTCGGCATCGAGCGCGCGCCGTCCGGCACGGACTACACCTACCGCCGCGTGACGCGGAAGTCCTGGTGGTGCCAGGACAACAAGTCCCGCTCCTACAACCGCTGGACCCAGCCACGCCCCGCCGACTGCCGCGCCGCCGAGTCCGAGCACCTCATCACGTACGACCCGCAGTACGCGCACGCCCTGGTGATCGGCTTCAACTACGACCGTCCGGTGCGGGGGCGCGGCGCCGGGATCTTCCTGCACGTCAACGGGCGCGGGGCGACGGCGGGTTGTGTGTCGGTCCCCGGGGACGCGATGCGACGGATCCTACGGTGGGCCGACGAGGGGCGGCAGCCGCACATCGCGATCGGCACGGCGTCGGGGCCGACGGCGATCACGCGGTACTAGAGCGCCAACGCCTAGAGCGACAACTCCCTGCGCCGCAAGGCCTCCCGCGGTGTCATCATGTCTCTTGCACCCGCACCCGGACGAGTTGACCGAGGATGACTGAACGGCCCGCCACACCCCATGACCTCCACTCCGAGTACGCCGAGCAGGACGCGGGAGAGGCGGCAGGACCCTTCGTCTGGCGTGCCTCGCCCGACGGCCAGGGCGTCGTGCTCGAAGGCAACTGCCCGCGCTGTCATGGCAGGACGGCCACCGAGATCCGGCGGGGTCTGCCCGGCACCGGAGCCAAGGGGATCCGGGACTGGCTGAGCGGCACACCCCCGCGGCCGGCGCCCGCCGTCGATGCCGCGGCCCTGACCCGGGAGCGGCACTTCTGCGAGTGCGGGCACCCCCATCCCCAACTGCCCGCCGACGCACCCTTCGTGGGGTGCGGCGCCAGCTGGCGGGTCGCCGTGGTGCTGCCCGGCGACGTCGACGAGCCCCCGGTGAACGCCGGATGAGCAATCAGTCGGACCGCCGCTGGGCCGTACTCGCCCGTGAGCTCGAGTTCAGCCAGCTCGCCGAGCTCAGGCGGCAGGCCGAGGGCTGGCGGGCCGGGCTCACGGGGCTCACCGCGCTGCTCGCGGTCCTGGTCGTCCTCAAGGGCCGCGACGATCTCGGCAACCTCCCCGACACCGCCCGCCACTGGGCGACGGCACTGATCGCCACGGCCTTCCTGCTGCTGGTGGCCGGCTCCGTCCTCGCCGTGCGGGCCGCGCACGGCCGCCCCGGCGACCGGATCCTGCAGGCGGGGCAGGCCCTGCGCGAGTGGACCGGGCAGGAGGTCGGCCGGGTCACACGGTCCCTGCGCCATGCCGCGTTGTGCTGTCTGAGCGGAGTCCTCCTCGCAGCCGCGGCCATCGGCATCGCCTGGACCACCACCGCTTCGCCCAAGGACCATCTCGTCCGGGTCGGCACGACGACGGGCGAGCTGTGCGGGGAGTTCATCCGCGCGGGCCGCGGCGGGATCGTCGTCCGGGTGGACGACGGGGACGGGCCACGGCGCGTCACGCTGCCCGCCCGCACGGTGGACTCGGTCGCTCCGGTCGCCGCCTGCGGCGCATCGGGCTGACGCCGGAAGCCGTCCGGATCCGCTACATGTAGCGACCACATATCGAGACGCGGTTGCGTCCGCGCTCCACGGCGGCGTTGCATCGCCGGGTGCAAACCGAACGGACGATCCCCAACTCGACGGAGAGCGGCGACAAGGCGGCCCGGCTCGCCGTCACGGTCTTCCCCGTCCTCGTGCTCGCCGCCGGAGCGCTCGGCCTCGCCGCGCCGGACGCCTTCGAGGGCTGGGGCACGAACGTCCCCTACCTCCTTGGCCTCGTCATGTTCTGCATGGGGCTCACGATGACCCCGCTCGACTTCCAGGGCGTCGTCAAGCGGCCTTGGGCCGTCGCCCTCGGCCTGGTCGCGCTTCCCCAAGCTCTTAATGAGCAGGGGAGACCCCATCCGTGATCATGCCGGGCCTCGGCTGGCTGATCGCCCACGCGCTCGGCCTCTCACCGCAGTTGGCGGCCGGCGTGATCCTGGTGGGCTGCGCGCCGAGCGGCACCGCGTCCAATGTCGTGACCTATCTGGCGCGCGGCGACGTGGCCCTGTCCGTGTCGGTGGCCACCGTCTCGACCGTGCTCGCGCCGCTCATCACCCCGCCGCTGACGCTGCTCCTCGCCGGCGAGTATCTGCCCGTGGACGCGGGGTCGATGGTCACCGACATCCTCAAGACCGTGCTGCTCCCGGTCATCGCGGGGCTGGCCGTACGCCTGCTCTTCGGGCGCTGCATCGGGCGGGTCCTCAACGCACTGCCGTGGCTCTCCGCCCTCACCATCGCCGTCATCGTGGCGATCGTGGTCGCGGGCAGCGCGGCCGCCATCAAGTCGGCGGCCCTGCTTGTGTTCCTGGCCGTGGTCCTGCACAACGGCCTCGGGCTCGCGCTCGGCTACGGCGCGGGCAAGCTGGCCCGCCTCGGCCCGCCCGCATCGCGCGCCATGGCCTTCGAGGTCGGCATGCAGAACTCGGGCCTCGCGGCATCACTGGCCACCGCCCACTTCAGCCCGCTGGCCGCGCTGCCCGCGGCCGTGTTCTCCGTGTGGCACAACGTGTCGGGTGCGCTGGTCGCGGCCTGGATGTCACACCGGGCGCGGCGGACGGAACAGCAGGGCGAGCCCGCCCGGCAGGCCTGAGGGGCGCGCCCGCAAAGAATCTTCCGGCAGTCGTAGACGGAACGGATCAGCTTGAGGAGTCGGTTCGATGAGCGCCGCTTCCGCTCCCCGTCTCGTCCTCGCAGGGAACGTCATAGCCCGGCGGCGACGTGATCGGCTCCCGCACCGAGCTGTACGCGGGTGGCGGCTTCAACACGCTGACGGCGGCCCGACGCCTTGAGGCCACCGCGGTCTACGCAGGCCTGCACGGCACCGGTCCGTACGGCGGCCGTCGCGGCCGGGCTGCGCTCCAGCGACACGGTCCAGCTGTCCGGGTACAGCCTCGTCATGGAGCTCAACGGCCCGCTCCTGTCCGCCTTCACGGCCGCGCTGCCACCGGACGGGACGTACGCGTCTGCTGCAACGCACGCGAGGGCTGCCTGATGACCGGCCGCACCGAGCCCCGGGAGGCGGCCGCCGCCCTGCGCGAACGCCTCGCAGCGGGTGCAGGCGTCCTCGTACAGGCCGACAAGGACGGCTGCCGGCTCGCGGCGCCCGGCACGGACACGGTGGCGCATGTGCCCGGCTTCCCCATGGACGCCGTGGACGCCGTGGACAGCAACGGCGTCGGCGACGCCCATGTCGGCGCGTTCCTCGCCCTGTTGGGACGCGGGCTCGACCCGTCGGCCGCGGCGCGGGGCGCGAACGCGGCGGCCGGGTAAGTCCCTTTCCCGCCCGTGGACTTCGGGCGCTGCCTCCGGGTGCGACGATGGGCGCTCGCACCGGGGAGAGGGCATGGCGCAGACACGTACCGCATTGCTGATCGGAGTCGCGGCGACGCCCGACGCCGCGCATCATTTCGCCTCGCTCGAAGAGCCGATCGCCGCCGACCAGCACGCCCTGGGTGCCTCGCTCAAAGCCGCGGGGTACCGGGTGGAGACGGTGCGGGGCGGCGGCCGGGCCGAGATCACCACGGCGATCGACGAGGTCGCGCGGAGCGTTCCGGCCGACGGCACGCTGCTGCTCCACTTCTCCGGGCACGGCATCCGGATCGGCGACACCGACTACCTCGTGCCGTCCGACGCGCGGGCCCCGCACGACGGCGACTGGCGCACGTCGTACCGCGACACCCTGCTCCCCGCCGACATCAGCCCGTATCTGGCCGACTGCCGTGCGGGCACTGTGCTGTGGCTGATCGACGCCTGCCGCGACGAACCGTCGGGCGGCGCGGGCGTGTTCGGCAGCAGCATCGTCAGAGGCCAGCCGTCCGGCCGGTTCGCGCTGATGACGGCCTGCGCCGCCGGGCAGCGGTCCGGATTCACGGCCGACGGCAGCTTCTTCACCCAGGGCCTCGCGGAGGCCTTCCGCCCGCTGACCGAGGCCAGGACCCTGCAGGAGGTGTACGAGACGGCGCGGCGGCACACCTTGCGAGCGGCCCGGCGGCAGCTGGGCGAGGAGCAGGAGCCGCAGATCCGGTACGGGGCCGATCTTGAGGCCGAGGCCCGCTCGACCGAGGTCTGTGCGGGCCGCAGGCTGCTGGAGGCCTGGCGGGACGCCGCGTCGGACACGGCCCTGTGGGAGCGGGTCCAGGAGGCCGAGGCCGCCGAGTGGGTGCCCCGCTTCCGGGAATGCCTCGTGGCGCTCGTCGAGGAGTGTGCCGGGGTGGTCCATCTCGCACAGCAGCGGATGCCCGACCCGTGGGCCGACGACGACTTCCCCGTACGGCTGCTGCGCGACCGACTGCCGTGCCTGATCCCGAAGACGGTCACGCTGTCCGCCGTGGAGGCCGCCGCCCTCGTCGCGGCCCCGTTCCTGCACGAGGCGGCCTGGGCGCGGCGGCTCAGCCACGCGCACGACATCTCCGCGTACACCGCCTGGCCCCAGGAGGACGGTGACGCGTGGCGCAGGCACTACGAGCAGGTGGCCGATCATCACCCGCACATCAGGGAGAAGCTGTCCGAGTGCCGGCTGAACGGCCGCTTCGACGAGGCGCGGGACGTCACCCTGTGGCTGGTGCACCGGTGGATCACCGAATGCTTCGTCACCGATGAGGAACCCGTCCCGCAGGTCGAGTCCACGACGCTCGCGGCCGCGCTCCTCGGCGCCGAGGCAGGACGCGGGCACCGGGCCTCCCAGCTGTCGGCGGTGCTGTCCGGCCTCGCAGCGGCCATCGCTCTCGGTGCTGCGCCGCAGGAGTCCGGCGCGCCGCCCGACCTCACGTTCCCGCTGCCCGGTGGCGGCCGCCAGGCGTTGCGCTCCGGCGAGTTGGGGGCGCTGCTGCACCTGGCGGCGGTCCTTGCCCTGGACGTGCGCACCCTTCCCGACGTCCTCGCCGAACACCTCGCGGTCTCCGATCCGGTCATCCCCCAGGACGCCGTCAACGCCGTACGCGACGCCGACTGGCACCCCGCGGACGACGAACTGCACCTGGACGCGGCCTGCCCCCATCCCGCGGTGCACGCGGCGCTCGCGGGCGTAGTGGAGCAGGCCGACGAACTCGCCTGCTCCCTGCGGGACATGGCCCGCCGACTGCCCGAGTCCCGCGCGGCCCTCCTCTCCGGGGTGCCCGCCCGCGTGACGGACCGGGCGCTGCGGCCCGTCGAGGACCGGGGCCGCAGGGCGTACGACGTACCGCTGCTGCGCTTCCAGCTGGCGCAGACGGAGGTACGCGACCTGTTCATGGGCGAGCGCGTCTACGACGGCGAACCGGACCTGGCGCTGCGGGAGTTGTACCAGAACGCGATGGACGCCTGCCGCTACCGCGCGATGCGGCTGCGCTACCTGACCGGCAGAGGCGGCCGACCGGCCCCCTGGGCGGGGCAGATCACCGTCGTCGAGGGGGAGGACGACCGCGGCCGCTACGTCGAGTGCCGCGACAACGGCGTGGGCATGGGCCTCGACCAGCTCAAGAACACCTTCACCAAGGCGGGCCGCCGCTTCGAGCAGTCCCGCTCGTTCCGCCAGGAGCAGGCGAACTGGCACCGGCAGGACGCCTCCCTGCGCCTCTACCCCAACAGCCGTTTCGGCATCGGCGTGTTCAGCTACTTCATGCTCGCCGACGAGATGACGGTCGTCACCCGGCCGGTCGGCGTCGACGGCATCCCCGCGACGAAGGCACTGCGCGTCGACATCCCCGGCAGCGGAAGCCTGTTCCGTATCCAGGAGCACGACGACGCAACGGGCGACGGTCTTTTGGAGGGCGGCACCCGGATACGCCTCTATCTGCGCGACTCGGTCTCACGCTCGGGTCTTTCGCCGGTGTCCACACTGCGCCGTGAGGTCCTGGTGAGCGAGTTCGCGCTGGAGGTGCGGGACGCCTCGGGGCAGCGGCACAGCTGGCGCCCCGGCGAGCTCCAGACCCCGCCGGGAGCCGACCACGCCCCGGGCGCGGTGGAGGCCGTCCCCGGTGTGCTGTGGTGGGTCGACGGCAAGGGCGCGATCCTGTGCGACGGCATCAACACCGACCAGCGGCCCTTCGGCTACGTACTCGATCTGACCGGACCGAACGCGGGGACGCTCAGCCTCAACCGCAAGAAACTCGAGTCGTACGACCGGACTTGGGAGGCGGAACAGTGGGCTCGCGGGGCCGCGGCGCTCGCCGCGTGGCCGGAGCTGAGCATGGACTGGCTGTGGGCCCTGGAGCGGCAGAACCTGCGTGCCGCCCGCACTGTCTGGAAGGAGTGGCGCGGCAAGCGCGTGCTGGTGCGGACGGAGCCGTGGCGCCCGGCAGCCCTGAACCTGGACACGACCGGCTGGTTCCGTCAGGACGCGCAGCTCGGCAAGGGTGCGGCCGCCGAACGGCGGCAGGGCGAATCAGCGACGCTCACGCACCCCTGGCGGGCCGCCGCCCTCGGTCACGCGCACCTGGCCCACCACGAAGCGTCCCCCGCGTCGATCACCGGCCACCCTGTGCCCGAACCGGGCTGGGCGGAGGTCGCCGAGGGGCGGCCGCAGTCCTGGGGCCGCGTCGCCCAGGGGAAAGCGCCGCCCCGCGACTGGCGTACGGCCGTCGCGCTCGCCCACAGCCAGCGGACGACCGTCCAGGCCGTCGTCCGCGCCGCCCGCGCGCTGCGCATCGCGCACCCCGAGCTGAAGCCGCCGCGCGCAGGGGATGGCGACCTGGACTGGACGCCCGACTGGTGCGACGCACAGATCGTCGAGGGTCTGCTCAGCCGCGTGCACACCCGAGGGGCCTACGCGCACAGGGAAGAGAACGACTACCGGCACGCCCCTGACGACCTCGGCGGTCTGGTCCGCGCCTCGTTCAGCACCCACAGGACCCTGGGCCAACTGGCGGAGAGCTGCGCCCGGTTCGCGCCGTTCCTGACGGTCCCCCTGCCGGAGGTGCCCGATCACCACCGGGACCACGTGTGCACCGAGTCCGACCTGTCGCTGCTCTACGTCAACGACGGCGCCCGGGGCTGGCGCCGTGTCCAGTGGCCGTGGGACATCCACGACACCGCACACGCCGTGGGCATCGCACCGCAGGAGGTGCTCGACCGTCTTGCGGCCTTCGCCTGGCTCGGCTGGCCCGTCCCCGAAGCGGAGTCGGCGGAGCGGTGGTGCGCCGTGCCGCGGGAGATCCGTGCGGTGCTGCGGGACTACTGCGTGCCCGAGCCGTCCGGCGGCCTCGCGCTGCCCTGGGGAGCCACGTTCGCCCTGGCCGCGGAGTGGGAGTGCACGCTGCGCAAGGCGGAGAAGGCGGTGGCCCGCTGGGCGGACCGTCTCGGTCTGGCGCATACGCGGCGCCATCGGGAGAAGACCGATGCGGGCCGCGTCGTGCCGAGCCCCGAGACGTCAAGCGTCGTGGGAGTGGCCCACGCCGAGGGGCTCCGCCTCGAGGACGGACTCACGCTCCGGGACCTGGCGTTCGCCCAGCCGCAGGCGCTGAGGTGGGACGAAATGGCGTACGTGGTCGAGGAGTTGCGGGAGGCCGGCGTCGACGTCCCGGCGGCGGGCGAGCTCCTGAGGGCATGGGACGGGCTGCCGGTTCCCAGCCGCTACGCCTTCTCGGGCAACGACCCCTCGTTCGTCGGGGCCGACTATCCGGTCCTGCCTGCCTCGGACATCCTGTTCGTGGCGAGCCTCAACCTGAAGGCCCCGCTGGGCACCCTGTGGAAGACGGCCCGGCGCGAGGCCGCGCGGGTGGGCCTGAGCGTCCCCGCCCTGCCCGCCGGGCTCGCGGACTTCCGCCCCGGCGCGGAGGAGGCCCGCGCCCTGATCGACCGGGGCGACGACGAGGAGTTCGACGAGTGGTTCGAGTCCCCCAGGTGGGCCGCCCTGACCGCGGGGCGGCTCGCGGCCTACGCTCGCGATCAGCACATCGGCGCCCGTGCCGCGTACCAGAAGCTGGCGCCCCTGCGGGAGTTGGGCGCTCTCGTCCCCGAACTGCGCCCGGCGGAGATCGAAGCGCTGCCCGCGGAGCAGCCCGACGGCAAGGACGCCGTCGCCCTCCGCGGCGAACACCGCGTCTCGGCGCCGGGTACCCCGCTGTGCCCGCTCGACCTGGTCAGCATCGCGGGACGGCTCGGCGAGCCGGTCGGCCACACCTGGCGGCGGATCGTGCCGTACCTCCCGCTGGAACCGGCTCCCGCCTGCCACGAGGCGCCCGACGTGATCCCGCTCTGGCAGGACCTGATCCTGCTCTCGGTCCACGCGGACGGCATGCTGCCCGCGCTGCACGGCCCGGTGACGACGTCCCAGGTCCGCTTCGCGGCGGGGGCAGTCGACGAGAACGAGCCATGGGTCATGGACCGGCTGCGTCGGTACGCGGACCTGTTCGGCCTCGAACTACCGGAATCCGACTGACCGGCCGCGGGCACATCAAGGCCGTGCTCGTTCAAGGCCCAGGGGCCCGCTAATGCTCGTTCGAAGCCAGCCTCAGCAGATGATCCGCCAGAGCCTGACCCCCCGTTGCCTCCCGGCTGATCAGCATCAGCGTGTCGTCCCCCGCGATGGTGCCCAGGATGTCGTGCAGTTCCGCCTGGTCGATCGCCGAAGCGAGGAACTGGGCGGCCCCCGGCGGGGTGCGCAGGACGACGAGGTTCGCCGAGGCCTCCGCAGAGATCAGCAGCTCCGCGGAGAGGCGGCGCATCCGCTCCTCCTTGGCGGACTCGCCGAGCGGGGCCCGCGGCGTGCGGAAGCCGCCCTCGCTCGGCACCGCGTAGATGAGGTCGCCCTCGGCGTTGCGGATCTTCACCGCGTTCAGCTCGTCCAGGTCGCGGGAGAGCGTCGCCTGCGTGACGGTCAGACCGTCGTCGGCGAGCAGCTTCGCGAGCTGGCTCTGGGAGCGGACCGGCTGCCGGTTGAGGATGTCCACGATCCGGCGGTGGCGTGCGGTGCGGGTCTGCGGCACCGCGGGCCCGGTGTGATCCGGGTGCTCCGCGTGCTCGTTGCCTTGCGCATGACTCATCGTCGTCTCATTCTCCGGATCGTCCGTCCCCGTTGGCCTCGGCGGCCTTCAAAGCCCTGGCAGCATTTTCCAGGACACCCGGCAACGCCTGGAGGAACGCGTCCACCTCGTCGTCGCGGACGTTCAGCGGCGGCATCAGCCGTACGACATCGGGGGCGGGCGCGTTCACCAGGAAGCCGGCGTCCTGAGCCGCCTGCTGCGCCCGGGGCGCGAGCGGCTCGGTGAGCACGATACCCAGCAGCAGGCCCGCGCCCCTGACATGGCCGACGAGCGGGTGCCCGAGTGACTCGATTCCGTCACGCAGCTTCTCGCTCGCCCGCTTGGTGTTCTCCAGGAGGCCCTCGGCCTCGATGGTGTCCAGAACGGCGAGGCCCGCGGCGCACGCGACCGGGTTCCCGCCGAACGTAGTGCCGTGGTGACCGGGCTTGAACAGCTCCGCGGCCGCGCCGAACGCGACGGTCGCGCCGAGCGGCAGACCGCCGCCGAGACCCTTCGCGAGCGTGACGACATCCGGCTGGACGCCCTCGTGCGCGAGGTACTCGAACCAGTGGCCGGTACGGCCGATTCCGGTCTGCACCTCGTCCAGGACGAGCAGCGTCCCGGTGGCCGCGGTGATCTCCCGGGCCGCCTTCAGATAGCCGGCGGGCGGCACGACGACGCCGTTCTCGCCCTGGATGGGCTCGATGATCACGAGGGCGGTGTCGGTGGTGACGGCCGCGCGCAGGGCCGCGACATCGCCGTACGGGACATGCGTGACGTCGCCGGGCAGCGGCAGGAAAGGCTCCTGCTTGCCGGGCTGGCCGGTGAGCGCGAGCGCGCCCATCGTCCGGCCGTGGAAGCCGCCCTGGGTGGCGACCATGTGGGAACGGCCGGTCAGGCGGCCGATCTTGAAGGCGCCCTCGTTGGCCTCCGCGCCGGAGTTGCAGAAGTACACCTTCCCCTCGCGCCCGAAGAGCTGGAGGAGCTTCTCGGCGAGGGCGACGGGCGGCTCGGCGACGAAGAGGTTCGAGACGTGGCCGAGGGAACCGATCTGGTTGCTCACGGCCTCGACGATCGCCGGGTGGGCGTGGCCGAGCGCGTTGACCGCGATGCCGCCGACGAAGTCGACGTACTCGTTGCCGTCCGCGTCCCACAGCTTGCTGCCCGCGCCGCGCACGAGGGGCAGCCTGGGCGTGCCGTAGTTGTCCATGAGCGCGCCCTGCCAGCGCGCGGTCAGCTCCTGGTTGCCGGTCATGCTTCCCCCTCTGCCTCTGCGTCGGGCACGACCATCGTGCCGATGCCCTCGTCGGTGAAGATCTCAAGGAGGATCGAGTGCTGGACGCGGCCGTCGATCACGCGGGCCGTCTCGACGCCGTTGCGTACGGCGTGCAGGCAGCCCTCCATCTTCGGGACCATGCCGCTCGCCAGCTCGGGCAGCAGCTTCTCCAGCTCGGCGGCGGTCAGGCGGCTGATCACCTCGTCGCTGTTGGGCCAGTCCTCGTAGAGGCCCTCGACATCCGTCAGGACCATCAGGGTCTCTGCGTCCAGCGCCGCAGCGAGTGCCGCAGCCGCCGTATCAGCATTGACGTTGTAGACATGTCCGTCGTCCTGGGAGCGGGCGATCGAGGAGACGACCGGGATGCGGCCGTCGGCGAGCAGCGCCTCGATGGCGCCCGTGTCGATCTCGGTGATCTCGCCGACCCGGCCGATGTCGACCAGCTCGCCCTCGATGCGGGGCGTGTGCTTGGTGGCGGTGATGGTGTGCGCGTCCTCGCCGGTGAGGCCGACGGCGAGCGGGCCGTGCTGGTTGAGCAGCCCGACGAGCTCGCGCTGCACCTGTCCTGCGAGCACCATGCGTACGACGTCCATGGCGTCCTCGGTGGTGACGCGCAGGCCCGCCTTGAACTCGCTGACGATGCCGTGCCGGTCGAGGGCCTTGCTGATCTGGGGTCCGCCGCCGTGCACCACGACGGGCCTGAGGCCTGCGTGGTGCAGGAAGACGACGTCCTGCGCGAAGGCGGCCTTCAGCTCCTCGTCGATCATGGCGTTGCCGCCGAACTTGATGACGACGGTCTTGCCGCGGTGCCGGGTCAGCCAGGGCAGCGCCTCGATGAGGATCTGCGCCTTGGGCAGCGCGGTGTGCTTCCGGGCGGTGGGCTGGCTCCCGCTGTCCTTGGTCATGACGAGTACGCGCTGTTCTCGTGGACGTAGTCGGCGGTGAGGTCGTTGGTCCAGATGGTCGCGGTCTCGTCGCCCGCCGCCAGGTCGGCGGTGATGACGACCTCCCGGTAGCGCATGTCGACCAGCTCGCGGTCCTCGCCGACGGAGCCGTTCTTGCAGACCCAGACGCCGTTGATGGCGACGTTCAGGTGGTCCGGCTCGAAGGCGGCGGACGTGGTGCCGATCGCGGAGAGCACCCGGCCCCAGTTGGGGTCCTCGCCGTGCAGGGCGCACTTGAGGAGGTTGTTGCGGGCGATGGACCGGCCGACCTCGACGGCGTCGGCCTCGCTCGCCGCGTTCACGACCTCGACCTTGATGTCCTTGCTCGCGCCCTCGGCGTCACCGATCAGCTGCCGCCCCAGGTCGTCGCAGACCTCGCGCACGGCCTCGGCGAACTCGGCGTACTCCGGGGTGACTTGAGCCGCACCCGAGGCGAGAAGCAGCACCGTGTCGTTGGTCGACATGCAGCCGTCGGAGTCGACCCGGTCGAAGGTGAGCCGGGTGGCGTCCCGCAGCGCCCTGTCCAGGACGTCGGCCTCCAGGTCGGCGTCGGTGGTGAGGACGACGAGCATCGTGGCGAGGCCGGGCGCGAGCATGCCGGCGCCTTTGGCCATGCCGCCGACCGTCCAGCCGTCCAAGGTGGCGACGGACGTCTTGTGCACGCTGTCGGTGGTCTTGATGGCGATGGCGGCCTTCTCGCCGCCGTGCGCGGAGAGTTCGCCCGCGGCCGTCTCGACGCCCGGCAGCAGTTTGTCCATGGGCAGCGTGACGCCGATGAGTCCGGTCGACGCGACGGCGACCTCGCCGGCATTCACCCCGTCGAGCACCTCGGCGACCTTCTCCGCCGTGGCGTGCGTGTCCTGGAAGCCCTGCGGGCCCGTGCAGGCGTTGGCGCCACCGGAGTTGAGGATGACGGCGGAGACCAGGCCGCCCTTGAGCACCTGCTCCGACCAGAGGACGGGGGCGGCCTTGACGCGGTTGGAGGTGAAGACGCCCGCGGCGGCCAGGCGGGGCCCGGTGTTGACCACGAGGGCCAGGTCCGGGTTGCCGTTCTGCTTGATCCCGGCGGCGATGCCCGCGGCCGTGAATCCCTTGGCTGCCGTCACACTCACGGCGCGACTCCGATCGTAGTGAGCCCGGTGGCCTCGTCGAGGCCGAGGGCGATGTTCATGCTCTGCAGGGCGCCGCCCGCGGTGCCCTTGGTGAGGTTGTCGATGGCGCTGATCACGATGACGCGGCCCGCCGCCTCGTCGTACGCGATCTGGATCTGCACGGCGTTCGAGCCGTACACGGCGGCGGTCGCCGGCCACTGCCCCTCGGGGAGCAGGTGGACGAACGGCTCGTCGGCGAAGGCCTTCTCGTACGCGGCCCTGACGGACGCGGCGGTGACGCCGTCCTTCGCCTTGGCGCTGCAGGTGGCGAGGATGCCGCGCGGCATCGGGGCGAGGGTCGGCGTGAACGAGACGGTGACGGGGGTGCCCGCGGCGGCGGAGAGGTTCTGGATCATCTCGGGGGTGTGCCGGTGCACGCCTCCGACTCCGTACGGCGACATGTTCCCCATGACCTCCGAGCCGAGGAGGTGCGGCTTGGCCGCCTTGCCCGCGCCGGAGGTGCCGGACGCCGCGACGATCACCGCTTCGGCCTCGACGAGGTCGGCGGCGTACGCCGGGAAGAGCGCGAGCGAGACGGCGGTCGGATAGCAGCCGGGCACCGCGATGCGCTTGGCCCCTTCGAGGGCGGCGCGGGCGCCCGGCAGTTCGGGCAGCCCATAGGGCCACGTACCGGCGTGCTCGCTGCCGTAGAACTTCTCCCAGTCCTCCGCGTCCTTCAGCCGGAAGTCGGCGCCCATGTCGACGACCAGGACATCCGGGCCGAGCTGCTCGGCGACGGCCGCGGACTGCCCGTGGGGCAGGGCGAGGAAGACGACATCGTGGCCCGCGAGGACCTCGGTGGTGGTCGGCTCCAGGACGCGGTCGGCGAGCGGGAACAGATGCGGCTGGAGCGTGCCCAGGCGCTGACCCGCGTTCGAGTTGGCGGTCAGTGCGCCGATCTCCACCTCGGGATGGACGAGCAGCAGACGCAACAGCTCACCGCCCGCGTACCCACTCGCCCCTGCCACTGCTACGCGTACCGCCATGGAACCCTCCTCTTGGATGGCATGACTATACGTGTCGCTGCACGTTTATGCAACGCGGCGGCAGACACCCTTGGGATCGTCGTCACAGCGATGAGTTTCCGTGGGAGGCACGGTCAGTACAGGCAGACAGACCCGAGCGACAGGAGAGAGCCATGCCCCGCATCACGCCCAATCTCTGGTTCGACACCCAGGGCGAGGAAGCCGCCAAGTTCTACGTGTCGGTCTTCCCGAACTCGAAGATCACGAATGTCTCCTACTACGGCGAGGCCGGCCCCCGGCCTGCCGGGACCGTGCTGACCGTCGAATTCGAGCTCGACGGGCAGCCGTACCTGGCGCTCAACGGCGGCCCCGAGTTCACCTTCAACGAGGCGGTCTCCCTCAGCATCGACTGTGCCGACCAGGAAGAGGTCGACCACTACTGGACGAAGCTCTCCGAGGGCGGCGAGGAGGGCCCGTGCGGCTGGCTCAAGGACAAGTTCGGACTGTCCTGGCAGGTCGTCCCCCAGGACCTGGTCAAGCTCCTGGCCGACCCGGACGCGGGGCGGGCGCAGCGCGCCATGAAGGCCATGCTCGGCATGAAGAAGATCGTTGTGGCGGAGCTGCACAAGGCGGCCGACCAGGCCTGAGCACCGCAACCACCGCTTAATCGGCTTGACTTGGAGTCGACTCCAACTCCTAAGGTCGGAGACGTCCACCTGGCTCCACCTGGAGGTACCGGCATGACCACCCTTCCCACACGCCGTCTCGGCGCACTCACCGTCTCGGCGCAGGGACTCGGCTGCATGGGGATGAGTCACGCCTACGGCGCTTCGGACGACACCCAGTCCATCGCGACCATCCACCGTGCGCTCGACCTCGGCGTCACCCTCCTCGACACGTCCGACTTCTACGGCGCGGGCCACAACGAGGAGCTGATCGGCCGCGCCCTGGCCGGGCGGCGCGACGAGGCGGTCCTCGCCACGAAGTTCGGCTTCGCCAACAAGCTCGGCGAGCCGACGCGGATCCGGGGCGACGCGGCGTACGTACGAGAGGCGTGTGACGCGTCGCTGCGCCGCCTGGGCGTCGACCACATCGACCTGTACTACCTGCACCGCGTGGACCGGAGCGTGCCGATCGAGGAGACCGTCGGCGCGATGGCCGAGCTCGTCGAAGCCGGGAAGGTGCGCCACCTCGGGCTCTCCGAGGCCAGCGCGCGGACCATCCGGCGGGCGCACGCCGTGCATCCGATCGCCGCGCTGCAGAGCGAGTGGTCGCTGTGGACCCGGGACCTCGAGGAGGAGATCGCGCCCGTCTGCCGGGAGCTCGGCATCGGGCTCGTGCCCTTCTCGCCGCTCGGCCGCGGCTTCCTCACCGGGCGCTACACCTCGACCGACGCCCTGCAGGAAGGCGACATGCGGCGCGGCCAGCCGCGGTTCGCCGACGGGAACCTGGAGAAGAACCTGGCCGTCGTCGAGGCCCTGGACGCGCTCGCCGCCAAGAAGGGCGTCACGGCGGGGCAGCTCGCTCTGGCCTGGGTGCAGCACCGCGGGGACGACGTGGTGCCGATTCCGGGCACCCGCCGGGAGAAGTACCTCACGGAGAACCTGGCCGCCGCCACCCTCGCGCT
The DNA here is from genome assembly GCF_040686095.1 of Streptomyces sp. NPDC086554. Classification (NCBI taxonomy): domain Bacteria; kingdom Bacillati; phylum Actinomycetota; class Actinomycetes; order Kitasatosporales; family Streptomycetaceae; genus Streptomyces; species Streptomyces sp. NPDC086554. Next base: position 243,668 of record NZ_JBFBJK010000011.1, read on the forward strand.
CTCCCCCGACGAGCTGGCCGCGATCGACGCGGCGGCGCCGGCGGGCGCGGTCGCCGGGACGCGGTACGACGAGGGCAGCCTCGGGTTCGTCGACAAGTAGACATCCCGGGAGTGGCCCCGCGTAGCCTGCGGGGCATGCCCATTCCGGATGAAGCAGCCGAGCTGGATGAAGCAGCCGAGCCGTACGGCGTACCCGACGTGCTTGCGTACCTGGCCGGCTCCTGGCAGGTGGAGCGGACGGCGCGGGACCTGGCGGGTGACGCGGCGGGGCACTTCTCGGGCACGACGGCCTTCACCTGGGCCGACGGCGGCCTGATGCACCACGAGTCCGGCACCTTCACCTGGCAGGGCACCGCACGCCCCGCCGAGCGCACCCTGCGCTTCCTGCCCGGCGAAGAGCCCGGCACCGCGGATGTCCGCTTCGCCGACGGGCGTCCCTTCCACGACCTGGACCTGCGCACCGGACGGCACCGCACCGACCATCCGTGCGCGCTCGACCTCTACCGGGGCGAGTTCGAGGTGTACGACGAGGACCGCTGGTGGACGCGGTGGCGGGTCGCGGGCCCGGCCAAGGACCTGATCCTCACCACCGAGTACACCCGGCAGCGGCGGGACTGAGCGCGCTACACCGCGGCGGCACTCTCCCCCACGCCCGCGATCCGCAGGTTCCAGCGGCCGCCGTGCCCGGTCAGGGTGACCGTCGACAGGGGGCGGACGTCGATGTTCCAGTACGTCGACGGGGGCGCCTTCAGGGCGTAGACGAGGGCCACACGGACCACCGCGGGCTCCGCCACGGCGAGGATCCGGGAGCCGTCACCGACCGGACGCGTGTCGAGCCAGCCGCCGACCCGCGAGATGAACGCGAGCAGCGACTCGCCGCCGTGCGGCGCGGAGCGCGGATCCCGCAGCCAGGCGTCGACCGCGGCCGGCTCGCGCGCCGTCACATCGGCGAGGGTCAGACCGCGCCACCGCCCCATGTCGCAGTCCCGCAGAGCCGGCTGGGCCAGCGGCGCGAAGCCCAGGGCGTCGCCGGTGCCGCGGCTGCGCGGCGTGGGCGAGCAGTAGCGCAGCTCGGCCGCGGCGAGCGGAAGCAGCGCGGGGGCGGCGAGCTGCACCTCGTGCCAGCCCGCCTGGTCGAGGGGCCGGTCGTCGTCGAAACGCTCCGCGAGCAGCGAGGCGCTGCGTGCGGCGGCGATGAGGGTGACGCGTACGTGCATGCGGTGATGTTGGAGTGCCCGGCAGCCCAGGTCAAGGTTTCACCGTGCGTACGCGGATGACTCGGACGCCCCCGCGAACGCTCACTGCCGCCCCAGCGCCATCCAATTCCCAGGGGCCTCAAGGGCCTTGAAGCCGACCTTCTCGTACACCCCGTGCGCGTCGGCCGTGCCCAGCAGGATCCGGCGCAGGCCGCACGGCTCCAGGTGGTCCCGGACGCCCGCCACGAGCGCGCCGCCCAAGCCCTTGCCGCGGACCGCCCGGTCGACGTACACGTCACAGAGCCAGGCGAAGGTGGCGTGATCGGTCACGACCCGGGCATAGGCGACCTGATCACCGGAAACCTCCTCGTACACACCGAAGTTGAGCGATCCGGCGATCGCCTGGTCCTGCTTCTCGCGGGGCCGGTCAAGGGCCCAGTACGCGTCGGTGGACAGCCATCGGTGGACGCGCTCGGCGTCGAGACGGGCGGGGTCGGTGGAGAGCTCGTAGCCGGCGGGAAGTGTCTGGTGCGTATCGGTCATGGGGGCAGGCTGGCAGCCGCCCCGCCGGGCCGTCGAACGGATTTCGCCCGTTGGAACGGCCTTCACCCCGCCCCGCCCCACCCCTCGTCGCACGCCGCGCGCAGCCTGCGCACGCCCTCCTTGATCTCGCCCACGCCGGCGAGCGCCGCGAAGCTCAACCGCAGGTGCGCCGCCGGGGGTTCGGCCGCGAAGTACGGCCGGCCGGGTGCGACGGCGACACCCGCGCGCAGGGCCGCGCTCACCAGCGCCGCCTCGTTCGCGCCGTCGGGAAGGCGCAGCCAGAGGCTGTAGCCGCCGGCGGGGATGTGCGGCACGGCCAGTTCGGGCAGGCCGATGCGCAGGGCCGCCGCCATCGCGTCCCTGCGGTCCTTCAACTGGCCCGCCACCTGGCGCAGATGGCGCGGCCAGGCCGGTGAGCCGACCAGTTCGAGGGCCGCCTCCTGGAGCGGTCTCGGTACGAAGAAGTGGTCGACGACCTGGATCGCGCGCAGCCGTTCGAGGACCGGACCGCGGGCGACGAGCGCACCCACCCGGAAGCTCGGCGACGTTGCCTTGGTGAGCGAGCAGACGTGCACCACGACGCCGTCGGGGTCGTCGGACTGGAGCGGTCGCGGCAGCGGCCCCGCGTCGTCGTGGACCAGGCGGCGCACGAAGTCGTCCTCGACGACGAAGGCCCCGGCCTCGCGGGCGATGCGCAGCACCTCGGGGCGGCGCTCGGCGCAGAGCACGGCTCCCGTGGGGTTCTGGAACAGCGGCTGGCAGACGAAGACCCGCGCCCCGGTGGCCTTGAACGCCGCCTCGAGCAGCTCGGGGCGTACGCCGTCGGTGTCGACCGGCACCGGCACGGGACGCAGGCCCGCCGCGCGGGCGATCGCGAGCATGCCGGGGTACGTCGGCGACTCGACGAGGACCGGGGCACCCGGCGGGGCGAGCGCCCGCAGCGCCGTGGTGAGGGCGCTCTGCCCGCCTGCCGTGACCAGCACCTCGGCGGCCGTGATCGCGCCGCCGATACCCCGCGCGAACCACTCCCGCAGCTCGGGAAGACCGTCGACCGGCGGCCGCCCCCACGCGCCGGGCCGCCGCCCCGCCCGCGCGAGGGCCGCCGCCATCGCGCGCTCGGGCTGCAGCGAGGAGTGCAGATAGCCGCCGTTGAACTCGATGACGCCGGGCGGCGGCGCCGTGAGGGTGACCAGGACACCGGAGGCGTCCACCGCGCGCGGCACCAGCTCCGCCGCCGAGTCCGCGCTCAGCGACACCTCCTGCCACGAGGTGTCCCCCGCCGGCGCGGGGGCGGCCTGCGGCTCCGCACGGAACACACCGGCGCCGGGCCGTGTGACGACGAGACCCTCGGCGGCCAACTGCGCAAGGGCCCGCGACACGGTCACCGGGCTCACCCTGAAGCGGTCGACAAGCGCCCGGCTCGACGGCAGCTTTCCACCTGGAGAGTAGCGGTCCAGCTCATCCCTCAGCCGTTTCGCCAACTCAGCGCCACTGTTACTCTCATGCATGACAGCACAGGATAGCGCTACTCGCCCGAGTCGGATAGCAGTTGCCGAGGCAGCGTCCCCCAGGGCCACCACGAGCCCCGACCCGGCCCCGCACGGCTCCCGCCGCGCCGGCACCGTCATGGCCGCGCTCGGCGTCACCGCCTTCTCGCTCACCTTCCCCTCCACCGCCTGGGGGCTCGAAGGCATCGGCCCCTGGTCGTTCGTGGCCCTGCGGGTCGCCCTGAGCGCGGTCATCGCGGGCGGCGCGCTGCTCGCCCTGCGGATCCCGTTCCCCGCGCGCCGCCACTGGGCCGGGCTCGCGGTCGTCGTCGCCGGTGTCGTCGTCGGCTTCCCGCTGCTCACCACGCTCGCCCTGCAGACCTCCACCACCGCGCACGCGGCCGTGGTCGTGGGCCTGCTGCCGCTGACCACCGCCGTGTTCTCCGTGCTGCGGACGGGGGCCCGCCCCTCGCGGATGTTCTGGACGGCGGCCCTCGCGGGCGCGGCCGCGGTGATCGCGTTCACCGTGCAGCAGAGCGGCGGCGCCCTGAGCACCGCCGACCTCTATCTCTTCGGCTCGCTCCTGATCTGCGCGGCCGGCTACACCGAGGGCGGCCGGCTGGCCCGCGAGATGCCGGGCTGGCAGGTCGTCGGCTGGGCGCTCGTCCTGTGTCTGCCGCTCGCCGTGGCCGGGGCGGCCGTCGCCCTCCGGTACGAGTCCTTCGAGCTCACCGGGCACAGCACCGCCGGGCTGCTCTACTCCGCCATCGGCTCGCAGTTCCTCGGCCTGGTCGTCTGGTACCGCGGCATGGCCGTGATCGGCGTACCCAAGGCCAGCCAGCTCCAGCTCGCGCAGCCGCTGCTGACCCTGGTCTGGTCGGTGTTCCTGCTCGGCGAGCACCTCACGATCGCCGCGCCAGTGACGGCCGCCGCCGTCCTCGTGTGCATCGCCGTCACCCAACGGGCCCGCGTATAGGGGCCTCATCCCGCCACCCGACGTAGACTGATGGCCACGGATCGCTACCGTCGGGTGGACGAGGAGTTGGCTCCAAATGCGTGCAAGCGTAGGCGACAGGCTATTGGTGCACGGCAGGATCGTCGGACAGCACGACCGGACCGCGGAGGTCATCGAGGTGCTCGGCGAGGACGGCACACCGCCGTACCGCGTCCGGTTCGAGGACGGTCACGAGACCCTGATGTCGCCGGGTCCCGACACCGTCGTGCGGCACTTCGAGCCCAGCGAAGAATGAGTCAGGGCCCCGCGCGCTCCTGGCATCAGGGCCAGCCACGCTCCTGATAGTGGTCTGCGACCACCCGTGCCATGGCGCCGATCCTGTCGACGCCCACCTCCTTCGCCGAGAAGAAGACGTGCCCGCGCACCTGCGGGAACCCCTTGGCGTAGGTGAGGTGGCGCGACAGCTCGGCCGGGTCGTGCCAGGGCGCGGCCTGCGCCGGGTCGCCCGCCTTGTACAGGGCCTCGCCCACATAGAGGCGTACGCCCGTGCCCTCGACGACATCGGCCCACCAGGGCAGCAGCTTGCCGTAGTCCGCGGCCGTGAAGCCGAGGTTCCAGTACAGCTGCGGACAGACGTAGTCGATCCAGCCCTTCTTGACCCAGCCGCGGGTGTCGGCGTGCAGGTTGTCGTAGGTCTGCACGCCCGCCCGGGTGTCCGAACCGAGCGGGTCGGTGGAGGCGTTGCGCCAGACCCCGAAGGGGCTGATACCGAACTCCGCGCCCTTGCGCACCTTGTGGACCCGCTGGCCCATCTCGCGCACCAGGCGGTCGATGTTGTCCCGGCGCCAGGCGGCCCGGTCCGGGAAGCCGCCGCCGTAGCGCGCGAAGGCTTCGTCGTCGTCGAAGACCTGCCCCGCGACCGGGTACGGGTAGAAGTAGTCGTCCCAGTGCACCGCGTCGATGTCGTAGTGGCGCAGGGCGTCGAGCATCGCGTCCTGGACGAAGCGCCGCACCTCGGGCAGGCCGGGGTTGTAGTAGAGCTTCCCGCCGTACGGCACGACCCACTCCGGGTGCAGGCGTGCGGGATGCGTCGGCACCAGGCGCGAGGGGTCGGTGTGGTTGGCGATGCGGAAGGGGTTGAACCAGGCGTGCAGTTCGAGCCCTCTGCGGTGTGCCTCGTGCACGGCGGTGCCCAGCGGGTCCCAGCCGGGGTGCTTGCCCTGCACCCCGGTGAGGCACTCCGCCCACGGCTCGTACGGCGAGGGCCACAACGCGTCGGCGGTGGGCCGCACTTGGAAGATCACGGCGTTGAGCCGGCGCCGCACGGCCGTGTCGAGATGCGCCATCAGCTCGGCACGCTGCTCGTCCGCGGTGAGGCCCGGCTTCGACGGCCAGTCCCGATTGGCGACGCTCGCCAGCCACATCCCCCGCAGTTCACGTCGTGACGGAGCGCGTCGGGGAACTGCCGCCGCGTCGCCCGCCGCTGTGAGCCCCGCCACCATCGCGGCCGCCGCCACCGTGAATCCACGGCGTGACATACGCCTCATCCGCTCGCCTCCTGGGCCCGATATTCGCCAGAACCGCTGCTTGTCCCGGACAGCATGCCCGACCCGGCACGTCATGCACGGGAGGTTCGGGAGTAACGTTCTTCGGCGGGGCAGGCACCGCGACCGAACGGGGGACCTGCCGGCCCGTTGATCAGCGAAAGGCACGAGGTGACCGACTCTATGCCCGACATCGAACGCGTCGGAGTAGTGGGCTGCGGCCAGATGGGCGCCGGGATCGCGGAGGTCTGCGCCCGCTCCGGACTGGATGTGATGGTCGCGGAGACCACCGGCGAGGCCCTGGAGATCGGCCGCACCCGGCTCTACAACTCCCTCTCCAAGGCCGCCGAACGCGGCAAGATCACGGAAGAGGAGCGGGACGAGACGCTCGCCCGGCTCAGCTTCACCACCGACCTCGGGGAGTTCTCCGACCGCGACCTGGTGATCGAGGCCGTCGTCGAGAACGAGGCGGTCAAGACCGAGATCTTCCAGGTGCTCGACCAGGTGGTGACCCGGCAGGACGCGATCCTCGCCTCCAACACCTCCTCCATCCCGCTGGTGAAGCTGGCCGTCGCGACCTCGCGTCCCGACCAGGTCATCGGCATCCACTTCTTCAACCCGGCCCCGGTGCAGCAGCTCGTCGAGCTGATCCCCGCGCTCACGACGTCCGAGGGGACGATCAGCCGCGCGCAGGCCATGGTCGAGAAGATCCTCGGCAAGCACGCGATCCGCGCCCAGGACCGCTCGGGCTTCGTGGTCAACGCGCTGCTCATCCCGTATCTGCTCTCCGCGATCCGGATGTTCGAGTCGGGCATCGCAAGCCGCGAGGACATCGACAACGGCATGGAGATGGGCTGCGCCCACCCGATGGGTCCGCTCAAGCTCGCCGACCTGATCGGCCTCGACACGGTCGCCTCGGTCGCCGACTCCATGTACGCCGAGTACAAGGAGCCGCTGTATGCCGCTCCCCCGCTGCTCCAGCGGATGGTGGACGCGGGCCGGCTCGGCCGCAAGTCCGGCTCGGGCTTCTACCCCTACGCCTGACATCTCGTACCGCACGCGGGCCCGGCACTCGACAGAGTGCCGGGCCCGCGGCGTTCACACACCGTGTGCGCAGTGGGCTCGCATATGCCCTTCGCACACTCTCCCGCCTTGGCCACCAGGCGAGTTGACTTTCCGTGCGCATCAGGGGGATGGACAGCTACAGAAAGGAGCGGACTCGTGACCGCCGACCCCGAGCATCGCGTGGTCCCGCACGAACTCGCCGAGTTACGCCGCAGCTTGGACGTGGGTCTGGCCCGCGTCGACGGACAGCTGGCGTTGCTCACCCAACACGACGAACAGAGCGTAAAGAACCAGGACGAACTGACCGTGCGGATCGCCGCACTCGAGCACACTCGCTGGCCGCTGCCCGCCCTTCTCGCCCTCACGGCGGTAGGCGCGCTCGCCGTGGCGGTCTGGCAGGCCATCGGCCACTAGTGCGCGTCCTGACCAAGTCGCAGGTGGTGCAGGAGCAGCAGCGCCGCCGCCATGTTGGCGGCCGGGACCTCACCACGGGCCACCATGTCGGGGACGAGTTTGAGTGGGACCCATTCACGGCGGTCGGACTCGAAGTCGTCCTCGGGATGGCCGATGTAGGTGCACTCGTCCGACCAGTAGATGTGGTGCCTGGCATCGGTGAGCCCGTTGGACGGCTCGACACTCATCAAGTGCCGTAACGGGCCCGGCCGCCAGCCTGTCTCCTCCTCCATCTCGCGGGCCGCCGCATACGCGATGTCCTCGCCGTCCTCGACGACACCCGCGGCCAGTTCCCAGCCCCAGCTGTCGGTGATGAAGCGGTGCCGCCAAAGGAGCAGCACCTCGTTGGCCTCATTGACGACGGTGGCCACGGCGACCGGCCGCAGCCGTATCAGGAAGTGGTCGAGATGCCGGCCGTCCGGCAGTTCGACATCCGCGAGGTTGACGGTGAACCATCGATTTCCATACACAGTTTGTTCGCTTTGTTTCGTCCACTGCACGGTTCTGCCACCTTCCGCCGAGTAGATGGCAATATCGCAGCAGCAGGGTGGTCAGAGCAGTGGTACGCGATTCAATTCACAGGGGTACGCGCAGTGCCCCGTCGATCAGCTCGGCCGCCTCGGCCGTGCCCGCGCAGTCGCTGCGTACGAGATGCTCACGCACAGCCCGCAGCCGGTCGCGCAGCCGCTGGGACTCCATCCCCCGTGCCTGTTCTGCCATTTCCACCGCCGTGGCCACGGCCTCGTCGGTGTTCCCCTGGCGCAGTTCGATCTGGCTGAGCATGGCGAGCCGGTGGACCCGGCCCCGGTCGTGCGCCGGGGTGTCCACGGCGGCCGCCGCGTGTTCACGTGCTCCCGTGAGGTCGCCGAGGCTGAGCAGCGCCTCCGCCACTTGTACGTTGACGAGTCCGGGCTGGACATAGCCGGTCTCGGCCGGCTCGCGTCCCCGCAGGATCCGGTCCGCCGCGGCTTCCGCACGCCGGATGCAGGACAGCGCGCTCCTGCCGTCGCCCAGATGCGCGTACGCCTTGGCCTGCATGGCGTACAGATCGGAGGCGAGTGCCGGGGTGAGGTCGCGCCCCGCGGCGCGCAGCGCGGCCTCCGCGAAGGCCACCGCCTGCCGGAACTCCCGCATGAACAGGGACTGGTTGACAAGAAGCGCGATGACATAGGCGCCAAGTCCCCGGTCACCGCTGGCCTTTGCCAGGCGCAGGGCCTGGTGGAAGTAGCGCTGGGCCAGGCCGTGCGCGTCCGAGTCGTAGGCGCAGATGCCCGCGATGGCCACCAACCCGCCGGTGGAGCGGTGCAGTTGGCGCCCTGTCGCGTCGGTGTAGCTGCCGCGGAGCAGCGGCGCCGCCTCGGCGTTGAGGAAGCCGACGATGCGGGTGCGCGTCGCGATGCCGCCCGTCTTGCGGTACATCTGCTCGTAGTGGGCACGGGCCGCGCGCATCATGTCGATGTCGGCCGTGCTGACGGGGTGCCGTCCGCCGCGTGAGACGTCCACGTCCTCGGGCGGGTTCTCCCACTCCCACACGGGCATCACCGCGGGGGTGCCGGTGACCGCGGGGGCGCCGAGCAGATGCGGGCGCTGCTGTTCGTCGGAGCGCCACAGTGCGGTGGCCCGTTCCACGAACCCCGAAAGCGTCGAGGCCGCGGAGCCGAGTCTCGCGGCCGGCAGGCCCGGCACGCCGAGGCCGATGTCGTCGAGGGTCACGGGGCGCTGGAGCCGCCCCGCGAGGACTTCACAGATCAGGTCGGGCACCTGGCCGCGCGGACGCTGGCCCTTCAACCAGCGGGAGACGGCGGTGTGTTCGTAGCGCAACGCGAGACCTCGCCGCTTCCCGGCCTGGTTGACATGGGCGGCCAGGCCCGCGTGGGAGATTCCGGCTTCGTCGAGGATCGCGTCGAGCAGGGTGTTGGGCTGCATGGAGGCCCTCCGGTGGCTCGGTGTGGCCAGCGTAGTAGAGGTGTCTTCACACGGGGTGTGAACGGAGTGCGCGAATCCGGGGGGTGCGCGCTCTGCCCGCGGCCACTCCCGTCACGCTTGACTGAGATTCCTCACAAGGAGGCCGGCCGGGCCGCCGGCTCCCCCTCGAAAAGTGCGGCGGCCCTCACTGGCGCCGTCCGCCCCGCTGTCTGCCCGACAACTCCAAGGCGGGGCCGGGCGGCGCATGGCCGGCGCCGACGGCCGGCTGACCAGGCGTCAGTTCATCGTGACCTGGCGTCAGTTCATCGTGACCTGGCGTCAGCTCATCGTGCTCGCGCTGCGCACCGCCTCACCCTGTAAGGGCACCCGCTTGCGGTCGTTGCGCAGGACGAGCAGCGCCGCGTCGTCGGCGGGCAACCGTCCGGTGTGGCGCAGGAGTTGGTCGTACACCGCGCGGATCACGGCCTGCGGCACCACCGGCGGGACCCGCACCGCTTCGGTGAGCGCCGCCTGTAACGGGAAGAACCGCCCGGCCGCGTCCCGCGCGTCCTCCATCCCGTCCGTGTGCAGCACGAGCGCCTCCCCCGGAAGGAGCGAACCGCAGTGCAGCAGGGGCAGTTCGGCCGGCAGCGGAAAGGGCCCGAGCGGCGGCAGCGGCTCACCGCCGCGGACCGGCTCGGCCCGGCCGCTCAGGCGGTGCGGCCAGGGGTGACCGCAGTTCAGCGCGGTCACCTCGCCGTCCGGACCGATCTCCATCAGGAGTACGGTCACGAACTCCTCGGCCACGGGACTCTCGGGCGCCGCTCCGCCGCCCGCCGGATGCTCGGCCCGCGACCGCTCGCGCAGATGCCGCCCGAGGGCCCGCTCCAACCGCCGCAGCACGAGGGGCAGTTCGGGCTCCTCGTACGCCGCATCGCGGAAGCTGCCGAGCACCGCGGCGGCCGTCGCGAGCGCGGCGAGGCCGTGCCCGCGGACATCGCCCATGACGACGCGGACGCCATGGTCGGTGGCCGCGACCTCGTACAGATCGCCGCCGACGGAGGCGCCCCGGGATGCGGAGAGCCGCCCGGCCGCGACGGTGAGACCCTCGACGCGCGGCGGCAGCGGCCGAAGGAGCACGTTCTGGGCGGCTCCGGCGACCTCGCGCAGCTGCCGCAACTCCCGCAGCAGAACGCCTCGGACGTGCAGTATCAGACCCGTGCCGACCGCGAAGAAGACGGCGCTGGTGACGATCCGGGCGCCGAGGCCGTCCTGCTGGGCGAGCGGGCAGGCGAGTTTGTACGTGGTGGCGACGGCGCCCCACACCGTCGGCAGACCGAGCGTGAGCGCGCGCCGGATCCGCGGCGGGTCGGCACGGGGCAGCCTCCGTCCGGTCGGCGCTCCGGTCGGCGCTCCGGTCCTCGCCCGGAACCTGCCCCGGCGCCGCGCCGTGAGCAACATCCGGCGGGGAGCTCCAGCCCTGATACGGATCATGCCGACGGCCCCCCTTAAGGCCCTGTTCAGCGTGCAGGCCGTGCAGCCGCGCGGATCAGCCCCTGCGGCCGGATAGATTCTGTCGACCGCATGGGCCGATCGGGCCAGAGAGGGCTTACTAGTCACTCAAACGAGTGAAGGGCGTACCCGGAGGTCCGGATACGCCCTTCTTTGCGCCCCTTGTGCGCCTGGCGACGACTACAGGGGGTGACTACGCTCCGCGCAGCACCGCACCCGTCCGCTCCGCCGCGAGGGCGACGGCCGCGTCACGGGCCGCGGAGGCCTCGTCGACGGTCAGCGTGCGGTCGGCCGCGCGGAAGCGCAGCGCGTACGCAAGCGACTTCTTGCCCGCGCCGATCTGCTCGCCGGTGAAGACGTCGAACAGGCGGATGGACTCAAGGAGTTCACCCGCTCCCTCGCGCAGCACCTTCTCGACGTCGGCGGCCGGGACGTTCCCGTCCACGACGAGCGCGACGTCCTGCGTGGCGACCGGGAAGGTGGAGATCTTCGGCCCCTGCGGGACACCGGCGCTCGCGTCCTCCAGACGGTCCAGGTCGAGCTCCATCGCGCAGGTGCGCGCGGGCAGACCCAGCGCCTTGACGACGCGCGGGTGCAGCTCACCCGCGTACCCGATGACCTGCTCGGCGCCGTCGATCACCACGGCGAGCTCGGCGCACCGGCCCGGGTGCCAGGGACCGTACTGGCCCTGGCGCACGAGCAGTTCGGTGCCCGACTCGGCGGCAAGGGTGCGCGCGGCCTCGACCGCGTCCGCCCAGTCCGCCGGACGGCCCTTGCCCCACCAGCCGGCCTGCTCGCGGGCGCCCGCGAGGACGACAGCGGCATGCCGCGGCTGGACGGGGAGCGCCTCGGTCAGGGAGGCGATCTCCTCGTCGGTGGGACGCCGGTCGACGGGCAGCCGCACGGCGATGCGCTGCTCCTCGCGCGGCTCGAAGACGAGCCCCGTCTCGAAGAGCGCGAGGTCGTGGCTGCCCCGGCCCTCGTTGCGGCGCAGCGCGCCGAGCAGCCCCGGAAGCAGCGTCGTACGGAGCGCGGGCTCCTCGTCGGAGAGCGGGTTGGCCAGCTTCACGACGCGGCGCTTGGGGTCGCCGGGCTCCAGGCCGAGCTGGTCGAAGACCTGCTCGCCGATGAACGGGTAGTTCGGCGCCTCGACGAAACCGCTGCCCGCAAGGGCGCGGCCGATGCGGCGGTGCAGCCGCTGCCGGTCGGTCAGGCCACGGCCCGCGGGGGGCTTGGGCAGCGTCGACGGCAGGTTCTCGTACCCCTCGAGCCGGATGACCTCTTCGGCGAGGTCGTTCGGCTCGGTCAGGTCGGGGCGCCAGGACGGCACGGTGACCGTCAGGGCGTCCTGGCCGTAGACGTCGCAGCCGACCTCCTGGAGGCGGCGGACGACGGTCTCGCGGCCGTAGTCCATGCCCGCGACCTTGTCCGGATGGTCGGCGGGCATGCTGATCGTGCGGGGCGCGGAGGGCGCGATGACCTCGGTGACCCCGGCGTCGGCGGTGCCGCCCGCAAGGAGGACGAGCAGGTCCACCGTGCGCTGCGCGGCGGCGGACGCGGCCTGCGGGTCGACGCCGCGCTCGAAGCGCTTGGCCGCCTCGGAGGGCAGCTTGTGGCGCCGGGCGGTGCGGGCGATGGAGATCGCGTCGAAGTGCGCGGCCTCGACGACGACGTCGGTGGTACCGGCAGCCTCTTCGTGATCCGCGATCTCGGTGTTGGCGCCGCCCATGACGCCCGCAAGGCCGATCGGGCCGCGGTCGTCGGTGATGACCAGGTCCTCGGCGTCGAGGACGCGCTTGGCGCCGTCGAGTGTCGTGAACTTCTCGCCCTGCTCGGCCCGGCGCACGCCGATCGTGCCCTCGATGCGGGAGCGGTCGTACGCGTGCAGCGGCTGGCCGAGCTCCAGCATCACGTAGTTGCTGATGTCGACGGCGAGCGAGATCGGGCGCATGCCCGCCTTCTGCAGGCGGCGCTTGAGCCAGATCGGCGAGCGGGCCTCGGGCTGCAGGCCCGTGACCGTGCGCGCGGTGAAGCGGTCGCAGCCACGCGGGTCGGAGATCTTCACCGGGTAGCCGGCGGAGTTCGGCGCGGGCACGTCCAGGAGCGCCGGGTCGCGCAGCGGCAGGCCGTACGCGGTGGCGGTCTCGCGGGCGACGCCGCGCATCGACAGGGCGTAGCCGCGGTCGGGCGTGACGGCGATGTCCAGGACCTCGTCGACCAGCTCGAGCAGCTCGATGGCGTCGGTGCCGACCTCGTGCTCGGGCGGAAGCACGATGATGCCGCCGCTGCCGTCGTCGCCCATGCCCAGCTCGTCGCCGGAGCAGATCATGCCGTGCGAGGTCTTGCCGTACGTCTTGCGCGCGGCGATCTTGAAGTCGCCGGGCAGGACGGCGCCGGGCAGCACGACGACGACCTTGTCGCCGACGGCGAAGTTGCGCGCTCCGCAGACGATCTCCTGCGGCTCGCCCGTGCCATTGGCCTGACCGACGTCGACGGTGCAGAAGCGGATGGGCTTCTTGAACTCCGTCAGTTCCTCGATGGTGAGGACCTTGCCGACGACCAGGGGGCCGGTGAGGCCGGCGCCGAGCTGCTCGACGGTCTCGACCTCGAGGCCGACCTCGATCAGCTTGGCCTGTACGTCACGGCCGGTCTCGGTGGTGGGGAGATCGACGTACTCCCGCAGCCAGGAAAGCGGGACCCGCATCAGATCTCCATCCCGAAGGGCCGGGTGAACCGGATGTCACCCTCGACCATGTCTCGCATGTCTTCGACGTTGTGGCGGAACATCAGCATCCGTTCGATGCCGAACCCGAAGGCGAATCCGCTGTACTTCTGGGGGTCGACGCCGCAGGCGGTGAGCACCTTCGGGTTGACCATGCCGCAGCCGCCCAGCTCGATCCAGCCCTCGCTGCCGCAGGTGCGGCAGGGGCGGTCCGGGTTGCCCACGGACTCGCCACGGCACACGTAGCAGACCATGTCCATCTCGGCGGACGGCTCGGTGAACGGGAAGTAGTTCGGGCGCAGCCGCGTCTTCATGCCCGCGCCGAAGAGCGACTGGACCATGTGGTCCAGGGTGCCCTTGAGGTCGGCCATGGTCAGGCCCTCGTCCACGGCGAGCAGCTCGATCTGGTGGAAGACCGGGGTGTGCGTCGCGTCCAGCTCGTCCGTGCGGTACACACGGCCGGGGCAGACGATGTAGACGGGCGGCTCGCGGTCGAGCATCGCGCGGGCCTGCACGGGGGACGTGTGCGTCCGCAGTACGACACCCGACTCGTCTCCCTCGGTCCCCTTGGGGCCCTCTACGAAGAACGTGTCCTGCATCTGCCGGGCCGGGTGGTCCGGGGTGAAGTTCAGGGCGTCGAAGTTGAACCACTCCGCCTCGACCTCGGGGCCCTCCGCGATCTCGTAGCCCATGGCGACGAAGACGTCCGCGACGCGCTCCATGAACGTGGTCAGCGGGTGCCGGGCACCGGCCGGGACGCGATCGTACGGCAGCGTGACGTCCACCGCCTCCTCGACCAGGACCCGGGCGTCGCGCTCGGCCTCGAGCTCGGACTGGCGGGCGGCCAGGGCCTTGCTCACCGCGCCGCGCGCCATGCCGACGCGCTTGCCGGCCTCGGCCTTGGCCTGCGGGGGCAGCGCGCCGATCTCGCGGTTGGCGAGCGCCAGCGGCGAGGTGCCGCCGGTGTGCGCGACCTTGGCCTCGTGGAGTGCGTCGAGGGAGTCCGCGGCGGCGAAGGCGGCGAGCGCCTCGTCCCGCATGCGCTCGATCTCTTCAGGTTTCAGTGCCTCGACCTCAACAGGGTCGTACGACTTGTTCGGTGCCGACATCTCTTCCCGTGCTTCCGGTTGGCTGGTGATGGTCCCCGTCTACGACTCGGAGACGAATCGTCCACATAGGGGGACGCAAACGTGCCAAGGATCGAGTCTAACGGGGGTGGCGCAGGTGAATGAGCCCGCGGGCGGTGCTCGGGCGGATCAAAGGTGATCAGTGATGATCAGAGGAGATACGCCGGAGTGCCCACGGGCAACGTAAATCGGAACTGAGCGCCGCCGGCCGGCGCGCGGCCGACGGTGATCGTCCCGCCGTGCGCCTCCACGATGCCCTTCACGATGTACAAGCCAAGTCCCGTCCCGCCGCGCTTGCTGCCCCGCCAGAAGCGGGTGAAGACACGGCCCATCGATTCCTCCGGAATGCCGGGGCCCTCGTCGCTCACGGTCACGGCCGTCGAGCAGGTCACCGAGGACGCCACATCAATGGTGACGGTTCCCTCGCCGTGCCGCACGGCATTTTCCAGGAGGTTGCTGAGCACCTGGTCGATCTTGTCGGGGTCGGCCCAGAGGTCGGGCAGCGGCTGCTCTATCCGTACGAGGAAGCGGTCCGCGTCCTGGCCCGAGGCGACATGGGCCTGGACGTGGCGGCCGACGGCTGCGCCGATGTCGACGGGCTGCCGGCGCAGTTCGAGCCGCCCGGAGTCGATCCTTGAAATATCGAGGAGCTCGGCGATGAGCCGGGTGACGCGGTTGGCGTCGGCGTCCACCGTCTCCAGCATCAGTTTCTTCTGGTCGTCGGTGAACCGCTCCCACTTGGCGAGCAGCGTCGCCGTGAAGCCCTTGACGGAGGTGAGGGGCGAGCGGAGCTCATGGGCGACCGTGGCGATCAGCTCGGCATGGCTGCGTTCGGTGCGGCGGCGGGCCTCGGTGTCGCGGATGGACACGACGACACGGCGGACGGGCCCGGTGGGCGCGGTGCGCACATAGCGCGCGGAGACGAGGACCTCACGCCCGCCGGGGAGCAGCAGATTGCGCTCGGGCTGGGCGAAGCGGGTGGCGAGGCCGCCGTACGGATCGGTGAGCTGCCACCAGCGGCGCCCTTCGAGGTCCTCTAAAGGCAGGGCGAGCTCCAGCGGGGAGCCCAGGGCGTCGGCGGCACGGACCGCGGTGATGCGTGCGGCCGCGGTGTTGAAGCAGATGACGTGGCCCGTCTCGTCCGCGACGACGAGGCCGTCGGGCAGCTCGTCCGGGTCCAGGCCCAGGCTGCCGAGCCCGCCCGGGTCCGCGCGGGTGCGCAGGACGGTCTGCGCTCCCGGTGATCTGCTCGTGCCGATGCTCATTCCCCGTACCCCACCTCTCGGACCGGCGTGGGCCCCCGAGCCCGTCACACTACTAGCTGGGGGTTACGGAACGGCACCCTCCCACGGCACGCTGTGCACGGGCGGAGGCATAGAGGCACACCGCCGCCGCCGTCGCGAGGTTGAGGCTCTCGGCTCTGCCGTGGATCGGAACGCGCACCACGGCGTCGGCGAGTGCGCGGGTCTCTTCCGGAAGCCCCCAGGCCTCGTTGCCGAAGACCCAGGCGGACGGCGTCCCCATGGTGCCCTTGTCGAGCTCGTCGTCGAGGTCGTCCTCGCCCGCTCCGTCGGCGGCGAGGATGCGTACGCCCGCGTCCTTCAGCCCCTGCACGGCCCGCTCGACGGGTACGCCGACGGCGACGGGCAGATGGAAGAGCGAACCGACCGAGGCGCGCACGCACTTGGGGTTGTAGAGATCCACGGAGGCGTCCGTGAGGATCACCGCCTCGGCACCCGCGGCATCGGCGCACCGCAGCACGGTGCCTGCGTTCCCGGGGTCGCGGACGTGCGCGAGCACGGCGACGAGCTTGGGCCGGGCGGCGAGGATGTCCTCGAAGGGCGTGTCCAGAAACCGGCAGACCCCGACGAGCCCCTGAGGCGTCACGGTCGTCGAGATGTCGGCGATGACGTCCTCGTCGGCGAGATGCACCCGGGCCCCGGCGGCGCGGGCCTCCCCCACGATGTCGGCGTACCGCTCGGCGGCGTCGACGGTCGCGAACAGCTCCACCAGCGTGTCCGAGTAGGCAGCGGCCTCCCGCACGGCTTGTGGCCCCTCGGCGAGAAACAGCTGCTCCTTACCCCTGAAGTTCCGCTTGGCCAGCCGCCGTGCGGCGCTGACGCGGGGGGATTTGGAGGAGATCAGCTCAGGAGCGGCGGGCATCAAGTCACCTTCGGGGTGCGGGAATTGAACGGGGGCGGTCGGGCCCCGTAAGGGGCGCGGGGAACTGCGCGACCAGCCCCCACGACCCGCAGTCGGCAGACAGCGGACGCAATCGGACCCGCAAGCCACAGGCTTGCGGGTCCGGTCACGGCTCAGCTCAACGCACGGCTTAGGCGGCAGCCTTCGGCGCGTTGACGTCCGACGGCAGAGCCTTCTGCGCAACCTCAACGAGCGCCGCGAAGGCGTTCGCGTCGTTGACGGCCAGCTCCGCGAGAATCTTGCGGTCCACCTCGATGTTGGCGGCCTTCAGACCCTGGATGAAGCGGTTGTAGGTGATGCCGTTGGCGCGGGCAGCGGCATTGATGCGCTGGATCCACAGCTGACGGAAGTCGCCCTTGCGCTTCTTGCGGTCGTTGTAGTTGTAGACCAGGGAGTGGGTGACCTGCTCCTTGGCCTTGCGGTACAGGCGCGACCGCTGGCCGCGGTAGCCGCTGGCCGCTTCGAGGATCGCCCGACGCTTCTTGTGGGCGTTGACTGCCCGCTTGACGCGTGCCACTTGTTAACTCCTTGTAGCGGGGCCGTGGTTGTCTTCACACGACCCGGTATCGATTGGGTCCCGGTCAGAGGTCGGGCGCCGTGTCCGGCGCCCAAGCTCACTTGCCGAGAAGCTTCTTGATCTTCTTGGCGTCGCCCGGGGCCATCTCGGCGTTGCCGCTGAGGCGACGCGTCAGACGGGACGACTTGTGCTCGAGCAGGTGGCGCTTGCCGGCGCGCTCACGGAGCACCTTGCCGGAGCCGGTGATCTTGAAGCGCTTGCTGGCACCGCTGTGCGACTTGTTCTTCGGCATAGCGCCGTTCTCTCCTCGTCAGTGGCACTCCCCGCCGGTTCCAGTTCCTGCGAACCGGCGGCAGGGAGCGTCAGATGTATCAGTTGTCATCCGGGGCGCGCGTGGGAGGCGCGTCCCGGATCAGGCCTCGGCAGGCTCCTCGGCGGGCGCCTCGGCCTCGGCGGACTCGGCCGACTCCTCTGCGGAGTCGTCCCCGCGGCCCTGTCGCTCGGCCTTGCGGGCGGCCTGGGCTTCGCGGGCCTCGGCCATGGCTTCGGTCTTCTTCTTGTGCGGACCGAGGACCATGATCATGTTTCGGCCGTCCTGCTTCGGGTTCGACTCGATGAACCCGAGGTCTTCGACGTCGTTCGCGAGACGCTGCAGCAGTCGGTAGCCGAGCTCCGGCCTGGACTGCTCGCGACCACGGAACATGATCGTGATCTTGACCTTGTCGCCCTGCTTGAGGAACCGGACGACGTGACCCTTCTTGGTGTCATAGTCGTGCGGGTCGATCTTCGGCCGGAGCTTCATCTCCTTGATGACCGTGTGCGCCTGGTTCTTGCGCGCTTCACGGGCCTTCATGGCCGACTCGTACTTGAACTTCCCGTAGTCCATGAGCTTGCACACGGGCGGACGGGCGTTCGCCGCGACCTCGACCAGGTCCAGGTCGTACTCCTGTGCAAGCTCCAGGGCCTTGGCAAGCGGAACAATCCCGACCTGCTCGCCGCTGGGACCGACAAGTCGCACCTCGGGAACGCGAATCCGGTCGTTGATGCGGGGCTCGGCGCTGATGGATCCTCCTCGGTAGCACCACGCGGCGGTCTGGCGGACAGCCGCGTTACGTCTGTGTATTCGGACCAACAGCTTCGGCGCATAAAAAATGCCCCAGCCGATCACAGGAAGGGGCTCCATTACTACCGGAGCACCTCCGCGTTGATCGCGGGGCGCATCTCGGGCGGGCCGCAGTCTCGGGGACTGTGGCCGCCTGACCGGTGACCCGCCGCTCCGGGGAGTGGCCAGGTGGGAAGCGGAGCCTCCACTTGTGGGCCGGGTTCCTTGCGTTTGGACGCGAGTATCCGGCCGGTCGTTACACAAGGTTAGCAGCTCCCCGGGGGTGCGGCTAACCAGCGTGCACGCGGACTCCCGCGGCGCCGCCCGTTCGGGGCTCCGCTTATCGTGTGGGACATGAGCGACGCGACCCCCACCCCCGAGTCCCCCGCAGGCGACTCCCCCGACTTCGACACCCTGACCCGTGACATCGCGGACGTCCCCGCAGTCGAGGTGATCACCACGGTGGCGGTCCACCTGATGAGCGCCGCGGCCGTGAACCTCGGCCTTGCCGAGGGCGGCGAGGGCCACAAGGACCTGGACGAGGCCCGCAAGCTGATCCACTCCCTGGCCGGTCTCATGGACGCGAGTGCGACGGAGATCTCCTCGTTCCACGCGGCCCCGCTGCGCGACGGCCTGAAGTCGCTGCAGCTGGCCTTCCGCGAGGCCTCCGACGTGCCGGACGAGCCGGGTCAGGGCCCGGGCGAGAAGTACACGGGCCCGGTCTTCGGCTGAGTCCTCACACCGTACGTACGTAAAGGGGCTCGCCCGGTGGCGTCGCCTCGGCCGGCAGCAGTGCCAGGTCGAGACCGCTCAGCAGGCGGGCCCTCAGTGTTTCGTCGGCCGCCAGGTGCCGGGCCACGCGCTGGGCGGCTTCGCCGGGGGCGGCGGAGGGGTCGATGACGAGGGCGAGGGTGCCGTCCGCGGTGCCTGCGCCGAGGTAGGCGCGCAGGACGGCGGGCTCGGCGGCGACGGCGGAGCGCACGGCCGCGGTGACGGCGGGGTCGCTCAGCGGGTCCTGGCTGTGCCGACCCTCGGAGAGGGCGATCAGGGCGGAGCGGTTGATCTCGTACGGGACGGGGCCCGCGAGGTCGAGCACGATGGTGTCGGCCTGCTCGTGGGCGGCGGCCGCGAGGGCCTGGTGCAGCGGCACGGCGACGGGCCTGGCCTCCGGGTCCCACAGGGCGAGGGACGCGGTCGAGGTGAAGGCGGGCAGCGCCTTGCGGTTGCCCGCCTTGAGGGTGGGCACCGCCATGTCGCTGGTCTTCTCGCGACGCAGGCCGCCCTCCCGTCTCCCACCACCACCCTTATGAAGAGCTTCGCGCCCCTCATGATTGTCCTCCTCGACCTCGCCGAGGACGGCGACGACGGGGACGAGCAGCCGGGCGCCCGCGAGGGCTTCGAGGACCGGGCCGTGCGCGGTGCGGTCATCGGCCCAGGCGGCGAGCGCCGCGCCAAGCCGAGGATCAGCCGCCCCGTCGTCGTCGGAGAAGCCGGGGTCGGGAATGTTCTTGTTCGCCACGTCCCTGACCCTACCGAGAGCCTCAAGCCCGGCTTCCCCTCGGGCCGCACCACAGGTGGACGGCCGCCGCCAGGAGAGCCACGCCAGGGCGCCGGTGAGCGAGGCAGCCCGGCCGACGGGAAGGGCATCGCCCCGGCCGGAGTCCGCCCGGGCCCGAAGGAATCCCTCCGCGCCCCACAGTCCCAACCACCTATCAGGAAACGCCGGACCGATTCCCCCTCGACCCACGCCACAAGTACACAGCCGCCACTAGGAGCGCCACGCCAGGGCGCCCGTCAGCGGGGCGGCCCGGCCGACGGGACAGGCATCGCACCGGCCGGAGTCCGGGCCCGGGCCGAAGGAATCCCTCCGGGCCCCACGGTCCCGACCACCTATCGGGAAACGCCGGACCGGTTCCCCCTCGGCCCACGCCACAAGTACACAGCCGCCACGAGGAGCGCCACGCCCAAGCCCCCCGCGACCGGCCCCACCCAGCCCGCCGGGCCGTCGTCGCCCCGGTCGGGGTCCGGGCCCGGGCCGAAGTACTTCTTGCCGTACGCCGCCGAGCTCAGCCCCTGCGGCTTCAGCGTGCCGCCATCGGCGATCGCGGCCGCCGGGTCGATGAAGCCGAAGCCGCGGGAGTCGTCGCGGCCGCCGCCCGGCACGTCGCGGGCGGTGTCCTCGATGAGCTGCTTGATCTGGGCAGGGGTCAGGCCGGGGTGGGCGTCGCGGATCAGCGCGACGGCCCCCGAGACGAACGCGGAGGCGGCGCTTGTGCCCCACCCCTCGTAGTACTCGCGGTCCGGGTCGGCGATGACGATGTCCTTGCCGGGCGCGCTGACGGTGGCGTACCAGCGGCGGGTGGAGAAGGAGGCGCGGTCGCCGTCCTCGTCGACGGCGGTGGCGGCGATGACGCCGGGATAGGCCGCCGGGTAGGAGATGTGGTCGCCGCGTTCGCCGCCGTTGCCCGCGGACGCCACGACGACGGCGCCCTTCTTCAGGGCGTACTGGACGGCCGCGTCCTCGGCGGGTTCGGGGTGGGCGGACTTGGAGTCGTCGCCGAGGGAGAGGTTGATGACGTCGGCGCCGTGGTCGGCGGCCCAGCGGATGCCGTCGGCCAGGGCGTTGCCCCGGGTGTTGCGGGCCTTCGCGCGGGCCGGGTCGCCGTCCTCGAGGATCACGCGGATCGGCATGATCTTCGCTTCCGGGGCGATGCCGAGCACGCCGTCACCGCCGCCCGCGCCGTGTCCGTGGCCGGCGATGATGCCGGCCATGGCGGTGCCGTGCCGGGCCCAGGGTCGGTCGCCCCGCTTCGCGCCGAAGCCGACCATGTCCTTGCCCTCCAGGACGTTGCCCTTCAGGTCGGGGTGTTCGGCGTCTACGCCGGTGTCCAGGACGGCGACGGTGATGCCCTTGCCCTTGGTGGTCTGCCAGGCCCGGTCGGTGTGCATGGCGTCCAGGGCCCACTCCTGTGCGCGGATGCCGTCGTCGGCGTGCGCGACGGTGGGCAGCAGGGCGAGGGACCCGGCGAGCACGGCGGCGGTCGCCAACTGGCGGATTCTCATGAGGACTTCTCCGTGGCCGCGATGGTCTTGCGCAGGCCCCGCTCGACGCGGTCGGCGATGCCCTTCGCCTCGTTGCCGAGACCGGCCTGGGCGGGGGCGGAGGTGGCTGACGTCTTCATGGCCTCGTCGGCGGGCTCGGGTTCGGTGACCGTGCGGCCGTCGGCGAAGCCGGAGACGGCGAAGGCGACGACCGGGGCGTCCGGCAGGACGGACACGGTCCAGGAGGCGCGCTGGGCGTCGCCGAAGTCGGCGGCCGGGGTGCCCTTGGCGGCGTACGGCCGTGGCATCAGGTCGGCGCGCCGGTCGAGGCCCTCTTCCGTGAAGCGGCCGCGCAGGGAGCGCATCGCGTCGGCGTCGGCCTTGGTGAACAGCAGGCCAACCGTGGTGACATGACTGCGGGTCGCGTCCGTGTACGTGGCGCGAAGCAGCCGCAGGCAGCCTGCCGGGGCGAGCGCCTTGTGCAGGAGCGGGTCGAAGGCCGCCTTGCAGCCGCTGTCGGGGGCGACGGCTATCCGGGTCCAGGTGCGGTCGGCGCCGCCGGGGCCCGCGCCCTCGCCCTTGATGGTGACGGGGAAGAGCCGGTCGACGGGCACGCTGTGCCAGAGCTCGCCCGCGACGGCGTACGCGCTCTGTGTGGTGCCCGCTCCTTCGGCGTCGCCGGTCAGCCAACTCCCGGTGGCCGCACCGCCGATGAGCCCGAGGCCGAGCACCACACAGGCAGCGGCGGCGGCCGCCCTGGGGCGCGCCCAGGAGCGGACGGGCCGCAGCCGGGTGGTGCTGTCGTCGTACAGCGCGGGCCGCGCGAACGTCACGAAGGGGCGCCCCGCGTCGGGCCCCGGCGTCAGGTCGACGGAGCCGACTGCCCGGCGGGCTGCGGTGGTTCGGGGGGATGTCGCCTCGGACACCGCAGCGGGCTTCGGCGGCACCGGCGGGGGCAGCCTGTAGTCGGCGGCGTCCGCGGCGGTCTCGTTCACGGGCTCGGCGCCTGTTCCGTTCTCTCCGAGGCGGGGCGGGACGGCAGGCTCCGGTGGGACGACCGGAGGGGCAGCCGGGGCAGGGTCCTGCTCCGGCTCCCGTATCCGCGTCGTACCGGTCGTCGCCGACGGCGGCGGCGCATCCGGGAAGCGGGCCGATGCGGGCGGCGGTGGCGGGGACGCCGGGGTCAGGGATGCCGCGTCGCCCTCCTGGTCCACCGGCTTCGGGGAATGCGCCGGGGCAGGGGAGACGGGCTGCCGTACGCGGTCGAAGGGGGCAAGGAGGTCCCCGAGGACGGAGTCGCGGTCGCCGTCGGGGGGCTCGGCGGCCGGGTCCACCGGCGGAACGTCCGGGTCCACGGGCGGAACCGGCGGGCGCAGATCCGGGAAGCGGGCCGTGGCGGGCGGCTGCGGCGGCGGGGGTGGAGTCGCGGGCTGTGGCGGGACGGGAGTCCGCCGCGCTTCCGTGCTCATGCACCCCCCGTTTCCTCGCTCTTGTGCGCGTAACTCTAAAGGCAGACGCAGGTCGGCAGGGAACCAGTCCGCGGGCCGGGGCGATCTGCCCGGATCATCCCCCTACCCTCTGGTAATTGTGTCTGGCAGGCTTCGGCCATGACAGGCCGCGCCGCAGACCGAGCCCGCTACGACCGGGCCACCGCACACCTGGACGCCCCGCTCGCGATCGTCGATCTGGAGGCGTTCGATGCCAACGCCGACGACCTCGTGCACAGGGCCGGCGGGAAGCCGATCCGGGTCGCGAGCAAGTCCGTGCGCTGCCGGGCCCTGCTTGAGCGGGTCCTGGCCAAGGACGGCTTCGCGGGGATCATGTCGTTCACGCTGGACGAATCGATCTGGCTGGCCCGTTCCGGGTTCGATGACGTGCTCCTCGCCTATCCGTCGGCCGACCGCGCCGGCTTCGCCGAGCTCACCGCCGACCCGAAGCTGGCCGCCTCCGTGACCGTGATGGTCGACGACCCGGCGCAGCTGAAGCTCATCGACGAGGCAAGGGGCGACGGGACCGAGGAGGTGCGGGTCTGTCTGGAACTGGACACCGCCTTCAAGGTCCTCGGGGGGCGGGTGCGGATAGGGGCACGGCGCTCTCCGCTGCACTCCCCCGTCCAGGTCGCCGCCCTGGCCCGCGCCGTGGCCCGGCGGCCCGGCTTCCGGCTTGTGGGCGTGATGGCGTACGAGGGGCATGTGGCCGGCGTCGGTGACGCGATCGCGGGGCATCCGGTCAGGTCGCGGGCGATCCGGATGATGCAGAGGGCGGCCCGCAAGGAGCTCGCGGTCCGCCGTGCGGAGACCATCCGCGCGGTGCGTGCGATCGCGCCGGACCTGGAGTTCGTCAACGGCGGCGGCACGGGCAGCGTCCAGCACACGGCGGCCGAGGACGCGGTGACCGAGATCGCCGCCGGGTCGGGTCTGTACGTACCGCGGCTCTTCGACAACTACACGTCGTTCAGCGGGCGTCCGGCCGCCCTCTTCGGGCAGCCCGTGGTGCGCAGGCCCGGCGTCGGCACGGTCACGGTGCTCGGCGGCGGCTACCCGGCGTCGGGCGCCGCGGGCCCCGACCGCTCCCCCGTGCCGTACCTCCCGGAAGGGCTGCGCTACGACCCGCAGGAGGGCGCGGGCGAGGTGCAGACCCCGCTGCTCGGCGCCCCCGCGGACGACCTCCTGATCGGCGACAAGGTGTGGTTCCGGCATGCCAAGGCCGGGGAAATGTGCGAGCGGTTCGAGGTCCTGCACCTCGTGGAGGGCGACCGCGTGACGGCCACGGTGCCGACGTATCGCGGCGAGGGCCACACGTTCCTCTGAGCGGTCTTGTCGAAGTACGGTGCGGTTCCGTGCCCTGAAGGAGCGCGGGGAACTGCCCGACCAGCCACATGCGGCCCGCAGATCGGGACCGGTCTTCCCAGCGGAGCGCCACGTCAGGGCGTGGCGCTCACGCTGTTGCCGACGCCGCCGCTCGTCCCGTCCTCGCCGATCGTCCGGATGCCCTTGGTCATCTTGTCGAGGTCGGCGAGGGGCGGCGCGCCGTCCCCGGCGTCGATGGCGAAGCGGACGATGACCGGCGCCTCGGACCCGAGGCTGGAGGGGAAGGCGAGCGACTGGACGTATCCGCCCGGGCCCTTCTCGGTGTGGACGCGCCAGCGGACGAGGTATCCGGAGCGTCCTGCGACCGCCACGCTCCCCTCCTTCACCTTCTCGTGCCGCGTGATGCCGCCGAACAGTTCCCGGCCGATCGCGTCCTCGTCGTACGCCCGGTCCGCCGCGTCCTTGATGTCGCCGAGGGCCAGCGCCTTGGGCGAGCGTTCGTCGGTGGCCGTCGCCGTGCGGGAGTACACCATGCCGTGCCGGCAGAAGCTGCCCTCGCCGGGGCAGTCGTAGGTGTCGGGCGTCCAGATGGTCGGGTCGCTGCCGACGGTGTTGTCGGCCTTCTCCCAGCCGTCGAGGACGGGGATCGTGATGCCGTTCAGCTGGTCCACGAGGTGGGAGGGGTCCGGGTCGGGCGCCGACGTGGTGGGCGTCGGTGAGGTCGGCGACGGGGTGTCCACCGGCTCCGACGTGGTCGGCGCGGGATCGCCACCCGTCGGCTCGCCGTCGTCGCCGCCGAGCACCACGACGCCGGTGACGATCGACGCGACCAGGACGACTCCGGCGACGGTCAGCGCGACGGCCTTGGCCCGGCCGCCTCCCCCTGAAGGCACCGGCAGCTGCTGCGTCGGCGGGCCGAACCCCGGCTGCCCCTGGCCCGCTTGAGGGGCTTCGGGCGCGCGCCGGTGCTCGGTCCAGGCAGACCCGTCCCACCAGCGTTCGACGTGCTGTCCCGGTTGGGCCGACGGGTCCGCGTACCAGCCGGGAGGGGGCGACATGCTCATCCCGGCACTCTAAGTCGTGCCGCGAAGATCAGAACACCGAGTCCGCCTGATCAGGCACGACCGAGCCGTCCTCGCGCAGGACCGGGCCCTTGCTTCCGTCGTGTTCGTTGTACGCGGCCGTCGAGCACGGGTACGGGTCCGTCTTGCGCGGCAGCGGCTCGATGAACATGGGGTTGACCACCCAGCGGCCGTCGGCGTTGTCGTAGGCGCGGCACATGAACTCGCTCTTGTTGCGGTTCAGGACCAGGTGCGCGCCGGTCGCGTCGCCGACGAACGTCACGTCCGTGTCGGCGTCGCCGCCGCCGAGCGCGATGCGGTGGGACCAGTCCTGCTTGTCCCAGGCCGACTTGCCCTTGACGCCGTAGATCTCCTGGTTGATCCAGCAGCGCTTGCCGTCGATGTAGGGGATGGCCTCGCCCTGGTTGACGGGGACGTCGCCGCAGCCCTGGTTCCAGGTGGTGATGCGGCCCTTGCGGTCGAGGACGGAGCGGATGGCGATGGTGTGCTTCCGGTCGATGCCGACACCCCCCTTGCCGCCAGCCCAGACTTCGGCGACCGGCTCCGAGCCCGCCGAGACGATGTAGACGTCGAACCCGGCCTTCTTGAGCGTACGGATCAGGTCACGCTGCTGCTCGTAGTAGCGGATGTAGCCGGGGATCTCGTGGGTGCCGACCTTCTGCGTGGCGCCGATGGGGGCGGCGAGCGCCTCCTTGCGGGCCTTCGCCGCGTACGACTCCAGCTCCTTCACGGTGTGTCCGGCGAAGAGCTGCGGCACCCAGGCGTACTGGGGGACGGTGTGGCGGTGGTCCCACTCGCCCGCGAAGGCGGCGGCGCCGCTCATCGTCTTGCCGTCCTCACGCACCTCGAAGATCTCGTCGGCGCAGGCGGTGTCCGTGGAGGTGGGCAGCGGCGCGCCGACGGGCACGTCGGTGCCGCAGGCGGCAGTGAGTGCCCGGTCGGCCTCGTCCGTCAGCCACTTGCTGGTGGACTTCCAGGTGGCGGGGCGCAGGATCTTGTCGTGGTGCAGGGCCCAGGCGATCGTCGCGTCGGTGACGTCGTTCTTGGCGACGGTGTTGTCCCAGTCGAAGGCGGCGACGGGACGCTTCTGATCGTGCCCCCGGTGGGAGCCGCAGCGGCCGCGCTCGTCGATCATCTGCTGCAGCCGGTCGCGGTTGTCGCCGTACCAGGTCAGTTTCTTGGACAGCTGCGGGCAATGGGCCTTCGCAGCGGGGGAGTTCGCGGGCGTGGCGGCGGCCACGGGGAGTGCAGCCGGCACGGCCGCCAGAGTGGCGGCCGTGGCCAGCGTCAACGCCAAGGCATGTCTGTTGCGCATGCGCATGGACCGTACATCAATCCCTGAGGCCTGGTCAGGTCCCATGCACCGTGTCCTGCTGGTCGGGGATGACGGACCCGTCCGTGCGGCGTACCGGGCCCTCGGCGCCGTCCCGTTCGGTGTAGCCGGTGCTTGCGCAGGGGTAGGGCTCGGCGAGCCTGCCCTTGGGTTCGATGAACATGGGGTTGACCAGCCAGCGGCCGTCGCCGTTGTCGTAGGCGCGGCACATCAGCTCGCTCTTGTTGCGGTTCAGGACGAGGCGCAGGGCCGTGGCGTCGCGCAGGAAGGAGATGTCGGTGTCGGAGTCGCCCGCGGCGAACACCTGGCGCCGGTCGGCGGGTTGGACCTTCTCGGCGGCCGCGCCGCGCACTCCGTAGATCTCCTGGTTGATCCAGCAGCGCTTGCCGTCGATGTACGTGATCATCGAGTCGTCGCCGTCCTCGACGGTGCCGCAGCCCTTGAGGTGCCCGGTGAGCGTGCCGTGCGCGGTGACGTTGCGGATGCCGATGGTGTGCCGGGCGTCGACGCCCACGCTCCGCGCCCAGACCTCGGCGACGGGCTCGGGCGACGCGGAGACCACGTACACGTCGAATCCGGCCTTCTTGAGCGTACGGATCAGATCCCGCTGCTGGTCGTAATAGCGGACCCAGCCGGTGAACTTGCCGGTGCCGACGGTCTGTTCGGTGCCGATGGGCGCGGCGAGGTTCTCCTTGCGGGCGGCCGCCGCGAAGCCCTTGATCTGGCGCGTTGACCAGCCCTGGGTGAGCTGGGCGAGCCAGGCGTATTGGGGCTCCATGCGGCGGTGGTCGAAGCCGTCGAAGGCCGCTTCGCCGCTCTTGGTGGTGCCCTCGGCGTAGACCGAGGCGATCTCGTCGGCGCAGTCCGTGTCGCGGCCCGTCGGCAGGGTGCTGCCGGTGGCGGGGCAGGCCTTGGTGAGGGCCTTGGCCGCGGGGGCGGTGAGGTAGCGGCTCGTGGTGTGCCAGTCGGCGTTCTTCGGCGTACGTATCTTGCTGTTGCGAAGGAGCCAGAACATGGTGGCGTCGCCGACGTCGTTCTTGATGACCGTGTTGTCCCAGTCGAAGGTGGCGACGGGCTTGGCGCCGCCTCCGCGGTGCCGCTCGCCGCACTTCCCGTACGTGTCGATCATCTTCTGGATCCGGGCCTTGTTCTCCCCGTACCAGCCCTTGGAGACCGTGAGCGCGGGGCAGTGCGCGGCCCCGGGGCGAGCGGGCTGGGTGGCTTCGGCGGTGGCCTGGACGGTGACGAGACCGGCTCCGGCGACGGCGAGTACGGCGGCGGCCGCGGTGGCGCGGCGCTTGAAGTTCACGAACACACTCCCGTGTTTACGCAGGTCAGCCGGGCGTCGTGCGACGCCCGGCTGACGGGTGGGTGGCTTCTGGGTGAACTGCTGGGTGAACTGCCGGAGGGGCCTACAGCGGGGTGACGTACGCTCCCGTGAGCCCGCCGTCGACGAGGAAGTCCGTGGCGTTCACGAACGAGGCGTCGTCGCTGGCGAGGAACGCCACGGCGGACGCCATCTCGTCGGCCTCGGCGAAGCGGCCCACGGGGATGTGCACGAGGCGGCGTGCGGCACGCTCGGGGTCCTTGGCGAACAGCTCCTGGAGCAGCGGGGTGTTGACCGGGCCCGGGCAGAGCGCGTTGACGCGGATGCCCTCGCGGGCGAACTGCACGCCCAGCTCGCGGGACATAGCGAGGACGCCGCCCTTGGACGCGGTGTACGAGATCTGGGACGTCGCGGCGCCCATCCGGGCCACGAACGACGCGGTGTTGATGATCGAGCCCTTGCCCTGGCGCCGCATGTAGGGGATGGCGGCCTTGCAGCACAGGTACACGGAGGTGAGGTTGACCTCCTGGACGCGCTTCCAGGCCTCAAGGCCCGTGTCCAGGATGGAGTCGTCGTCGGGCGGCGAGATGCCCGCGTTGTTGAAGGCGATGTCGACCGAGCCATAGGTGTCGTACGCGGTCTTGAAGAGCGCCTCGACCTGCTCGGCGTCGGTGACGTCGACCTTGACGAAGGTCCCGCCGACCTCATCGGCGGCGGCCTTGCCCGCACTCTCGTCGATGTCGCCGCAGACGACGTTGGCGCCCTCGGAGGCGAGGCGGCGCGCGGTGGCGAGGCCGATGCCGCTGCCGGCACCGGTGATGACGGCGGTGCGGCCGACAAGACGGCGGCAGATGTTCTGTTCAGTCATGAGTGGCTCAGGCCTCCGTGCTTTCCGTGCTGATGAAGACGTTCTTGGTTTCCGTGAAAGCGGCGAGCGCGTCCGGGCCGAGCTCACGGCCGAGTCCGGACTGCTTGTAACCCCCGAACGGGGTCCAATAGCGCACGCTGGAATGCGAGTTGACGGACAGGTTCCCGGCCTGGACAGCTCCCGACACCCGCAGCGCACGGGCCACGTCGCGCGTCCAGATGGAGCCGGACAGGCCGTACTCGGTCGCGTTGGCGAGGCGGATCGCGTCGGCCTCGTCATCGAAGGGCAGGACGACGGCGACAGGACCGAAGACCTCCTCCGTCGCCACCGGCGCGTCCGCGTCGACGTCGGTGAGCAGCGTCGGTGGGAACCAGAAGCCGGGGCCTTCGGGGGCCGTGCCGTGGATTCCGCTGCCCGGCGGGACGTACGAACGCACCCGTTCCAGCTGGGACTTGGAGATCAGCGGGCCCATCTGTG
Source organism: Streptomyces sp. NPDC086554 (assembly GCF_040686095.1). NCBI lineage: Bacteria > Bacillati > Actinomycetota > Actinomycetes > Kitasatosporales > Streptomycetaceae > Streptomyces > Streptomyces sp. NPDC086554. The sequence continues at coordinate 272,937 of NZ_JBFBJK010000011.1, forward strand.
TCTTCTCGTCGGACGGGTCGCCGACGACGATCGACTCGACGGCGGGCCGCACGATCTCCAGGAAGCGGTCGTACACCGAGCGCTGCACGAGGATGCGGGTGCGGGCGCAGCAGTCCTGGCCGGAGTTGTCGAGATACGACATCGGGGTGGCCAGGGCGGCGGCCTCCACGTCGGCGTCGGCGAAGACGATGTTCGGGCTCTTGCCGCCGAGTTCGAGGGTCAACCGCTTCACGCGGTCGGCGCACTTGCTCATGATCTGCTTGCCGACGCGGGTCGACCCGGTGAACACGATCTTGGCGACGCCGGGGTGCTCGACCAGGGCGTTGCCCGCGACGTCGCCGGCGCCGGGCAGGACCTGGAAGAGACCTTCGGGAAGGCCCGCCTCCAGGGCGAGTTCGGCGAGCCGGAGCGCGGTGAGCGGGGTCGTCTCGGCGGGCTTCAGGATGACCGCGTTGCCGGCTGCGAGCGCGGGGGCGGTGCCCCAGGCGGCGATCGGCATGGGGAAGTTCCAGGGCGCGATGACGCCGACGACGCCGAGGGGTTCGAGGATCGTGACGTTCAAGCCGCCGGGCACGGGGATCTGACGGCCGCTCAGCCGTTCCACTCCCCCGGCCGAGAAGTCGAGGAGGTCGCGGACGTTGCCCGCTTCCCAGCGCGCGTTGCCGATGACGTGCCCGGCCTCGCGCACCTCCAACTGGGCGAGTTCTTCCAGGTGTTCGTCGACCGTCGTCGCGAAGCGGCGCAGCAGCCGGGCTCGGTCCGCGGGGGCTGTGGCGGCCCACTGCGCCTGTGCTTTGGCCGCGCGCACGACCGCGGCATCGACGTCCTGCGCGGTGGCGGCGGGGACGGTCGCGACGACCTCTTCCGTCGCCGGGTTCAGTACTTCCAGCAAGGGTGCCTCACATACGTTCGAAGGAGCGGCGGAGCTCCCAGTCGGTCACCGCGGAGTCGAAGGCGTCCAGCTCGACCCGGGCCATGTTGCTGTAGTGCGCGACCACCTCGTCGCCGAAGGCGGCCTTGGCGATGGGGCTGTTCTCCCAGAGCTCGGCGGCCTCGCGCAGGGTGGTGGGCACATGCGCGTAGTCGCCGGTGTAGGCGTTGCCCGTGCACTCCTCGGGCAGTTCCAGCTTCTGCTCTATGCCGTGCAGGCCCGCGGCCACGAGCCCGGCGACCGCGAGGTGCGGGTTCACGTCGCCGCCGGGGAGGCGGTTCTCGAAGCGCATCGAGCGGCCGTGGCCGACGACGCGCAGCGCGCAGGTGCGGTTGTCGTAGCCCCAGGCGGCGGCGGTCGGCGCGAACGAGCCCGGCCGGAACCGCTTGTAGGAGTTGATGTTGGGCGCGTAGAGGAGCGAGAAGTCCCGGAGCGCGGCGAGCTGCCCGGCGAGGAAGTGGCGCATGACGGGCGACATGCCTCCGGGATCGTCCGAGGAACCCGCCATGGCGTTGTTGCCGTCGGCGTCCGCGAGGGAGAGGTGGATGTGACAGGAGTTGCCTTCGCGCTCGTTGTACTTGGCCATGAAGGTGATCGAGACACCTTCCTGGGACGCGATCTCCTTGGCGCCGGTCTTGTAGATGGCGTGCTGGTCGCAGGTGACGAGGGCGTCGTCGTAGCGGAACACGATCTCGTGCTGGCCGGGGTTGCACTCGCCCTTGGCCGACTCGACGACGAGTCCGGCGGCCGCCATGTCGTTGCGGATGCGGCGCAGGAGCGGCTCGATGCGGCCGGTGCCGAGCACGGAGTAGTCGATGTTGTACTGGTTGGCCGGGGTCAGGCCCTTGTAGCCGGAGTCCCAGGCCTGCTCGTAGGTGTCCTTGAAGACGATGAACTCGAGCTCCGTGCCGACGTTGGCGGTGTAGCCGAGCTCCGCGAGCCGGTCGAGCTGGCGGCGCAGGATCTGCCGGGGCGCGGCGACGACGGGCGATGAGTCGTTCCAGGCGAGGTCCGCGATGAGCATCGCGGTGCCCTCGTTCCAGGGGACGCGGCGCAGGGTGCTCAGGTCGGCGTGCATCGCGAAGTCGCCGTAGCCGCGGTCCCAGGAGGACATCGCGTATCCGTCGACGGTGTTCATCTCCGTGTCGACGGCCAGGAGGTAGTTGCAGCCCTCCGTGCCGTGCTCCAGGACGTCGTCCAGGAAGAAGGGTGCGGCGAACCGCTTGCCCTGGAGCCGCCCTTGCATATCGGGGAAGGCCAGGACGACAGTGTCGATCTCGCCGCTCGTGACGAGAGCACGCAGCTCTTCGACCCCGAGCGGGGGTGTGCGGTCTGCCACGGGAAAATCCTCCTTGGGTCAGCCGAGAGCCATAAGGTATTGCCGAGAACCATTGATTGGGAAGGGGGTACGGCCAGATGTCGCAGACGGATGCCGACGCGGCGAGCGACGCGACCGATGACCGGCTCACGCCGGTACTGCGTCCCGTGCGGGCGGGCAACGGTTTCGAGGAGGCCCTGGAGCAGATCCTCCAGGTCGTACGTCTCGGTCTGGTGCCCGGCGGTGAACGCCTGCCGTCGGAACGGGAGTTGGCCGACCGCCTCGGCATCAGCCGGGTCACGCTGCGCGAGGTGCTCAAGGTGCTCCAGGACCAGGGCCTCGTCGAGTCGCGGCGGGGCCGCTACGGCGGCACGTTCGTGCGCCCGCGCCCCGAGGCGGCGGGCGAGGACGAGCTGCGGCGGCGGGTTGCGGACGTCGACGTCGAGGACGCGCTGCGCTTCCGCGAGGTCCTGGAGGTCGGCGCGGCCGGGCTCTGCGCGGCGCACGGCCTGGACGAGGAGCAGCGCGAGCGGCTGCGCACGGCGCTCGCACAGACTCATGAGGCACCGCTCTCCGAGTACCGCCGCCTGGACACCCTCCTGCACCTGACCCTGGCCGAGCTCTGCGGCTCCCCCTCGCTCACGGCGCAGTACGCGGCGGTCCGCGCGACCGTCAACGATCTCCTGGACTGCATCCCCCTCTTGGTCCGGAACCTGGAGCATTCGCAGCGCCAGCACACGGCGCTCGTGGAGGCGGTGCTCGACGGGGACGCGGACGGGGCGCGGGAGATCATGCGCGAGCACTGCGCAGGGACGGCCGCCTTGCTGCGGGGTTTTCTGACATAAGGGGCGGGGTGAGCGGTGATTAACCGCGGTGTAACGCAGGGGTCTTGATTTCTCGCCTACCGCAGGGCAAAGGTATGGATCCGTTCCATTGAGTCACCCCGTTACTCCGTCACTCCGCCCCCGCCGCAGTGCCGCCGCCGCATAGGAGCCGTGCCATGACCGTGGAGTCCACCAAAACGAGTGCCGCCGAACCGGCGGACGACTATCTGGAGCGCAGAACCCTGCGCCGGGGCAGCGCGGGCTGGCTCCTGCTCACCGGGCTCGGCGTCGCGTACGTCGTATCCGGCGACTACTCCGGCTGGAACTTCGGCCTCGCCGAGGGCGGCTTCGGCGGCCTCGCGATCGCCATGGCGCTCATGGGCGTGATGTACGCGTGCATGGTCTTCTCGCTGGCGGAGCTGTCGTCGGTGCTCCCCACGGCGGGCGGCGGCTACGGCTTCGCGCGCCGGGCTCTCGGCCCCTGGGGCGGCTTCCTGACCGGCACGGCGATCCTCATCGAGTACATCCTGGCGCCGGCCGCGATCGCCATCTTCATCGGCGACTACGTGGAATCGCTCGGCCTGTTCGGTCTGACCTCGGGCTGGCCGGTCTATCTGGCCTGCTTCGTGATCTTCATCGGCATCCACCTCTGGGGCGTCGGCGAGGCGCTGCGCTTCAGCTTCGTCGTGACCGGCATCGCGGTGGCGGCGCTGCTCGTCTTCGCGGTCGGGGCGTTCATGGACTTCGACGCGTCGAAGCTGAACGACATCGCGGTGGATTCCTCGGCCTTCGGCTCCAACTCCTGGCTGCCGATGGGCCTGTTGGGCATCTGGGCGGCGTTCCCGTTCGGCATGTGGTTCTTCCTCGGGGTGGAGGGCGTGCCGCTGGCGGCCGAGGAGACCAAGGACCCGGCCCGTACGTTGCCGCGCGCGATCCGCTGGTCGATGGCCATCCTCATCGTCCTCGCGCTCCTCACGTTCTTCGCGTCGGCGGGGGCGCGCGGCGCGAACGCCATCCAGGAGGCGGGCAATCCGCTGGTGGAGGCGCTGCAGCCGGACGGCAAGGCGACGACGCTGAGCCGCATCGTCAACTATGCGGGCCTGGCCGGTCTGGTGGCGTCGTTCTTCTCCCTGATCTATGCGGGGTCGAGGCAGCTCTTCGCCCTGTCGAGGGCGGGCTACCTGCCGAGGTTCTTGTCGCTGACGAGCAGCCGCAAGGCTCCGTACCTGGGCCTGCTGGTCCCCGGGGCGATCGGCTTCGGCCTTGCCGCGGCGACCGGGGACGGCGCCCGGATGCTGAACGTCGCGGTGTTCGGCGCCACCATCTCGTACGCCCTGATGTCGCTCTCACACATCGTGCTGCGGCGCCGCGAGCCGGGCCTGGAACGCCCCTACCGCACGCCGGGCGGCACGCTGACCTCGTCCGTCGCACTGGTCCTCGCCTGCGCGGCGCTGGTGGCGACGTTCCTGGTGGACGTGACGGCGGCACTCATCGCGCTCGGGGTATATGTGGTGGCAATCGCGTACTTCGGCTTCTACAGCCGGGGGCGGCTCGTGGCACGGGCGCCGGAGGAGGAGTTCGCGGCGCTGGCCGCCGCGGAGGCGGAACTGGAGCGCGGCTGAGCATGAGGGAGATGAAGGTGAGCGGGACCGGCAGGCCACTGATCGGCGTCAGCACCTACCTGGAGTCGAAGGCGCGCTGGGGCGTGTGGGAGCTGGAGGCGGCGCTGCTGCCGGCGGGCTACCCGCGCCTGGTCCAGGCGGCGGGCGGCAGCGCGGCGATGCTGCCGCCGGACGATCCTTCGTACGCCGCCGAAGTCGTCGCCCGTCTCGACGGTGTGGTCATCGCGGGCGGCCCCGATGTCGAGCCGGTCCGCTACGGCGCGGAGCGCGAGGACCGCACCGGGCCACCCGCGCGGGAGCGGGACGCGTGGGAACTTGCCCTGATCGAGGCGGCGTTGACGTCGCAGACGCCGCTGCTCGGCATCTGCCGGGGGATGCAGCTCCTGAACGTGGCGCTGGGCGGAACGCTGACCCAGCACATGGAGGGGCATGTCGAGGCGATCGGCGTCTTCGGCACCCACGAGGTGAAGCCGGTGCCGGACACGCTGTACGCGTCGATCGTGCCGGAGGCGTCGACGGACGTCCCCACGTACCACCACCAGGCGGTGGCCCGCCTGGGCCGGGATCTCGTCGTCTCGGCCCACGCGGACGACGGCACGGTGGAGGCGGTCGAACTCCCCGGCACCGGCTGGACGTTGGGCGTGCAGTGGCATCCGGAGATGGGGGAGGATCTGCGGGTGATGCGGGCCCTGGTGCGGGCAGCGGGGGCCTGACCGGCCGTGGCAGGGCGGGCCCGCGGGAGCCTCGCCTCTCCCGCACCGCACCCCGAGATTTGCCTCCCGCAGGGCCTTTCCCGCCCGCCCACTCGATATCGCCGGGTAATCGGTTGGGCGGGCGGGAAAGCTTGTCGCCGAAGGCGGGCGGCCACAGAGGCACCCCGGGTGCCCTAAGCCCGGGTAAGAGACAACAGATCCCGCGCCGGCCCAGTAGGCCGGTGTCCCGTAGGCCACACCGCCCGCAGCTCGCGCCGCAGCCGCACCTCCGCCAGGGGGATCTCCACCAGCCGCCGCGCAGCAAGCTCCTCCCCCACCGCCAGTTCACTCAGCACGGCGGGCCCCGCCCCGCTCACCGCCGACGCCTTCACCGCCGTGGTCGACGACAGTTCGATCAGCGGACGCGCAAGCCCGCCGAGCGCCGCATCGAGGACCTGCCGTGTCCCCGACCCCTCCTCCCTGAGGATCAGCGGAGTAGCCGCGAGCTCCGAGGCCGCCAGCGGGTTCCGGCGCCGCGCCCACACATGTCCCGGCGCGGTGACGACGATCAGCCGGTCGTGGGCGATGACCGCCGAGTCGAGCCCGCTCGGCACCGTGAGCCCCTCGACGAAGCCGAGGTCCGCCTCGCCGGAGAGCAGCCGCTCCGCCACCACTGTCGAGTTGCCCGCAATCAGTGACACCGCCGTGTCCGGACGTGCCGAACGGAGCGCGATCAGCCAGCCCGGCAGCAAGTACTCCGCGATCGTCATGCTCGCCGCGACCCGCAGCCGCGAGTCCCGCCGGTCCCGCAGCGCCTGCGCCCCCGCGTCGAACGCCTCCGCCGCCTCCACGATCCGCCGCGCCCAGTCGGTGACGAGCGCCCCCGCGTCGGTGAGCCGCGAACCGCGCGGCGACCGGTCCACGAGGGCCACCCCCAGCTGCCGCTCCATGGAGCGGACGCGGCTGCTCGCGGCGGGCTGGGTGATGCCGAGCTCCCGCGCGGCCCGCCCCAGACTGCCGAGCCGCGCCACGGCGAGCAGCAGTTCGAGCGCCCCGAGGTCCGGCACACGATGGGCGAGCGGCGCCCCCGTCGGCGTATCGGAGAACTCGGCAGGCGAGGATGACGTACTCATAAGGCCAGGTTATGCCCTCATAGCGACATGACTCCTGGTGGGGGACCCGGCGAGGAAGGACCGTGGACACATGGTCACCCTCGCCCACCCGCAGGCACCCGCGCGCAGCATCCGCCGCAGCGCCCCCGCCACCCGTCACCTCGCACCCAACTGGTACGCCGCCGTCATGGGCACGGCGATCATCGCCAACGCGGGCGCGGCGCTCCCCGCCGGCATCCCCGGCCTGCGGACCGCCTGCACCGCCGTCTGGGCGCTCTCCCTGCTGATGCTCGCCGCCCTGCTCGTCGCCCGCACCCTGCACTGGGTCCACCACCGCGACCAGGCCCGCGCCCATCTCCTCGACCCGGCCGTCGCCCCCTTCTACGGCTGTCTCGCCATGGCCCTGCTCGCGGTCGGCGGCGGCGCGCTCCTGGTGGGCGAGGACTGGATCGGCACGGGCGCGGCGGTCGCGCTCGACACCGTGCTGTTCACCGCGGGCAGCGTCATCGGGCTCGCGGCGGCCGTGGCGATCCCGTATCTGATGGTGGTCAGGCACCGAATAGAGCCGGGCCAGGCCTCTCCCGTCTGGCTGCTTCCCGTCGTGGCGCCCATGGTGTCCGCCGCCCTCGGCCCCCTCCTCATACCCCATCTCCCGGCGGGACAGGCGCAGGAGACGCTGCTCTTCGCCTGCTTCGCGATGTTCGGCCTGAGCCTGCTCGCCACCCTGGTGATGCTGCCGATGATCTTCGCCCGCCTGATGACCGGCGGCCCCCTGCCGCTCGCGCTGACCCCCACCCTCTTCCTGGTCCTCGGCCCGCTCGGGCAGTCGACCACGGCGGTCAACAAGTTCGCCGACACCGCGGCTTCCGGCGTCGTCCCGGCCCCCTACGACCAGGGCTTCGCGATCTTCGCCGTGCTCTACGGCGTACCGGTGATGGGCTTCGCCCTGCTGTGGCTCGCCCTCGCGGCCGCGATGGTGCTGCGGGCCCGGCGCCGGGGCATGCGCTTCGCGATGACCTGGTGGGCGTTCACGTTCCCCGTCGGTACGTGCGTCACAGGCGCCGAGGGCCTGGGCAAGCACACCGGCCTCGCGGTGTACGACTGGCTGGCCGTCGCCCTGTTCATCGTCCTGGTGGCAGCCTGGGCGGTGGCCCTCACCCACACCGTGCGCGGCCTGCTCAGCGGAAAGCTGCTCGCAGCGCCCCGCTGAGAACGGCAGGCGCCTCCCCCAACGACGGCCCGTACCAGGTCAGATGGCGGCCGCTGACCAGCGCCGCGGGGACGGGGAACGACTCGGGGCCGTCATCGCGCGTGAAGCGGTACGGCTCGTCGGGCAGGACCACCAGGTCGCGCGCCGCGGCCCGCAGCTCCTCCAGCGGGATGCGCGGATAGCGTTCGGTGTGGGTCGCGTACGTGTTGTCGACGCCCAGGCGCCGCAGCAGATCACCGGCGAATGTGTCGCGGCCCAGGACCATCCAGGGGCGCCGCCAGATCGGGATCACCGCCCGCTGCCTGACCTCCGGCGCCGGAAGCCGCGCCCACGCCCCTTCCGCCTCGTCGAGCCACCGCGGCCGCCCCGACCCGCAGGCGGCCAGCACCCGGGCCAGCTCCCGGAAGGCGCCCGGCAGATCGCGCACCTCCGTCACGAGCACCTCGATCCCCGCCGCCCGCAGCTCCGCGAGGTCGGGGGCGCGGTTCTCCTCCTCGTTGGCGATCACCAGGTCCGGGGCGAGCGCGACGATGCCGCGTACGTCAGGGTTCTTGGTGCCGCCGACGCGGACCACGTCCAGGTCCGCCGGATGGCTGCACCACTCCGTGGCCCCCACAAGGGCGCCCGGCAGCGTGACGGCGACCGCCTCGGTCAGCGACGGCACGAGCGAGACGACCCGCATTCCGGGCACGAAAGGGCCTCCTCAGCGCCGGGCGTCCGTGGCCTCGATGTGGTCGGCGACCGCCACGACGAGGACCTGGCTGTCGGGCACGGTCGCCCGCCAGCGGTGGCGCACCCCGCCGGTCAGATACAGGCTGTCGCCGCGGCCGAGCCGGTGCGCCCTGCCCTCCGCCTCGACCTCGACGGCGCCGCCCACGACGTACATCAACTCGTCGTTGCGGTGCTGGAATTCGCGCCCCTCGTCGTGGTCCCCGGTGAACTCGATCGCGTGCAGCTGATGGTGGCCGCGCACCAGCGTGCGGACGCGGGCGTCGGGCGACGAACCCTCGCCGTCGCCCTCGTCGGCACGCACCAGGTCGACCGTGCAGGCGGGGTCGGCGGCGGCGAGCAGTTCGACGTCGGTGGTCAGCAGGGCGTCGGCGACGCGCTGCAGGGAACGCCTGCTGGGCCGCGCCCGCTCGTTCTCGACCTGGCTCAGAAAAGGCACCGAGAGACCGCTGCGCTCGGCCACCACGGCGAGGGTGAGCTCCAGCTGCCGGCGGCGGCGCCGCACGGCCGAGCCCACTCGGAGGGTTTCCTTCTGCTCGTCCATCGCCTCGGCTCCCTTCTGCGCGTCGGTCCACTCTCAACCCTGTTGGGTTTTCTGCACCCTACGCATGTTCGCCAAACGGTTTCGCCCCGTTGCCAGGACCGCCGCCTACAGCTTGCGCCAGTAGATAAGCTGCCCCGCCTCTCCGGGAGCCGCCCCTTCCCCCGGAATGAAGAGACTGACCAGCAAAGCAGGCCGCCCTTGAGGATCGGTCAGGAGCGTCGCCGAAGGGTTGGCGAAGGCGCTGCTGCCGCCGTGCGTACGGATGGCGAGGCGGTCCGCGGTGCCGCTCGCGGGGTCGTAGGCGTAGGTCCGCCAGCTCCCGAAGTCGCCGCGCCACCGCTGCCCCTCGACGAGGAGCACCCGCCGCCCGTCAAGATCGACGGGCGCCCGGTCGCCGAGGTTCCCGCTGTTGCCCCACGTCTGCAGGGCCCGGTCGAGCCTCCGGTCCGGCGTCGCCTCCCAGTGCCGGAAGCCGGTGAGCGTGGCGCGCAGCTGGCGGTCGGTGTCGCAGTCGGCGCGGTAGTGCCCGGTGAGCTCGACGGTGTCGCCGTGTACGGCGGTGATGGCGGGCGTGCCCTCCGCGCACCGCGAGAGGGTGCGCGGCGCGTCGTAGGCCCGTGCCGCGCGCCCGTCGAGCAGCGCCTCCTCGTGGGCGTACGCGCGCACCGCGATGTGGTTCTTCGGGTCCTTCTCGTACGCGAGGACATATCCACCGCGCCCGTCACCGGCGAGGGACGCCTGATGGGTGCCGGGCCCGAAGTCGTGGCGGCGCTGCCAGTGCCGCAGATCGGCGGAGGTGGCGACGGCGGCGTGGAAGCGGCCGTCGCCCAGAAGCGTGTGGTAGACGGCCAGATACGTGCCGTCGGAGCGCTGGGTGATCTGCGCGGCGTCCATGGTGCGGCCGGTGTCGTCCCTGGCGTCGTAGCGGTGCCCGTCGGCGGCGCGCACGTCACCGGCCAGCGCGGCGAGCCGTGCGGTGCCCGCGGACGCGGGGGCCGCGCTCGCGGTCGGCATGCGCGAGATGAGCAGCACCCCGATGAGGGCCAGGACCAGGGCGACCAGGAGCGGCAGGGCCCGGAAGGAGCGGGTGACGGTCACGGGGAAGGGGCTCACAGGGAGGTTCACGTGGGATGACGTGAACGGGCGGCGGGAACTCACCGGGGTTGGCGGGAACCTCACCGAGGTTAGGGACTCGCCCCGTCGACCGGTACGGAAGGCGGGGTGGGATGCGCCACACGGCACGTCCCACCCCGCCGACGGCACGCTGCCGTCGGCGGGGCTCAACTGTGCTGCTGCTCCGGCTACTTCACCGGGGCCATCTTGTCGACGATGCCCGGGTGGGCCTCGACCCACTTCTGCACGCCGGCTTCTTCCTTGCCCTTGCCGGCCTTCTGGACGGCCTGCTCGAGACTCATCAGCTCGTCAGGGCTCATGTGCCAGTTCTTCAGCCAGCCGTTGAGCTCCGAGTACTTCTTCGGGAAGCCCTTGTTGGCCAGCGTCTTGATCTGGTTGTTGGCACCCCAGGTCTTCTTGGGGTCCTCGAGGCGCGTGAGGTCGTACTTGTTGTACGCCCAGTGCGGCGACCAGAGCACGACCGCGACCGGCTCCTTCTTCGCGTACGCGCGCTCCAGCTCGGCGAGCATCGGACTCGTGCCCGCGCTGGTCAGGTTGAAGTCGTCCAGACCGTAGGCCGGCATGACCTTGTCCTTGAGACGCGTCATCTGGCCGGTGCCCGGCTCGATGCCGACGATCCTGCCCTTGAACTTGTCCTTGTTCTTGCGCAGATCGTCCATGGTCTTCACGCCCTTGACGTAGGACGGGACCGCAACCTCGAGCGTCGTCTTGTCGTACCAGGCCCCGACGTCGACGAGATCCTTCTTGTACTTCTCCCAGTACTGCTTCTGCGCGACCGGCAGCCAGCCGTCGAGTTCGAAGTCGACCTGGCCGGTGGAGAGACCGGTGAACAGCGGGCCGACGTCGAGCTTGGTGGTCTTCGGCTTGTAGCCGCGCTTCTCCAGGACGTTCTTCCACAGGTACGTGGCGGCGATGCCCTCGTCCCACGCCGGGTAGCCGATGTTCGGCGCGGCGCCGGCCTGCTTGCCCTTCTCGTACGTGGCCTTGGCGACCGGAGCCATCTTGTCGACGATGCCCGGGTTCTTCTTCATCCAGGCCTTGACGCCCTGGTCCTGCTTGCCCTTGCCTGCGTCCTGAATCTCGCCCTCGAGGGAGGTCAGCTGCCCCTCGCTGAGCTTGAAGTCCTTCAGCCACTGCGCGACCTGCGGCTCCTTCTCGGCGAAGCCCTTGCGGCCGAGGGTGTGGATGCCGTCGCCCGAACCGAAGGAGCCCTTGGGGTCCTTCAGCTTGGTCAGCTCGTACTTGTCGTACGCCCAGTGCGGCGACCAGAGCGTGACCGCGATGGGCTCCTTCTTCGCGTACGCGCGGTCGAGCTGGGCGAGCATCGCCGAGGTGTTGGACTTGACCAGCTCGTACTCGCCCTTGAGGCCGTAGTCGCGCTGGACCTTGTCCTCGTAGAGCTTCGTCTCACCGGCGCCGGGCTCGATGCCGTAGATCTTGCCCTTGAAGAGGTCGCTCTTGCCCTTGAGGTCGTCGAGCGTCTTGACGCCCTTGACGTACTTGGGCACCGCGATCTCGAGCGAGGTCGGCTCGTACCAGCTGCCGTAGTCCTCGAGCTGGTTCTTGTACTTGCTCCAGTACGGGGCGTGCGTGGCCGGCAGCCAGGAGTTGGTCTGCACGTCGATGCTGCCCTGCGCCTGGCCGTTGTAGAGGGCGCCCACTTCGAGGGCCTTCACATCGGGCTTGAAGCCACGCTGCTCGAGGACGTTCTTCCACAGGTACGTGGAGGCGGTGCCCTCGGGCCAGTCGATGTAGCCCATCTTGATCGTGCGGCCCTGGCCGACGTTCGCGGAGACCTTGGGGCCCTCGTCGTCGTTGCCGAAGATGTTCAGGCCGCCGGCGACCAGCGCCAGGACCAGGACACCGACCATGGCGACCGGCGTGGCCGGCTTCCACTGCATGATCTTCAGGCCACCGAGCGCGGAGTTGGCCTTGGCCAGGGCGCGCCGGCCGAGTGGCGAGACGCGCTGGTTGAGGGCGCCGGTCATGCGGTCCAGGTACATCGCGAGGATGACCACCGCGATACCGCCCTCGAAGCCGAGCGCGACGTCGACCGAGCTGATGCCGTCGTACACGGTGGAGCCGAGACCGCCACCGCCGACCATGCCGGCGACGACCACCATCGACAGGGCGAGCATGATCGCCTGATTGACGCCCGCCATGATCGTGGGCAGGGCAAGGGGGAGCTGGACGCGCCACAGCGTGTTGCGCGGGTGCGTGCCGAACGCCTCGGCGGCCTCGATCAGTTCCTCGTCGACCTGCCGGATGCCGAGCTCGGCGAGGCGGACGGCCGGCGGCATCGCGAACACGATGGTCGCGACCATGCCGGGGACCGGGCCGACGCCGAAGAAGAAGATGCCCGGGATCAGATAGACCATGGCGGGCATGGTCTGCATGAAGTCGAGCACCGGGCGTATCAGACCGCTGACGGTGCGGTTCTTGGCCGCCCAGATGCCGATCGGCAGCGCGAACACAAAGATGATCACGCAGGAGACGAGCACGAGGGACAGCGTGTTCATCGCCGGTTCCCACTGCTCGATCGAGTCGATCAGCGCGAATCCCGCGAACGTCGCCACGGCGGCGAGGAGCCCGCGCAGCCAGAAGGCGAGCACGGCGAAGATGCCGATGAGGATCAGCGGTTCGGGCGAGGTGAGGACGGCGTTGACGCCGTCGTAGGCGTTCCCGACGACCAGCTTGATGAAGTCGAAGAGCCACTCGCAGTTGTCGCGCAGCCAGTCGACTCCGGAGGCGACCCAGTCGCCGATGTGGATCCTAGGCACTGGCGATCACCTTGCTCTCCTCCGCCGAGGCCTCCGTCGAGGGCATCGGCTCGCCGAGCACGGCGAGCAGCCGCTCACTCGGTACGACACCGATGAGCTCACCCTCGCCGTCGGTGACGGCCACGGCGACGCTGCTGGTGGAGCACGGCGTGAACAGCTCGATGATCGGGGTGTCCGCCGTGACGGTGGCGGGGGCGGCGGCGAGCACGTCCGATGCGGTCTGCAGTTCCTTCCCGTCGGCCGTCTTCGTACCGAAGGCGGTCTCGGGCTCGTCCATGATCGCGCCCGCCGTGAGCACGCGGGCCCGGTCGACGTCCTGCGTGAACGACGCGACGTAGTCGTTGGCCGGGGTCACGAGGATGTCCTCGGCGGTGCCGATCTGGACGATGCGGCCGTCGCGCATGACGGCGATCTGGTCGCCCAGGCGCATGGCCTCGTTCAGGTCGTGGGTGATGAAGACGATGGTCTTCTTCAGCCGCTTCTGGAGTTCGAGGAGCTGGTCCTGCATGTCGCGGCGGATCAGCGGGTCGAGCGCGCTGAACGACTCGTCCATGAGGAGCAGGTCGGCGTCGGTGGCAAGGGCGCGGGCCAGGCCCACGCGCTGCTGCATACCGCCGGACAGCTCGTCGGGCCAGGACTTCTCCCAGCCCTTCAGTCCTGCGAGTTCGAGCGCGACCGTGGCGCGCTCCTCGCGCTCGGCGCGCGGCACGCCCTGCACCTCAAGGCCGTAACCGGCGTTCTCCAGGACGCTGCGGTGCGGGAAGAGGGCGAAGTGCTGGAAGACCATGCTGATCTTCTTGGAGCGCACCTCGCGCAGCTCACGGGCGCTCAGCCCGGTCAGATCCTGTCCGTCGAAGAGCACCTGTCCGGCCGTTGGTTCCGACAGACCGTTGAGCATGCGCAACAACGTGGACTTGCCGGATCCGGAGAGACCCATGACGACGAAGATCTGGCCCGGCTCGACCGTGAAGGAGGCGTCGATCACCGCGGCAGTGGTGCCTTCGGCGCGCAGCTCATCGCGGTCGGTTCCGTGGCGGAGTTTCTCCACCGCGTCAGCGGGTCGTCTGCCGAACACCTTGTACAAGTGCTCGGCTTGCAGCCTGGACACATACACCTCTCGGGTTGAACCACAACGGCCCGCCTCCCCCGCCGGCGGGCCGTGGAGCGACGCGGGTTCCGCCCGCTTACGTGCCCGATGCAATAGTTGAATCATCGACCGGGAGCGCTCCGCATCCGCGCCTGCCCGTGCGTACAAGAATCAAACACAGGCGTGTTCCAGTTCACATTTGTTGCACGTTCTGCACCGCACAGCGCGATACGCAACAGACCGCGCGCTGTCAGTGCCGTGCGGCATGATGCGAACGTGACTCAGCAAACGCGACGGCTCATGCTGCTCGACACGGCTTCTCTGTACTACCGCGCCTATTTCGGGGTCCCCGATTCCGTGAAGGCCCCGGATGGCACCCCGGTCAACGCGGTGCGCGGTCTGCTCGACTTCATCGCCCGGCTCGTCCAGGACCACCGCCCCGACGACCTGGTCGCGTGCTGGGACGCGGACTGGCGCCCGCACTGGCGGGTCGAGCTGATCCCCTCGTACAAGGCGCATCGCGTCGCCGAGGAGGTCGAGCAGGGCCCGGACGCCGAGGAGACCCCGGACACGCTCTCGCCGCAGGTCCCGGTCATCGAGGACGTCCTGGACGCGCTCGGCATCGCACGCGTGGGCGTGGCCGCGTACGAGGCCGACGACGTGATCGGTTCGTACGCCGCCCGGGCCACCGGCCCCGTCGACATCGTCACCGGCGACCGCGACCTCTATCAGCTGGTCGACGACGAGCGCGGCATCCGCGTCCTCTATCCCCTCAAGGGCGTCGGCAGCCTCCAGCTCACGGACGAGGACTGGCTGCGGGAGAAGTACGGCGTGGACGGCGGCGGCTATGTCGACCTGGCGCTGCTGCGCGGCGACCCGAGCGACGGGCTGCCCGGCGTGCCCGGCATCGGCGAGAAGACCGCGGCCAAGCTCCTCGACGCGTACGGAAATCTGGCCGGAATCATGGCCGCCGTGGACGACCCGAAGAGCAAGCTGACGCCCTCCCAGCGCAAGCGGCTCGACGAATCCCGGGCCTATGTGGCGGTCGCGCCGACGGTGGTCCGCGTCGCGGACGACGTGCCGCTGCCGGACATCGACCTCACCCTGCCGAACGAGCCCCGCGATCCCGCGGCCCTGGACGAGCTCGCGGCGCGGTGGGGACTGGGCGGCGCGCTCCAGCGATTGCTCACCACACTCCAAGGGTGAGGTGTTAGCTTAGGTAAGCCTAAGCAACATTGGATCAGGGGAGGCCGCCGCCATGGCAGAACGTCCTGCACGCAAAGCACCGAAGACTCACCAGGCACAGGTCGTGCGTACCGAGCGCCTCACCCCACACATGCAGCGCGTGGTCCTCGGCGGCGACGGCCTCGCCGAGTTCACGGCGGGCGATTCCACGGATCACTACGTGAAACTGCTCTTCCCGGCCGAGGGCGCGACGTATCCGGAGCCCTTCGACATCCAGCGGATCCGTGAAGAGTTCCCGCGCGACCAGTGGCCCGTGACGCGTACGTACACGGTCCGCCGGTGGGACCCGCAGGCCCGCGAGCTGGCCCTCGACTTCGTCATCCACGGCGACGAGGGCCTGGCCGGGCCGTGGGCCCAGCGGGTACAGCCCGGCGCCACGGTGCGCTTCCTCGGCCCGGGCGGCGGTTACGCCCCCGACGCCGCGGCCGACTGGCACCTCCTCGCCGGTGACGAGAGCGCGCTGCCCGCGATCGCCGCCGCGCTCGAGGCGCTGCCCGAGGGGGCCAAGGCGTACGCGTTCGTGGAGGTCGGCGACGCGGACGAGGAGCAGAAGGTCGAATCGTCCGCGGACATCGAGTGGCTGCACCGCGGTCAGCGCCCCGTCGGCGAGGCCCTGGTCGAAGCGGTGCGCTCGCTGAAGTTCCCGGACGGCGACCTGCAGGCGTTCGTGCACGGCGAGGCGGGCTTCGTGAAGGAGCTGCGCCGCTATCTGCGCGTGGAGCGCGAGGTGCCGCGCGAGCGGCTTTCCATCTCCGGGTATTGGCGGCTCGGTCACAATGAGGATGGGTGGCAGGCGTCGAAGCGGGAGTGGAATGCGCAGGTGGAGGCTGAGCAGGAAGCAGCTGCTTAGCGGGGCGCTTGGCTGGGGCGGGACGGGGCCTCTCTCGTCCGCCCGCCGGTGGGGGCTGGTCGCGCAGTTCCCCGCGCCCCCTACGGGGCCCGTCGCGGGGCCTGTGCCGAAAACCAGTCCCCTCATCATCGGCCCGCTGTCACGATGAGCCCATGCCCTTCAAGATCTCTGACGTAGTCGCAGCAGGGACGCTCACCCGGCAGGCACAGCCCACCATCCCCGTCCCCGGCGGCCTCGTCATCCGACCCTGGTCGCCCGATGACGCGCCCGCCGTGTACGAGGCGTTCCAGGACCCACTGATACAGCGCTGGCACGCGCGGGACGCCGAGTCGGTCGACGAGACCCGGGGCTGGATCGACGGCTGGCGCAAGGCCTGGTCCGAGGAGAAGGACGCGTACTGGGCGATCACCGACGCCGCCACGGACGAGCTGGTGGGCCGGATCGCGCTGCGCCTGATCGTGCTCGCCGACGGACAGGCCGAAGTCGCCTACTGGACCATGCCGTCGGCCCGCGGCCGTGGCATCGCCCCGCGCGCCCTGACCGCGCTGTCGCGCTGGGCCTTCGACGAGGTGGGCCTGCACCGCCTCGAACTCACCCACTCCGTGGCCAACGAGGCATCGTGCCGGGTGGCCCTCAAGACGGGCTTCGAGCCGGAGGGCACCAAACGCAGCGCGGTCCTCCACGCGGACGGCTGGCATGACATGCATCTGCATGCGCGGGTCAAGGACGACAGCTGACGCCTGACCCCGGGATTCGGGTGGGTGGGCGGGAAAGTCTTGCGCGAGCCGAAGCTGCCGGGCCACGCACGAAGCAACCTCGCACCCGGTAGGCGCCCCGCCAGCCCCCGTACCCTTCAACCTGTGACCCGCAAGCCCCGCATCCCGCCCTCTCCCCTGCCCCAGCGCCGCGGCGTCGACCCCGTGCGGGTCAAGCTGCCGGCCGACGGGGCGTGGGCGACCGTGCGGGATCACCTCGTGGCACGGCTCAAGGCCGGGCCGGGAGTGATCGACGGGATGCTGCGGGACGGGCGGATCATCGGGGCCGACGGCGTACCGGTGGCACCGGACGCGCCCTACGCGCCCGGCGCCTTCGTGTGGTTCCAACGCGATCTGCCGGACGAGGTCCCGGTGCCGTACGCCATCGACGTCGTCTACCGCGACGAGCACATCGTCGTCGCCGACAAGCCGCATTTCCTCGCCACCACACCCCGCGGCAGCCATGTCACCGAGACGGCGCTCGCCCGGCTCCGCACGGAGCTCGGCCTGCCCACGCTCGGCGCCGCGCACCGCCTTGACCGACTCACCGCGGGCCTGATCCTGTTCACCGTGCGGCCCGCCGAACGCGGCGCCTACCAGACGCTGTTCGGCGAGCGACGGGTACGCAAGGAGTACGAGGCCGTGGCGGCGTACGACCCGGCGGCCGAACTCCCCCGCACCGTACGCAGCCACATCATCAAGGAACGCGGCGTCATCGCCGCCTACGAGGTCCCGGACGCCGAGCCGAACAGCGAGAGCGAGATCCAACTCGCCGAGCACAACGGCGAGTTGGCCCGCTACCGACTGACCCCGCACACCGGCCGCACCCACCAGCTGCGCGTCCACATGAGCGCCCTGGGGCTTCCGATCCTCGGCGATCCGATCTACCCCGTGGTACAGGGGCCCGTGCCGCCGGACGATTTCCGGCGGCCCCTCCAACTCCTCTCCCGCGTCCTGGAGTTCACCGACCCCGTCACGGGCGCCGAGCACCGCTTCGTCAGCGCGCGCGAGCTCGGCGCCTGGACCGCGTACGACACCTGGCAGGGGAAAGCGGGGGGTCAGTAACCCCGCCACCAGGTGACGAAGCGCCGCCACGCGCCCTGGCGCGGCACGGTCGCGGCCACCGGCTCCGGTGCGGGCGGCGTCGGCGCGGGCTGGGGCACGACCGGCGCCGGCTGGGCGGGCCGGGGCGCCGGGGACGACACCTGCCAGTCGTTGCGCGGCCCCGGCACCTTCGCCATCGGCCGGGCCGTCACATCCTGCGGCGGCCGGGGTGCGAAATGCACCGGCAGCGACACCAGATGCCGCGAGAGGATCGACGAGTTCCACCTCAACTCGTGTTCCTCGACGGCGAGTTCCACATCAGGGAAGCGCATCAGGAGCGCGTCGACGCCGGTGTCGGCGATGGCGCGCCCGATGTCCTGCCCCGGGCACTCGTGCGGACCGCCGCCGAACGCCAGATGGGAGCGGTTGCCCTGCATGTTGGCGGCGAGATCCGGGCGTACGACAGGGTCCACGTTGCCCGGCGCGATGCCGAAGATCAGACCGTCGCCCGCCTTGATCTGCTGGCCGCCGAGCTGCGTGTCCTGCTTGGCGAAGTAGCCGACCATGGCGCTGAACGGCGGCTCGTCCCACAGGGACTGCTCGACCGCCTCCGGGACGGTCATCTGGCCGCCGCTGAGCTGGGCACGGAAGCGCGGGTCGGTGAGGACCATCCGCAGGGCGTTGGAGATGAGGTTGACCGTCGCCTCGTACGCGGCGCAGAGCACGAGCCGCAGATGCGCTGCGACCTCGTCGTCCGTGAGCTGCGCGGGCTGGGCCATGAGGTTGCTGGTGAAGTCCTCCTCCGCCTTCGCCCGGCGCCGCGCCACCAGGCGCATCAGCGCCTCCATGATGTACGCGTTGCTGGCGATGGCGGTCTCGGTGCCCCTGATCATGTCGCGGACGGCCTGCACCATCCGCTCGTTGTACTCCTCGGGCATGCCGAGGACATGGCACATGACCATCATCGGCAGATGCTCGGCGTACCCGCTCACGAGGTCGGCCCTGCCGTCCTGGCAGATGTCGTTGAGCAGGAGGTTGCTGTAGCGGTTGATGTAGCGGCGGATGCCCCGGTGGTCGAGGCCTCCCATGGCGCCGGTGACCGCTCCGCGCAGCCGCTCGTGCTCGGCGCCCTCCGCGAAGGTGGCCATGGGCTGCCAGGTGACGACGGGGGCGAGCGGGTTGTCGGGGCCCATGGAGCCGTCCAGGACGGCCCGCCACTGGCGCGAGTCGCGGGTGTACTGCGAGGGGGTGCGCACCATGTGGAGGTTCTCGCTGTGGCCGAGGACCGCCCAGATCGGTACGTCGTTGTGCAGCAGGGCCGGGGCCACCGCACCGTGTTCGGCACGCAGCTTCTCGTACACGCCTGCGAGGTCGGTATCCGCCTCGGGACCGTAGAGGCGGCGCAGGCCGCCGGGTCCGAGGCCGTGGGCGGGGCAGCCGGGGGGCGGCAGGGACGGGTCGTCCGTGCCGGGGTGGGAGTGGGATGGGGTCGTCACGTTCGTCGCTCCGGGGTTGCGGATGAGATGAGGGTCAGACGCGGGCCACGGTCAGGGAGTGCAGATACCGCATGAGGGTCAGCAGGGTGTCCCGGCTCGACACGCGCTGCCGGGCGTCGCACTTCACGATCGGCACCGCCTCGTCCAGGTCGAGGGCGCCACGCAGCGCCGGGATCGCGTGCTGCGGCGCGTCGGGAAAGTCGTTGACCGCGACGACGAAGGGCACTCCGCGCTCCTCGAGGCGGCCGATCACGTCGAAGCTGACCTCCAGGCGCCGGGTGTCGATGAGGACGACGGCGCCGAGCGCGCCTTCGAAGAGCCCGTTCCACAGGAACCAGAAGCGCTCCTGGCCCGGGGTGCCGAACAGATAGAGCACCAGCTCTTCGGAGATGCTGATCCGGCCGAAGTCCATCGCCACGGTCGTGGCCGTCTTGGACTCGGAGCCGTAGTTGTCGTCCACGCCGATACCGGCCTGGGTCATGGTCTCTTCGGTGGTCAGCGGCCTGATCTCGCTGACCGAACCGACCATCGTCGTCTTGCCGACCCCGAACCCGCCCACGATCACGACCTTCACCGCGGCCGTGGCCGTGTGCGGCAGCACGTCCTCGCTGCTGGGTCCGGTGATCGTGTCGGTGTTCTCAGAGTTTCTGAAGTCCATGCATCACCGCTTCGAGGAGGGAACGGTCGGGGAGCGTGGAGCGGACGATCGGCTCGCGCGCCTGTACGAGGTCGACGGCGAGCATCCTCGTCAGCAGAATCGTCACCACGCTGAACGGCAGCGCCAGATAGGCCGAAAGCTCGGCGACGGACAGCGGCTGCTTGCATAACCGCAGTACGACGGAGTGCTCCGGCTGCGCCGCGGGGGCCGCCTCGCCGTGCGCGACGATCAGGGTGACCAGGTCGATCGGCGCCCGTTCCGTGTCCTCGCCCGTGATGGTGTAGAGCCGCTCGGGGTTCTCCGGGCTGCGCCGTACACGCCGGGGAGGGTCGTCGCCGTGGGCAGGAGGGTCGCCTTGCGGAGGAGTCATACGGCCTGCCCGTCTCGCCGGGGCGGGCTCGTCAGATGGGCGCCGATCCGGACGACCAGGTCCCGCATGCGGTTCCCGATGAGGCCCGCGTCCACGGTCTCCTCCGCGAGGACGGCCAGATAGGCACCGGCGCCCGCGGCCATCATGTAGAAGTAGCCGCCGTCGATCTCGATGATCACCATGCGCATCCCGCCTTCGCTGTGCGGGATCTCGGTGGCGACGGCGGCGGCCAGGGACTGAAGTCCCGCGCAGGCGGCGGCGATCCGGTCGGCTCCGTCGGGGTCGCCGCCGTAGCGCGCGATCCGCAGACCGTCCGCGGAGAGCACCACGATCTGCCGGGTCTGCGGCACCCCGTCGGCGAGCTCCTTGAGCATCCAGTCGAAATTGGCCCGTTGCTGGATCACTTCCAGCCCCCCTCGTCGGCGTTGTCGGCGTTGCCGTGGTCGTTCTCGGTGTGGTCCCCGGGGGGCGGCGGATCGCCGGCGGTGGTCTCGTCGCCCTTGACGCCCTTCATGAAGGCCTCGATCCACAGACCGGGCTCCTTCTCCTCCTTCTTCTTCACCGGTTCGGGTACGACCGGTGTCGTCGGGGGCTTGGCGTACTGCGCGGCCTGGGCCGCGTACTTCGCGTCCTCGGCCTCCTGGGCGACCCGCTGGCTGAACGATGTGCGGACCCGGCTGCGGCGCTGCGGCAGACCGTTCGACGTCCACTCGGTGACCTCGGGGACGTCGTCCTCCATGGCCGCGGTGAGTTGTGACTTCGAGAGCGGCGGTCCCGCCGTCATGACGCGGGGCTTCTTGCGCCGGATGCCGTGGGGCTCCTTGATGGGCTCGCCGTTCGCGTTCACCCGGGGCACCGCGGAGGCTCCGATGCCGTGCGCGAGGCCGGGCGCGGGCCCGGTGCTGATCATCTCGCGCGGGACGATGAGGACCGCGCGGACCCCGCCGTACGCGGACTGCCGCAGCGAGACCTGCAGGTTGTACATCTGCGAGAGTCGGCCCACGACGGCCATGCCCAGGCGCGGGGTCTCACCGAGGTCGTTCAGGTCGATGCCGGCCTGGGCCTGGGCGAGCATGCGCTCGGCCCGCGCCCTGGCCTCCTCGCTGAGGCTGACGCCGCCGTCCTCGATCTCGATCGCGATGCCTGTCTGCACCTCGACGGCGGTCACATGGACGCGGGTCTGCGGCGGCGAGTAGCGGGTGGCGTTGTCGAGCAGCTCGGCGCAGGCGTGGATGAGCGGTTCGACCGAGGTGCCGCGGATGGCGATCTTGGCGATCGAGTGCAGATCGACGCGCTGGTACTCGAGGATCCGCGACATGGCGCCGCGCAACACGCTGTACAGCGGTACGGGCTTGGGCCATTGGCGTCCGGGGCGGGCGCCGCCGAGCACGGTGATCGAGTCGGCGAGGCGGCCGATCAGCGCGGTGCCGTGGTCGATGCGCAGCAGGTCGTCGAAGACCTCGGGGTTGCGGCCGTGGAACTCCTCCATCTCGCGCAGTTCCGCGGACTGTTGGTGGACGATGGACTGGACGCGCCGGGCGATGTTGACGAAGGCGCGCTGCGAGGACTCGCGCATCGCCTCTCCGGTGTCCAGGGTGTCCAGGACGTTGCGGAGCATCTGCCGCTGTGACTCCGGGAGTTCGGCGAAGGACTCGTCACCGTCGACAAGGTGGCGGATCACTTCCGAGGGTGCTTCGCCCTGCCGGAGCCGGAACACGGCCTCGGGGATGATCTCCCCGCCCAGGCGGATGGTCTCGTCGTCATGGGATGCGATGCGCCGCTCCAGGAAGGCGACCCGCTGTCCGTACTGCGCGTGGAGCTCGCGGATGGACCGGCCGCGGCGCACCGCCTCGGCGCCGACCGCGATGACCACGAGGGTCGCGACCGCACCGCACCAGCCGACCGCGATGCGGGCGGGTTCCGTGACCGCCGCGACGGCGGCTCCGGTTGCCGCGGCCATCAGCATGGCGGGCAGCAACAACACACGTGCGTAAGGGACTTCTCGGCCACCGGGAGGCGATTGAACACTCACCATGTATGCCCTCTGAACACTCGTCTTGGGGGAGGAATTAGGGGGTGATGCTGGGAAATGGGGGGAGCCTGTGGGGAGTTGGGAGGGGAAGACGCATACGAACTATCTGCAGATCTGGGAACAAGCGCGCGAATCTATCGCAACTCGTTTCAACTCGCCGCGCTCCGGGCGAGCTTAGTCCGCCGGAATCATCGCCGAGTCATATTCAGCAACCCTCTGCAGCGACCTCGCCGACAGGCATACACTCGGCCCATTTACACGCGTGGCGATCAATCGAACACGTGGAGTAATGGCGTCGAATGGAGGGAACAGACCTCCGCACGACCGTGGTTGACGCCCTGTATGGACGGCTGTTCCACTGGGCGCATGCGCCCTCAGCTGCGGCTGGTCACCCGCGACCACATCGACTTCGGTCGTGTGTGGTCCGCGTCGTGTTGCTCCTGACTGCTTCCGCGTCAGTTTCTGACTGCTGCCGTGTCAGTCATGTCAGCGCACACCACGACCAGTTGAGATGAGGCTCCATCATGCCCGTCGAGTTCCTCGGCATCGCAGCGACCAACGAAGGCTCCGAAGTCACCGCGCGTTCCGGCGCCTCCTTCGACAAGGACTACACGCTCAGGCTCGCCCGCGCCCACGAGGACCACGGCTGGGACCGCGTCCTGTTCGCGTACGGCTCCGGCTCACCGGACCCCTCCCCCGCGGCCGCCTATATCGCGGCCCGCACGGACCGGCTCCAGATCCTGGTCGCGCACCGCCCGAACGTCTCGTACCCCACCTTCGCCGCGAAGACCTTCGCGACCCTGGACCGGATCAGCGACGGCCGCCTCGCGGTGCACTTCATCACCGGCGGCAACGACCAGGAGCAGCAGCGCGAGGGCGACTTCCTCACCAAGGACGAGCGGTACGCGCGCACCCGCGAGGCCATCCAGATCATCAAGAAGGCGTGGACCTCGCACGAGCCCTTCGACCACGAGGGCGCGCACTACCGCTTCAAGGACTTCGTCAGCGACACCTTCCCGGTCCAACAGCCGCATCCGCGCGTCTCGTTCGGGGGTTCCTCGCCCGCCGCGTACGCGGCCGGGGGCGCCGAGGCCGACATCTACTGCCTGTGGGGCGAGCCCCTGGCACAGACCGCCGAGCAGATCGAGTCGGTGAAGGCGGCGGCGAAGGCCGCGGGCCGCACCGACGTCCCCAGGATCCAGGTGGCGTTCCGCCCGATCATCGCGCCGACCGAGGAGCTGGCCTGGGAGAAGGCGCACGCGACGCTGGCCCGCATCAAGGCACGCAAGGCGGGCGCTCCCCTGTCCCGCCGCCACCCGCTGAAGAACCCCGAGAACTCGGGCTCGCAGCGGCTCCTTGCGGTGGCGGCCTCGGGCGAGCGGCACGACCGCGCCCTGTGGACCCCGACCGCGGCGGAGACCGGCGGCGCCGGCAACTCCACGGCCCTGGTGGGCACTCCGGAGACGGTCGCCCAGGCCCTGCTCGACTATTACGACCTGGGCGTCGAAATCCTCTCGGCCCGCGGCTACGACCTCCTGGACGACGCGATCGACTTCGGCCGGCATGTGATCCCGATCGTCCGGGAGGAGGTCGCGAAGCGGGACGCGGCGCGATCGAGCTCGGCGGCGTAGTTTTCAGCCCCTCCGGCGTTTGAGGAGCGGGGGTGGGGGGGGGGGGGGCCCCCCCCCCCCCCCCCCCCCCCCCCCCCCCCCCCCCGGGGGGGGGGGGGGGGGGGGCCCGCCCCCCCCCCCCCCCCCCCCCCCCCCCCCCCCC